>NZ_BAKI01000129.1 GCF_000583655.1 Lentilactobacillus farraginis DSM 18382 = JCM 14108
GATTAATGTAGTGTCAATCGTCTTACTAGCGCAAAAGCCCGTACACAATCAAGCAATAGATCAAAAAACGTTTTCAATTGTTACAGAGCCTTTTGAATTATTGTCCTTTTCAATCTAATGTAAATTAATAAAAATTCAGCAAATAAATCCCTATAAATTAAGAAAAAGATGACTGGCAAATCACATGATATTAGAAAGTACCGATCTATTGCTTGCCTTTCACGACCTCTTAGGTTGTTCACGACTTTTTGCAACTAATGTAATCTAAAGATTATAACTTAAGTAGTTCTCTAGCAACCAGTTGATCAACAATCAAAACATTAGCATACCGGCCACTCAAAGCAGCGTGAATCGCCAAAAGCTTAGCCTCACCACCTGCAATTAAAATAGAATATTTCTTCTCTCTTAGCTTTTCTAAAGGAATTGCAACTGTACGCTTATCTAGCTCTGGATCAGCAACATGACCGTCAGAGGTAATAAAATGTGAAACTATATCACCCACAGAGTTTTTCCTTAAATATTGAATCTTAGTTTGATCT
>NZ_BAKI01000128.1 GCF_000583655.1 Lentilactobacillus farraginis DSM 18382 = JCM 14108
CGCCCTTTCCCTCCAGCACGTCGTGAATGGCACCGAGTACGTTTTCCAGTGCGTCAGGGGTGTGGGCGTAGTCTACAATGGCCGTGAAGCCTTCGGGAGAATGGATGGGTTCAAGTCTGCCGTTGACACTTTTAAGGGTGCTGAGAGCCACAAGGATGTCCTCGGACTTCTTGCCCAACATCACCGCTGTACCATAAACGGCGAGCAGATTGCTGACATTAAACTTGCCGATAAACTGCACTCCGACCTCCCTGCCGTCGATTTCGAGATACATTCCCTCGAAATGACACTCCAAAATCTTCGCACGGAAGTCGGCCATCCGCTGTACGGAATAGGTCTTTACGACTGCCTTGGTATTCTGGACCATCACCATCCGTTCTTGTCGTCGGCATTTGTTATGGCGAAAGCATCCTTGGGGAGATTGTCGAAGAACTTTTTCTTCGCATCGCGATAATTCTCAAACGTCTTGTGATAGTCGAGATGGTCGCGCGTAAGGTTCGTAAACAGACCGCCGGCAAACTTCAATCCACCAATACGATGCTGATGGATA
>NZ_BAKI01000127.1 GCF_000583655.1 Lentilactobacillus farraginis DSM 18382 = JCM 14108
GGAGTTGAAATGATGATCTTCTAACGCTTTCGTAAAGTACGCCAAAGCAATTTCTTGATTTTTAGTTAGTCGCGTTTCCATGTCAATATCCTCTTTCCTGCCATTTCAAGTAATAATCAAGCATTTTCCGACCGGCATAATTATTTAAAACAATCCGACTGTCATCTTTCATGATGAAATAATACTGTTGATCATGAATTACAACAGATGAAACGCTTTGCCAAACGATCTCGACTTCAATCATTCGCTCACATCCTTATTGTTCATCAAAGACGCCCGTTTTAGCGTCATACATGGCGATGATTACCGGCACTTGATATTTGTACATGAAGTATTTCATCCGCAATACCGATGCTCTGGTTTTAGTGATCCGGCCGCCTTTAACATCTACAACACTGACCAAGTTGCCATTTTCATAGATGCTAAAATCTGGTGTATAAGCACATCCACGAATGTGTTTATTAGGATTTTGCAAATCAAAGCTCGGCAAAATTTCAAACTTCTCATGATTTTAAAATCCAGTTTCAAATTTTTCAAGTGCCGGTAGTATGCGCCTTCGGCCTTGCTATCAAATTGGTGGCCGTCAATCAT
>NZ_BAKI01000126.1 GCF_000583655.1 Lentilactobacillus farraginis DSM 18382 = JCM 14108
TTGGCAATTTTAACCTGATAACGGGCTTTGGTCATTTTGGCCCGTTGCCAATTTTGATAATCATTAAGTTCCATCTTAAGCAATTTATGATGGTGATTCCATTGACGCATCGCAACGGTGGCTTGGTGCTTGCGTCGGCTGAACTTGGCCTGCCACCGTTGGGCTTGCTTTTTCAGCCACTGCGCATTGAACGTGCCATACTTCACCCCATTGGAATCAATCGCTAAATCAGCCACGCCCAAGTCTAAACCGACCTGCTGATTGGTTTTGGGCAGGTCATGAACTTCAGTTTCTACTTGAAGTGAAATATAGTAACGGCCGGTAGATTCGTGGCTAATCGTGTAGCGCTTAATTTTGCCATTGGCCAAGCGGCCCGTCTTGCTGGTCCGAATACTGCCGATTTTCGGTAATTTCAACCGCCGCTTAGCTTCCACAGTGCAGATTGATTGCCCAGTGTAGGCTTGCTTAGCGCTACGGCGGGACTTAAACCGCGGATGGCCACCTCGATGTTGGAATAAATTCTGATAAGCCAGCGCCAGATTATGGTTAACCACCAATAAGCTGGTGGCATCACTTAACTTTAAAAAGGGGTACTCTTTCTTGAGCGG
>NZ_BAKI01000125.1 GCF_000583655.1 Lentilactobacillus farraginis DSM 18382 = JCM 14108
GAACCCGTAACAGGTCCGCTAATTTGAATTGGGCCTCGAGTAGGCAGATTACTTGGGCGATTTCTTGGTGGGTTGCTTCATCGAGGCCAATAATTTTAACGCTTCGTTTTTGATTCGTAATTCTAAGTTTTCAGCCTCTAATTGTTTCAATCGATTCTGTTCTGGCGTTAGCTTTTTGGCTTTTGATGATTTCTTAGCTGGTTTCTTTTGGTTATGAGTCATTTTGGGTTTCCGTCCTTTTGATATACACAATAACCCATTTGGCCCTTGATTGCGATAAATTTCTTTCCACTGATAAATTTGTGAGCTGCCGACATAGCCAAACTCAGCAGCCACTTGAGTATATGAGGCATGATGACTAATCGCCCAGCTGGCAACTTGAATTCTAAATTTTGACGTTACTTGAGGCGGCTCAAACAAAACTTTCGCCCCATGCGTCCGATAAGCGGCCACCAGCATGTGAAAGACAGTTAGTGAGATCTGATATTTATTAGCAATGGTCTTCAGACTGCCCTGACCATCAAAGTAGTCAATCAGGCACGCAATTTAACGGCCTTTGAAATCTTAGTCATAAAAAATACCTCCAGAGTTAAAGTTTTTTACTTTAACTTTGGGGGTATACCTCA
>NZ_BAKI01000124.1 GCF_000583655.1 Lentilactobacillus farraginis DSM 18382 = JCM 14108
TTTTTTTCTTCAACCGATGCGTTGATTTTTGATTTACTGATTGAGTTGGAGCCCCTGCTGGATATTTCAATCAATTCATCTCCTCACAAATACAAGATATTCATCAATCTCGTTTACTTTACGTTTTAACTTTTCACTTAAAAAGCCATGATTTTTCCCAAGAAACTCGCTAGCAGACGACAAACTATAAAAATATTTTGCTTTAAAAGTATTTTTGTTAACCAAAACCACTTCGCTATTTTCACAGTTCAAATGATGCTTATAAGCATGGATCAAGTTTTCTGAATAATTGCACCATTCAAGATTTGAAACATCATTATTGCTGGGATTCCCATCTATATGGTTAATTAAATTCTTCCCGCCAATTTTAGGAATGAAAGTCTCTGCAACCAGCCGATGGACTAGCCGGTCTTTTTCCTTAGCGTTTTTCCAAAGAGAGACTCTCCTATAACCATCCTTATCAACTTTTTGTTTAAGAACCCGTATTTTCCAATGCCTTTGCTTAAATTTTGCATTCTGGGTTATTTTCCCGGGTGCAGTCCTAATTTGACCATCGGTGCTTGCTTGATAAATATTTTCATAACCGGGAATATCTTTCCATTCAGTCAAAACAAACACCTTCAATCAAAAGGGAGATCATCATCAGAAATATCAATAGCATCACCGCTGTTGGCAAATGGGT
>NZ_BAKI01000123.1 GCF_000583655.1 Lentilactobacillus farraginis DSM 18382 = JCM 14108
TAAACATTTGGAGTGTGAAATTAATGTTAGAAATTAAGAACATTGATTATGGAGTAAACGAGATAAAGAAATGTCGAAAGAATTTGCTTAATTTACAAGATGGTAAAGAGGAGGGTGATTCAAAGTGATTCGGAATGTTTTTCTAATCTTCGCCTTTTTAACCTCCATTTTTATTTTAGGAACTGACAATCTTATTATTGCCCCATTATTGAGTCAAATAGCTAAAACCATGTCTGCAACGCCTCAATATGTTTCATTTGGCATTACCCTTTATTCTGGAGCTTATGGCTGTTTGCCATCGTTTTAGCTCCAATTTCTGATATTTTAGGTAGAAAAAAAGCCATTGGTATTTCTGGATTTACTTTTGGGATATGTAGTATTGCATTGGCGTTTTGTTCATTCGGCTGGTTATTTTTGATGTTGCGTTTTCTAACTGGTTTAAGTGCGGCAGTTCTAGGGCCTGGTTTATGGGCATATTGTGCAGATAATTTTAAAGCGCATAAAAGGGAAATGATGATCAGTTGGATGATGAGTTTCTTTAGTCTATCAACTGTTTTAGGAATTCCAATTGGGTTATTGGTCAGCAGAATTTTTAACTGGCAAATTATTTTTCTATTTACTGGAATCGTAATGTTATTTTCAATTGGTATTTTTTACGTTTACGGTATTGCAACAAGACAAATTCAGTTTAGCCTGAAAAAACATTTTTCGAATATCATCAAAGCCTTT
>NZ_BAKI01000122.1 GCF_000583655.1 Lentilactobacillus farraginis DSM 18382 = JCM 14108
CACAAACGGCTTCCGCAAAGTCTTATGCTAAGGTTACATCTAACAAAGCCTTAACCACTGACGCTACTACTCGTAACGTTAACGTTAATGGCACTAACGCTCTTTATACCAAAGCTGGTACTTTAAAGGGTGCTCGCGTCGTTGCTACTAAAACTACTTTGAATGGTGTTAAAGACAGCAAACAAGGTCAAAAGAACTGGCGCGCATACCGTGTTGCTACGACTAACCGTGGCTCAGTTTACTACAAGGTCGTATCATTCGATAAGACTTACCGTGGCTGGATCTACGGTGGTAAGAGCACTGCTTCATTCGCTGGCGGCTTAACTTCATATGCTACCACGAGCGCTGCTTCATCAGCTCCCGCTTCATCTGCTACCTTTACCATTAAGACACCTGGTACCAGCAGCTTAGCTTACAACGCCCCAGCATGGTCACAATACAAAGTTGGTCGCGCTACCGTTGATGGCAAGGTTATGACTGATACTACACCATACTCTGGTGCTTCATTCACAGTTACTAAAGCTGTTACCACTTCACGTGAAGGCGAAACTTGGTACCAAGTTTCTGCTGCCCCAGCTAGCTCAGCTTCTGCAAGCTCTGCTAACTCATCAGCAAGTTCAAGCGCCAGCTCATCAGCTGCTTCTTCCGCTTCAGCTTCTGCCGCTGCGCAATCCGCCGCTGCTAAGTTGAACGGTAAGTGGTTCAAAGCGAGCGACTTGCAACAAACTTCCGCTAGCTCGTCAGCTACGCCTAACCCTATCGCC
>NZ_BAKI01000121.1 GCF_000583655.1 Lentilactobacillus farraginis DSM 18382 = JCM 14108
AGGGTCTGTCTGGAAACTATTTAAGCCAAATCAAAATTGAAGCAATGTAAATGGTTTGTAGAAAAACATGCGCTAGTTTATCATATCGCGTCGCAATCCGCCGGTAATTCTTCAATTGATTAAAGTAATTCTCGATCAAATGGCGTTCACAATAGACATAATAATCACAATCCCACTTGTCTTGGGCATTACTTTTAGGTGGAATCGTATATTGACCGCCTTCAGCTTCAATATACTGGCGCAGTTCCTTAGTCCCATAAGCTTTATCGGCAATCAGATTAACGCCGGCTAAAGCTAATTGTCGCAGTAATGGTTCAGCTGCCCGACTATCATGAACTTGGCCGCCGGTAAGGATAAAACATAATGGATTTCCAAGGCCATCCACCACCGCATGAATTTTAGTGGTTCGACCACCACGGCTTAGACCGATGGCTTGATTCTCAACGTCACAGCGGGCGTTTTTTTAGCGCCCGTGGCCTTTTGATGAGCTCGAATGCTAGTTGAATCGAGGCTGATATTTTCCATATCCGGTTCATCGATCAAATCCTTAAAGATCCGTTCAAACAAGCCGGCATCAACCCAACTACGATAACGACTATAGATGGTTTTCCATGAACCGTATCGTTCAGGAATATCACGCCAGGTGGCGCCACTTTTTAACAACCAGAGAACCGCATTAAAAACTTGGCGATTAGGTATTTTAGGTGGGCGTCCGGCTTTATAGGGCGGAAAACGGTCCTCAATCCGGGCCCATTGCTCATCAGTAATTTCATAACGTTTCGGAATTGTCATCGGCGAAAACCTCAATTTGTTTTTTATCAAGATTATACACGATTATTTTGTTTCCAGACAGACCCT
>NZ_BAKI01000120.1 GCF_000583655.1 Lentilactobacillus farraginis DSM 18382 = JCM 14108
AGAAGCTGTTTAGTATCTTTTAAGAAGTAGCCTGATAAAAGCTAACGAAACCATCATGAGACTAGTGTTGAGCTTACGCTCACAGTTACGCCATAAACGGTGATAATTTCCCAACCAACTAAATGAACGTTCAATGAGCCACCGTTGGGGGATAACCGAAAATTGGTGTAACTCATTTCTTTTAACGACGATTACCTTGGCTGACGTTAAACTGCTAATCTCATTAGCAAAATTTTGGCCGGTATAACCACTATCAACCATCATGGTTCGAACCAATTTAAACTGCTCTAAATTAAGGGTAACGAGTGCAATCGCCCCGTCACGATCAGTGATGTTAGCCCGGGTAATATGGATCGCTTGCGGGAAGCCATTGATGTCGACGGCTAAATGCCGTTTAATTCCCGAGATCTTCTTACCACCATCGTAACCCTTATTTTCAGCGGTAGCGGTGTTCTTGATACTTTGGGCATCTAAAATGACGAACGAAGTTCGGGCTGATCGCCCTTGCCTTAATCGTCGATCAGCGACAATTTTTTTAAAACCTGAGTTAATAAAGCTGGTTTATCAGGGGTGGGGGCTTTCGACCAATTCATCCAATAGTAGTAAACAGTGGACCACTTTGGAAAATCAGCCGGCAAATCACGCCAAGTACAACCATTTTTAAGGACATAGAGCATGGCACAGAAGATATCATAAGGATCAATGTGTTTTGGATGAGTTCGTTTTCTTGAAGCTTCCAGATCCTGACGGATCAAATCGAATTGTTGCCGAGAAATATCGCTTTGGTAATGATGACTAAAATGTTGCATATGATCACCAACTTTTTTGACAGTAGTTTATCAAATTATTGGGTCAAAATCAAAGATACTAAACAGCTTCTT
>NZ_BAKI01000119.1 GCF_000583655.1 Lentilactobacillus farraginis DSM 18382 = JCM 14108
GTTCTTGGAATTAAACGCCGTATAAGCTCATTTAAGCCGTTTTAAGTGTTACATGCATAATTATATTAAAATCGCTTTAAAATCGCTTAGAAGCAAAAATAGACACCTTGAGTGGCTGAATTGGCGCTTGGTGGAATAAACAAGCGGCTAGAGAATATGCGGCCAAACACCCTAACGATGAGCGTGCTTAAAACTAAAAAGCTATATAAGGCCATTTAAGCTGTTTTAAACAGATAGAGCATAATTATATTAAACGAGTTTTAAAATGCGCTTACGGGCACTTTAGGAGCGTTGTATAAGTGCCATTGCGGAAAGGACAGCAAACTTAAATTCACAACTTTTAAAGAAGCAGGCTAATTGAGATGGTACTCAAAGATTAGTATAATGTGAGTAGTAATAAAGGGGGGCGAGAAAATCATGGCAGTTAAGGAAAAGAAACGCGTACAAGTCCAGATTGACAAAGAATTGGCAGATAATACCGAAGCCGTTTTAAGCCAGTTAGGTCTAAACCCAACTACCGCGATCAATATGTTTTATAAGCGGATCGTAGCTGACGCAGCATTACCGTTTAAACCAGCCCTGAGCGAAGCCGAAAGAGCTAATTTAAGCCTTTTAAAGGCTACCAAAGAGACACCAGTAACAGAGTTCAAAGACGCTAAAGAAGTCGCTGATTGGCTCAATGATCCAGATGAGGACTAATGGCTTATCAGATTAAATAAATTAATAACCGGGAAGTGTGATGAACATGAAAGATACAATCACAATTAATGACTTTTTTGAAATTGCCAAAGAAACTGATTTAAAAGATTTACTTGATAAGTCATTACATGAGCCAGATCCAGAAAAGCGCAAAGTATATGACGCTTTATATACCTACTTTTT
>NZ_BAKI01000118.1 GCF_000583655.1 Lentilactobacillus farraginis DSM 18382 = JCM 14108
TATATAGGAGGAATTTATTGTGAAAAAAATTAATCTCATTTTAGGCTTATCATTACCATTTATGTTTTTATCGTCAGCGAATGCTTCTTCACACAAATTAACCGTTAAAATTAACCCTATTAATGATCAAGCTAAAACTATTACTGGTAAGACGACTAAGGGAACAAAGGTAACACTTTATGAAGGTCGAAAAACTATTGCTAAGAAAAAAAGCAGCGGTAAATTTTCAATGAAAGTTACCAAACCGCTTAATTTTAAAAACAAATATCACCTTTTGGCCACCAAAAAGGGTTATACATCTAAAAAAATCAATCTTAAAATTATTGTTAAAAAAATCAATTATGATGCTAAGATAAAACAGATTACTAACCAAATAAAGGCTATTAAAAATCAAGTAAAGCCATTAAGACAACAAGTACAAACCATGGAACCTTTTGTTAATGCTTTAGAGAATGATGATCCTACTTCATCAGATTATCAAACCGCTCTTCAGCAAGCCAATGGGAATGCCGAAGCTTACGAGAATCAATATAACAATCTCAAAGCTCAAATAAAAGTCGATTCTAATCCTTTAGGACTACTTTATGATCAGCGTCAAACTTATATTTATAAATCAATGCAGCAATTACTAAAGTATAAGGATTAACCACAAAGTCAAATTGTGTAGGGGCAGCTATTTATCTATATTTTTTACTTTATCATTTTCCAAAGATTTTTAGATATCCACAATAAAGATTTATTCATTTTCTACGTCTGATCTCAAAAACTGATATCCTAAAACTAAACTAAATATTTACCATGTGTTGATAGATTAGAAACCATCAAGATTTATATTTCATTAATCTTGATGGTTTCTAATCTTATTTAAGGTATAGTAAAAGAG
>NZ_BAKI01000117.1 GCF_000583655.1 Lentilactobacillus farraginis DSM 18382 = JCM 14108
AACGCGTTGTGCTAGTTATGAAATATTGGTTAGTAATGGCCAAGTTTTAACCCGCTTTTGCCAGCGGCGAGTTGTTCATGAACTCGAATCGTGTGCCACAGTAACAGCGCTTCTAAGCGGCTTTCCAAACCGGACATGGTTCGAATTCCCGGGTGTTCAAAGTGGCCCACTGTATCTAAATTATTAAAATTGGTTTCAATATGCCGACGTTGATTTTTCAAAAATCCGGTATCGACCGTTGTCTGGGCAGCCATATTCTTGCGCAACGGCGTCCAAAGATGAATGCCAAAGGTGGTGGCCAACCGATCTTTTAATGGTTGGCTTAAATAGCCGCCATCGGCTAAGACCCGTCGCGCGGGCGCGGTTAATAAGAGTTCTTCCGCGGCTTTTCGATCATCAAGGGCCGCCGGCGTCAGTTCCCAGGCCAGAAAGTAGCTTGATTGGCCATCACGGCATGTAACTTAAAACCATAATAATAGGTCTGTTTAGTGGCATTATAGCCTTTGTTGGCGAAGCCGTTTAAAACCTTGGCCTGATTACTTCGACGAGCAGAGGCCAAAGTAATCGGCGCACTATCGATGATTTCATAGGTAACGGGTGGGACCCACTGTTTCAATAAAGTGACCCGCATGAACTTCATAATTAATGCTAGATCTCGACAACGCCGGTTATACCGGGAGCGTTCAGGGACCGTAATCCCCCAGCTAACCAATTTTTGATGAAAGTAGGTTTCGGACCCGTCCCGTTCTTCGATCCGCATTAACATGCAGGCCAGGATAATGACATCATCGGCTTTCAGTTGGCGGTAATTTGGCCGAAAACGAATAGCCGGATTAATGGTTTCATAAATTGGTTCAATAATTTCGATAAAATGTTGAAATTTAGCTTGAATTGGATTGGTTTTTACGATAACTTTGAGGAGGCCTCGCATAACAGTTCCTTCTTTCTGGTTTTGTCACCTAAGAAGTTACCGCATATGCGGGGCTTTTGGTTGCTTAAAGCTCAAAAAACTAATTCAATTGTTACAAATGTGACACAACTAGCACAACGCG
>NZ_BAKI01000116.1 GCF_000583655.1 Lentilactobacillus farraginis DSM 18382 = JCM 14108
CTTGAATTTACACTTTAAGTGCAACACTAATTAAATAAAGAATGGCCCATGGCCAAATTTCTGTAAAATGATGTTTGCGAAAACAATCATGAAAGGAATTTAGCCATGGATCACTACAAGCATATTACCATAGATGAACGGGAAACTATCTTTTTAATGAGGAATCATGGAAACTCACTTCGTGAGATTGCCAGCCATATCAAGAAAAGTTACTCAACCATTTCTCGAGAATTAAGCCGTAATTCTACTGGTAAATCCTATTCACCTTCGAAGGCTCAGGAGAAGTACAAACAGCGCAAAGGCAACTGTGGCAGAGTCTCTCTTTTGAGTAATCCTCAGGTGTTTGAAGTGGTGAGAGAACACTTCTGCGAAGACCTTTGGTCTCCGGAGGAAATATCGAATCGCTTGGCAGTCGAAAAGTATCCGGTGCAGATCAGTACCACGACTATTTACCGTGGGATTTTCAATGGCTTATTTGATAATTTGTTTAAATCTGGCAGCTCTAGTGCCGTGCGCCATCTAAGGCATCACGGCAAGTCTCGCCACAATAAAGCTTATCAAGAAAAGCGAGGCAAGATTCCAATCCCCAACAAGATTCATGATCGTCCGCGAGAAGCTGACAACCGTGTAGAAATTGGTCACTGGGAAGGTGATACCGTGTTAGGCAAAAGCGGAAAGGCTTGTGTCGTTACATTGGTTGATCGAAAATCTCGTTACCTGCTTATTGGTAAAGCTGCTAAAAGAACTTCAGAAGCAGTCACGGATACTTTGAGCGACTTAATGAAGCTATGGCCTGGTAGATCGTTAACGATTACCCCGGATAGGGGTAAAGAGTTTGCCAAAGTTCAATGTTTAACTGATAAGTTTGGTACGCCCTTCTACTTTCCCGATCCTCACTCTCCTTGGCAACGAGGAACTAACGAAAATACTAACGGCTTGCTTCGCGAATATTTGCCAAAGGGAACTGACCTTGATTCAATTACTGACCGCCGGATACAAGCATATGCAGAACAAATGAATAATCGTCCCCGTAAATGTCTCGGATGGAAAACGCCTTATGAAATATTCTTTAATGTCGTGTTGCACTTAATTTGACAATTCAAG
>NZ_BAKI01000115.1 GCF_000583655.1 Lentilactobacillus farraginis DSM 18382 = JCM 14108
AAAACTAGTTTATATGATACATCAACTGATAATTCAAAAAAAATTAAATCTTCACTTGTTAGCAATCATTTAGAAAAGAAAGGTAATCTTAAAAGATTAGCGTTATCATCTAACAATGTTCAACCAGCTACTTCCATTAGTGATGATGCTTATTTAAAAAAGTTAGGGATTGATATTAACGACCTAAATACTAACAGTGTTTTAAAATTAGCTTCTTTGTTCCACATTTTTGCAAATCAAGCTAGTTTATCGGCGGATACTAATGGTAATTTAGCTGTTAAAATTTTAAATGGCTCTAACGATTTTGGTACACGTGGTGATTCATACAATTTAACTAGCGGTGATATTTATTACATTCAACAACTGGCCAAACATCTTCAAAGTAACGCTTTTAGAAATAAAACATTTAATCATGTAGTATTAGGCAAAGATGTTAATGTATCAATTGAAAATGACAAAGTCTTAATCAATGGTATCACTATGGATAATTTAAAACCTGAAGATGTCTATCAAGATACTACCGGGCAGACATATATTGATTTTAGTGATGTATTCCAACAATTGATAAGTGCATCTACTAGTTATACTAGTACTACTCAGTCCAAGGGTGTTATTTCAAATTATTCTGATATGAATAATCGCTATATTGATGTTTCGGGAGTGGCAACTGGAACACAAATTATTTATGTAAATGTTCCATTTGAATATTTAAGTGATCCACAGCCAATTACAATCAAAGGAATATCTAATTCATTGACTGGTCCAACCATAGTAATTAATGTCACAGGCATTCCCGATGGAAATCAAAATATTTCTACACAAGTTCAATTTAACTATATTGATGGAACGAATGCTTTACCAAATAGCGAAGGACATACGGAGCCTAACCATGTATTATGGAATTTAGGTACCGGTGGGCAAACTTTTAATTTCAGCAGTGGCCGGTTTATGGGAAGTATTTTAGCACCTAACGCGACTATTAATGCTGGAGTTAATATTGATGGAAATATCGTTGCTAATGTCGTCAATATAACAGGCGGTGAATCACATAGATGGGACATTCATCCTACCGGTTCAACGACTGGCAGCACCACCGGTTCAACGACTGGATCAACCACTGGCTCAACCACTGGCAGCACCACCGGTTCAACGACTGGATCAACGACTGGCAGCACCACCGGTTCAACGACTGGATCAA
>NZ_BAKI01000114.1 GCF_000583655.1 Lentilactobacillus farraginis DSM 18382 = JCM 14108
TGAATTGTCAAATCAAGTGCAACAGTTAATGACCTATTCCAACAATTGGTCTAGTTAGTCTGCTAAACCAGGTAAAAGTTCAGCCGCATAGTGGTAGCCCAAACATTTACGTGGCCGGTGATTCAAAGTATCCTGGGCGGCTTGTAGTTCAATCACATTCACCGACGCTAACGATTTACCTTTCGGGAAGAATTCCCTTAACTGACCATTCAGATTCTCATTAGTACCTCGTTCCCATGGTGAATATGGATGCGCAAAGTAGATGGTGGGGCCCTTGATTTGACTAAGTTCCGCAAATTCACTGCCATTATCAAAGGTGATCGTTTTAAAGTATTGCGGGCCATAATCATCCACCGTCTTTTGGAGTGCCTGACGACAGGTTTTAGCTTGATAATTAGGTAACTTGACGAGGATTTCTAAGCGGCTCACTCGTTCTGTGAGGGTCATCAAGGCCGGTTCATTGTCGTTGCGTTTAGCCTTAACTAAATCTCCTTCCCAATGGCCCAAGGCTTTTCGTGCTTGAACCACGGCGGGACGGTTTTCAATCGACTGCCCTAAAATCTTCTTGTTTAACCGGGTATGCGCCCGGCCAGGCCGTTTTCTCCGGCGACGTAATTTTTTAGGCAGATCGTGATTGCGTAACGCTAGTCGGCCTTGGTCAATATAACGATAGACTGTTGGCACAGAAGGGCACACAAAGCCAAGATAGGTTTGCTTAAAATGGGCCACGTAGGTATCGACACTGTAGATTCGGGGACGGGCTTTGAGTGCCCGCGTTAGGTTTTTAAAGAACGGTGCCGCGCGTTTCAGCAGCCCCTGTGGATGACAGTGAGCCCGGTGTTGACGATAGACGGCTTCACCCGTTTCGGCGAAGTAGGCCTGATAATAGCAGTGCCGTTGCGCGTCAATTTGAGTCGTTGTCCCGCGAGCTAATTCACGGGTGACCGTACTGGTACTGCGGTGCAGGATTTTGGCGATGGTGTGCGCGGTTTTGTGCTGGTGATTGAGGGTCTCAATTTTTCCCCGTTCACTGGGTTGAAGTTGTTGGTAATGACGAGGCATGTTATTCTGGTTTTGGGTCATGAAGACACTCGCTTTCTTAATTAATTTCGACGTTAATAAGAATAGGTCTTCATGGCCTTTCATGTCTAGTCTGAAAGGTCTAGTTGATTAGTGTTGCACTTGAATTTTAAATCAGGCAAAAAAA
>NZ_BAKI01000113.1 GCF_000583655.1 Lentilactobacillus farraginis DSM 18382 = JCM 14108
TTTTTTACCTCGATTTAAAATTGAAGTGCAACACCTGCTCTACTAGACCAGTTCTTTATTCAGACTAGTCAAAAAGGCCATGAAGACCTATTCTTAATTCACCACAAACAAGAAAGAGGTATCTTCATGACCCGAATTAAGAATATCATATCTAATCAGTATCACCAACTCAATTTAGCTGAACGTGGTCGAATTGAATCCCTAAGGGACTTAGATTGGTCTATCCGCCGGATTGCCCAGGCCCTTCATCGTAATCCCAGCACGATTTCACGTGAATTAAAACGTGGGACAACGACACAGATTAACGCTAGTACTCATATCTTTGAACAGTCATATCTGGCAGAAACTGGTGAAGCAATTTATCGTAAGCACCGACTAAATAGCTGTTATCGTGGACTCTTTGATCATTGTCAAACCTTCTGTAATGCTTTGGTGACAGCTTTAAAAGCGCGTCCCAGGATGCATAGTGTGGATACTTTTGTCCACCAATTCAAGACTGATCACCCAAGGCTTGTCTGCCCCTCAACACCGACGGTGTACCGGTATATTGATGACCAGCGTTTAGTTATCCGCAATTCAGACCTACCAGCTAAACTACGTCGCCGGATTAAATGCCCCGGGGCAAAGCATCATCGAATCAATAAGAAAAATCTGGGCCATTCAATCGAAGAGCGTCCCGCCATGGTTCAAGCGCGTCAAGAGCTTGGACACTGGGAAGGTGACTTGGTCAAAGGCAAACGGGTTGAATCTGAGCCAGCATTAATGACTTTGACTGAACGTGTTAGTCGCTTAGAGATCATCGTTAAACTTCCCAATTATCATGCCGACACTTGCTTGAAAGCCCTCCAGAATACCTTATATGACTATGGAACCGAGCACTTTAAAACCATTACTTTTGATAATGGTGCTGAGTTCTCAAGCTTGAGTCAAGTCAAGGGAACTGACATCTACTTTGCCCATCCTTATTCACCATGGGAACGTGGAACCAATGAGAACACTAACGGCCTTTTGCGCGAGTTCTTCCCGAAGGGCAGATCCTTGGCTTCGGCCTCACTCATTGACATTCAGCTGGCTCAAGATACCTTAAACAACCGGCTACGGCGGTCATTGAACTATCGCTGCCCAGCCGATCTAATGCCTGAACTAGCTTAGCAACTAGACCACTTCTAAGAATAGATTCTTAGTGTTGCACTTGATTTGACAATTGAGG
>NZ_BAKI01000112.1 GCF_000583655.1 Lentilactobacillus farraginis DSM 18382 = JCM 14108
AACTCATTTAAAATGATTCCCAGCTTAAACCCCAGTGTCGATGGTGAACTGTAAGTACGATGGGCGATCGCGACGCTGATAGTTTTTTTATAACGATCTGCTAAATCGTAGAGGACTGAGCCGAATTTTACCAAATAGTCCATTAGAATTTTGTCAGCCTGCTTCAGCTGCAAAACATAGCAGGTATCCTCCACATCTTCGCTTGCAGCGCCATAATGAAGGTACTGGCCGGCGCCATCATCGAATAACTGCTGTGAGTAACTGACAAAGCCGGCTAAAAAGTGACCGGAGCGGGCAGCAGCCAACCGCAATTTTGTCAAATCGTAGTTTTCCGGCACTACTTTTTCCTTAATCTCTTCATAAGCAGACAGTGGTATCTTTTTATTCTTTGACATGGCATAAGCAACCGCCGTTTCTACCTGGCAAACCGTTTTCAGCAGATTCTCATCAGACCAAACCGCCCGCATTCGAGCCGTTGAATAGCCGTTTTGATTAAAAATTGATCCAAGAACCTCACCACTCATAAATGCCTTACCCCCTCATCAACTAATCGTGAAATGTACCAAGTAATTACCTTTATGTTAACGCTTAGTCGCAAACCTGTCAGAGATAAGAATTCTAATTAATTGTGGCTTTGTCAGCGAAACGTTTATCCACCAGCATTTCTGCCAAAGCCCGCGGTGAAACAGCCCCAATATTTCCCGCGACGTTTCCCTGTATGAAGGCTTCAGTTAAGCTCGTGACATTATAGGGCGTTCCTATCAATTGATCCTCAATCTGCCGCAAATTACCATTCATTTTGTTAAAATCACCAAATATCTTGGCATGGGTAATCACGTGATTGTCAACTGAAAAACTGATTTCTACGGTACCCACCCCGTCAAAGTGCGCAGAATGGTAGTTTGTATCCGTCGTTTTTTTGCCCATCACCCATTTTGGATTGCCAAATTTGGCAGTGGCGGCCTTTTCAATTGCCTGCCAATCTGCTTTCGTCATAACATAGGTCGGAATTTGATGTAAATCGGCCACATGAAATAACTTAAGCAGAAATTTAGTCTGCAGCTGTGCCAACGTCATGTTGCGATACCGACTGTCAAAGTATGGCCGTAAATTAGTTACCCGGCTGTGAACCGACTTAACCCCCTTTGACGCCAACTTTGACTTGGGTGGCCGTAATGCTTGAGCGGCATTGTCCAAGTCAACATCTACCATTAACGTCCCACCGG
>NZ_BAKI01000111.1 GCF_000583655.1 Lentilactobacillus farraginis DSM 18382 = JCM 14108
TTTATGGGATCATGGAACAAATCTTGGAAAGGTTTCACAGTCAATGAGCGTCTTCCAGGCGCTTTCGTTGATGTTGCTGTTTGGGACGTTTTTAATAGCGTTGCTCAGCTATATCGACCAGCACAAATAAAAAAGCCGCCCTGCTCAACTTTGGTAGGTTGCAGGACGACTTTAAGGTAGTCTAATGTAATTCGCCACCGCCTTTGAAGCGGCTTGTTTAGAAGGTTCTGCTTCGACAGAACCTTCTTTTTGTATCTTCATTATATCACGACAATCGATACCTATCTAGATAAAACATTTAAGCACATAATAACGGTTCTTGATGCAGATAAAAGTTAGATTTTATCAAGACATATCAAAAAGCCTCGCCGACAACTTAAGTTGATGAGACCGTTTGGAGAAGATGTTAAGCCAACGTCTTCTCCATTTTTAAAGAAAATGCTATTTTTTGCTTAAACGTCATTTTAAGACAAGCCCAAATTAACCTTCAAAAAAGTACTTGTTAAAGCAATTTTAAATCTAGCTATGGATAGGAGCTCCGTCCTTATTAATACGATAAGCAATACTTTTAGCATATTGAGAAGGCAGACCTTTCGGAGTCTTCTTTTTTGAAATTGTGGTAAAACCGACCTGAATTTTCTTGAAATGATCAAAAGGCCGTAAGTACCACCAAATATACTTATTTGCAGATCTTGGATCGCTTCCAATTAAAATGTATCCTGTGTGATATTTAATTGAATAGTGAATCTTTGAAACAAGTTTTTTCTTCCCTACTCTTTTAAATACATATTCCCTTTTACTTCCCCAAAAATATTTCGCAGATGAGCCGTTTTTACTTTTATTGATCTTCCAATACTTTCCAATTAACACCTTCGGTACTTTATTATACCCTGACTCTGCTAAAGAATTAATTGAAAAGAAGAAAGAAAAAGAAATAACGGCCATTAACATGATCATTGCGCTTTTCAATCGATGCATTTATCTTATCCCCCACATATTTAAATTAGTTTTCAATAACCTCTCAAAAAAATTTGCTTAGAAATAAATAAACAAGTGTAAAAATGACAATAATATCAAAAACTATAGCGATTGGATACTTTCCTTTTATCACACGAATTAAATCAAAACACGTATATGTTATCATGATGCAAAAGAAAGGTACATAGAATTGCGGAACAAATAGATACAGGACGAACAGAACAAAAACAATCCTTCCTTGCCATTCTTCAAGCCATTTTTTTACTTTTT
>NZ_BAKI01000110.1 GCF_000583655.1 Lentilactobacillus farraginis DSM 18382 = JCM 14108
TTTGGCACCGCCATTGTGTCCACACGCTGAGCAGATACGGGAAGTGTTCTTGGCACTGACCACTACTAACTGTTTCCCGTACCAGTCACATTTGTATTCAAGCATAACTCTAAATTGATACCAACTGGCGTTAACAATGGCCTTAGCGAGGTGGTGATTGCGCATCAGATTTTTGGTTTTCAAATCTTCAATCACAATCACATCGTACTTCCGAACTAAGCTGTCGTCAGCTTGTGCAGGTAATCCTTGCGCTGGTTGGCAATTTTAGCCTGATAACGGGCTTTGGCCATTTTTGCCCGTTGCCAATTTTGGTAATCATTAAGTTCCATTTTGGACAGTTTATGATTATGATTCCATTGGCGCATCGCAACGGTCGCCTGGTGCCTGCGTCGGCTGAACTTGGCCTGCCAACGAGTAGCTTGCTTTTCCAGCCACCGCGCATTGAACGTCCCATATTTCACCCCGGTGGAATCAATCGCTAAATCGGAAACGCCCAGATCTAAACCGACCTGCTGATTGGTCTTGGGCAAATCATGAACCTCAGTTTCGACCTGCAGGGAAATATAGTAACGGCCGGTGGCGTCGTGACTAATCGTGTAACGCTTAATTTTACCATTGGCCAAGCGGCCCGTCTTGCTGGTCCGAATACTGCCGATTTTCGGTAATTTCAACCGCCGCTTGGCTTCCACCAAACAGGTTGAACGGCCCGTATAGGCTTGCTTGGCACTGTGCCGGGATTTGAACCGCGGATGGCCACCCCGATGTTGGAATAAGTTCTGATAAGCAAGCGCCAGATTATGGTTAACCACCAATAAGCTGGTGGCATCACTTAACTTTAAAAAGGGGTACTCTTTCTTGAGCGGTTTTAGCAGATAGTTCATGTCATATTCGCCAATGAACCGACTGGCCGGATTATTTTTATAACGCTGGTTAGCCATGGCTAACATGTGATTCCAGACGAATCGATCATTGCCAAACATTTGCCATAATAAATTGATTTGCGGTTGGTTCGGGTATAAGCGTAGTTTAATTCCTTTAACTACTGTCGTCATATAGGGCCTCCTCTCGTTACTTCACTGGCTGATCCCGCTAATTAAGATTTTTAATCATGACCGGTCCACTGCCAGTACCGCGCTTTTAATCACGAATCCCGATAAACGGTCATTTAGTTAATCAATGGAAACTTAGCTTAACCATTATAACATATGGTCATTGTTGATACACACATGTATTTTAGAATATTTTCAACATTTATT
>NZ_BAKI01000109.1 GCF_000583655.1 Lentilactobacillus farraginis DSM 18382 = JCM 14108
CGGATTTTAAAATGAAGTTAGCCATTTTAAAAAAATAAGACGCCATAGCGCATTTTCAGGTATCATTAAAGCTCCAACACATTTAATGAAAAGGAAAATCGCTATGACGCCTCTTGAGAATACCACATCTATTATTAAAGGGAAACACTTATCGTTTAAAGAACGCTGCCAGATTGAAGCTTATAAACAGTTACCTAAGCCATTATCCAATCGAGAAATTGCCGGTCTGCTCCAACGGGTTCCCCAGACTATCAATAATGAGATTAAACGGGGGACAACGATCCAAATCTCTCGTCAAACCCAAAATGGGAAAGTCTATACTTATGAACACGCGGTTTATTTAGCCGATGTTGCGCAGAGAAAGTATGATCAGGCCCGACGCAACTCACATCGTCCGTGTCTCTTTAGCCAAGATACGGCTTTTATCGATTACGCCGATGAACAGATGCTAGTCCATCACCGCTCTCCAGATGCCATTGTCGGTCGGGCGAAAGAAACCGGTCGCTTCCCTTTGGGTCAAATTCCTTGCACGACAACTTTGTATCACTGGATTGATCGCCATTATCTGCGAACCCAAAACATCGATCTCTTGGAAAAAGTTCGGCGAAATACCAAGTCAGCGCGTTGTCGAAAGAATCAAAAGGTTCTCGGACAATCCATTGAACAACGGCCAGCTAAGATCCAAACGCGCGAAGAATTTGGTCATTGGGAGATTGATACGGTGGCCGGCAAAAGAGCGCATGATGACCAGGCCCTGCTCACGCTAACCGAACGTAAAACCCGCTTTGAACTCATGATAAAAGTTGATAATAAATCTGCCAAGCCAGTCACTGGCGCCCTTGGTGACTTACAGGAGCGGATGGGCAAGCGCTTTGAACAGATTTTTAAGACCATCACCGCCGATAATGGCTCCGAGTTTGCCGAGCTAGTCACCGAGTTACCCAAAACCACCCAGGTTTACTACACGCATCCGTTTTCTTCATTTGAGCGAGGAACCAATGAACATCATAATCGAATCATTCGTCGGTTTATTCCCAAAGGAACCACTATTAAGGAAGTCTCGGAGCGAACCGTGGCGCGGGTAAATCATTGGATGAATCAGTTACCGCGGAAGATTTTCAACTATCAAACTGCAGAAGAACGCTTTCTAGCAGAGTTGGTAGCTGTCGTTGCGAGTTGACAACGCGGCTCCTGAGGGCTGGTTATAGTCTGGGAAGTCCGGCTGTTCGCCAGACTGTCCCGTAGACTACCACCCCTCAGCTCATTGTCAACTCGCAACTAAGACTGTTGATAATTGGTCACTATCAAATTAATTGATCAAGTGGCTAAGTTGTACTTGAAATTTGCG
>NZ_BAKI01000108.1 GCF_000583655.1 Lentilactobacillus farraginis DSM 18382 = JCM 14108
TCCAAAATAAATAGGACATCACTGTCCCATATGCTACGATTTAAGCGTCTAAACAAGAATCGAAGTGAGGTTTTAGTGATGTCCCAAGACAATTCTATCTTAAGTTTATTGAACATTAAAGATGAAAATATTGAAATCAGTCAAGTTGAAAATCAGATCAGGTATGTCGGTGGTGAAAAGCGGATTATCAAAGTTCTTCATGGTCGGCTAACCTACCGGTTAACCAGGTGTCCACAATGCGGTTTTCGCTCAATTGTTAAGAACGGCACACGGTTAACCAAGCTACGCGTAACGAGTTTAACAGGTCAAGAAACGCGTTTACACCTTCGTAAACAACGTTATTTATGTCGTAATTGTGGTCAAACTTGTGGGGCTCACACGCCAATTGTCACGCCGAACCATTCAATCACTAATCAAGTTCGGATACGAATCAATGAATTAGCCCGCAACTCATTAACGGCGGAGATGATTGCTAAACTGGTTGGCGTGTCACCTACCTCCGTCCAACGAACAATCTACACGGGTCGCAAGGCGTTCTTAGAGCACCGTAGGTTGCCGAAAATACTTTGCTTTGATGAATTTCGGTCGGTTCACTCAACGTTCTCATTCATTTGTATTGATGCCCAAACACATAATTTGGTCACATTGCTGCCAGATCGATTAACTAAGCACATCGTTGATTATTTCCTTAACCAGTATTCTCTGGCAGAACGACAGGCTGTTGAAGCCGTCACAATGGATTTAAATGCCCAGTACCAACACTTTATCCACCGTATCTTCCCCAACGCGGAGATTATCATTGACCGTTTCCATATCGTTCAGTTAGCTGGACGTGCTTTAGATCAAGCTCGGTTGGCAATTCTTCACGAGCTTTCTGATCACCGCTGCCGTCATTATAAAATGCTTAAGTCGCAGTGGCGGTTGTTCCATCGTAATGAAAGCCAACTTAATTCCCAGCGGAGACAGTTCAAACGTGGTTTGAATGAATATCTTACTGACCAAGAAGTCGTGGACACGATTACTGATCAATTTCCTGATTTTAAACGAGTTTATACAAGTTACCAAACAATTCTCCATGCGATCCAAGAAGGTGATACGGCAGCCCTTAAAGCGCTAATCAATCATTATCAGCCGATTCAAAGTGAGATGGATACGGTTATCTCAACTTTTAGAAAGAACTGGCAAGGAATCAAAAACGCTTGTTGTTACCAATATTCAAACGGACCCTTAGAAGGTATCATTCGAAAGATTAAACAGCTTAAACGTGGTTGTTTTGGATTTAAGAACCTGGCACATTTGTTTATTCGAATTAAGCTCATTCACGCCTAAACAACAAAAAAGCATCACCGAAAGGTGATGCTCATAAGTCGCCATCAATACGATTTGACTTTGACCC
>NZ_BAKI01000107.1 GCF_000583655.1 Lentilactobacillus farraginis DSM 18382 = JCM 14108
GTTCTACAATATCTGTTGTTGGTAATAGATTTTTATCTATTACTGATGACAGATTTTTTGTTTATCATTAGAATAAAAAAGCGGACATCTCCCGTCCGTTAACTTGCTCCCACCACAGAATTAAGTCAAGAAAGGAAATGCCCTATGTCAAATGATACTACGAAAATGTTGTTAGGAATAGATGATGAACACTTAATAATTGAGGAAGGACAAGTGGGTGATGATGGAGTGATTCGATTGGTGGGGTCCCTAAACTACACCCCCAAGGCATGCCGCAATTGTGGGATTATCAATGATCACCAAATTATTGGCTATGGTTGGCGGAAGACCACCATTAGATTCGCAAAAACATTGGGCAGCACCGTTATCCTGTGTCTCAATCGGCGAAACTTTCACTGTAAGGCTTGTCATACCAATTTCCTGGCGCAGACGAATGCGGTGCCGAAACACTGCACGATTTCAAATACGACCCGCAAACAATGCTTAGAAAAACTGACCGAACCGGTTTCGCTCAAACACATTGCCGATGAGTTATCCACTTCGGATTCATTCGTTGGTCGGCAGCTCTTGCGCGCTGAACGGGACTTTCAAACCAACTGGCACTATTTACCAAAAGTTCTCCTCATGGACGAAGTTAAAAGCACTAAGAGCGCCACCGACGCGATGAGCTTTGAATTTATGGACGCGGAAACCCACGAATTGATCGACCTGTTACCCTTTAGGACCATCTATCAGCTTCAAAAGTATTTCCAGCATTACGACCAGGCTGCGCGAGAAAATGTGAAAATTATCGTCACCGATATGAACTATACCTATCCCAAATTGGTGGGGCAGATCTTTCCGAACGCCATCGTTGTCATCGATCCGTTCCACTTGGTTAACGCTTTAAATCGAGCTTTTAATAAGACGCGGGTGCGCCTCATGAAAACCCTGGCGACTTCCTCACGCGAGTATCACGCCCTAAAACGCTATTGGAAACTATTATTAACGCCGGAAAATCACCTCAACTACGAAGCTTTCCGTAAGTGGACAAACTTCCCTTATCCAGCGACTGCCACTGATGTGGTTGATGCTTTATTGGACATTGATCCCGAGCTCAAGCAAACTTACAACGTGATGAATCGGTTACGTGAAACCATCAAAAACCGTGATTGGCCCAACTATAATCAAGTATTCCATCACTTAGAGGGCTGCTCGGAAGAGATGTTGGCAACCCTCCAGACCCTAGCGACTCATCATGATGAAATTGGCAATACCTTTACTCACCATTACACCAACGGGCCCTTAGAAGGTTCAAACAACAAGATTAAAGTCATTAAACGCACTGGATTTGGTTACCGAAACTTCTTCAGATTCCGGCTAAGAGTGCTGTTCGCTTTTCGAGTTCATACAAAAAGAGCTCTAATCACCAAGTGATTAGAACTCCAATATTTTGTTCACCAACAACAGTTGACGAAGAACC
>NZ_BAKI01000106.1 GCF_000583655.1 Lentilactobacillus farraginis DSM 18382 = JCM 14108
AATTATTCACCACCATCTCCCTAAGGGTTTACGAAATCCCGTGATCCGCCGACTAAATAAAGCTTAAATAACTGTTAATACCCTAGTGATCTAGTGATAGAAACAAAATCATTTTTTCACGATACAATTTCCCCTTTTCTCTTTAGTTATAGACTTGAATTGAAGTGACTCTCCAATAACCATTTATTTTGGTCATAATTATGCCAGCTTTCTTCCCATCAATTGAACATACGAAATATTCATCATTTGTGTTTCCAAAATCCCCTTCAAAATCCGAGAGATCTTGAACCTCACCTCTAACAGAATCTTTTAAAAATTTATATGTCTCATTATTAACTGATACACGTCTCAGAATTTTTAAATTATTATCAGTCTTTGAAGATAAGTATGAGTTTATTTGGTTTTTTAAGTCATATTGAACGTTATATCCCATATAAAAAAATAAAAACAAGCCTAATATAATAACCAAAACAAACATGCTCACTATTATTTCTATTTTCTTATAGTTGGAATTTTTACTACCTTTTAACAAACCAATTCCAGCTTTCCTATTATGAAATGTCATTCAACAGCAAAAATTGCTAAAAAAATATTTAAAGTGCTGTTATCAAATTATTTCAGTTCAGTAGCAATTATTTCCAAGATTTAAAATTAATCACTATTTTATCGGAAATCACCTTATAACATTCACAAACAGTAAATCAGATCTGACACAATCTTTACAGTTTAATTTTCCATACTAACTCACCTCTTTATTAATTACTTTAACTAACAACTTATCTTAAAATTCGAACAGAATCAAGGAAATTTTAAGATATGTAAAAAAGTCATACTTTATTTACAAAATTTGCACAATACATTCAATTTATTCACAACTTTCAAAAAAGCAACCAGTAGCTATTATCCAACTTTTTATCTCTAATGAATGATTTTTAATTTCAAAAAAAATTCGACTTTTCAAAACATGTGTTCCCGCCTATGTTAAAATATACTCAACAAGTAGATAGAACACATGATTGAGGGGGCTATCTTTATACGTCAAGAAAAGTTTGATATGGACGTTGTTAATCATTTTTTGAGCACGATTATCACGACCGAGGTATGGTTAAGTGGCGGGGATTCATGCTGTCGGATCACACTGCTGCATTGAAAAAAATGGCCCAGGAAAAACGGGCAAAAGCTATTTAAACCAAACCACAGCAAACAACCGACGTAATAACTAACACTCTTGCCAAAGCTTATCATCGACATCGCATGGTCAACATTCAACTTAACGAACTTGATGTTAATGGTAAGCAAACGCCGGATTTAAAGACACATATCCTCGGTTATCAAGATGAAATGATTATTTTAGATAATAAAAAGTCCATTTCTATGGATGATATTCGTCACATTGAACTTACTTAATAAGCTTTAATATAAACTTTGGAAAGGTTTCACAGTCAATGAGCGTCTTCCAGACGCTTT
>NZ_BAKI01000105.1 GCF_000583655.1 Lentilactobacillus farraginis DSM 18382 = JCM 14108
CCTCCAGTAGTTCTGGGTTCTCGTGCACGTTACCAATAATCTCAACGATATTAGAACCCTCACGAGAAGCGCATTCCAGCCATCCTGATGTGGAACGAGCTTTACCGCTCTCTTGCACTGCAAATCCAGCCCCGCGGTACGTAACTAGACCCACCCAATCCTGTTTTCGATAAATGTTTGAATGCCAGGCTAGAATGTCGCCCTCGTAAATTTCTTTGCCGTTCCTATCTTTTAAGCCAGTAAATTCATCAATATTCTCGTTGTCAACTGGTTTCCAGTATTCAAGCGTCGCGTATTCATCGTTTGCTTCTACCATTTCACCAACAATGTAGCTAAAGGCTTTGACATGAATCAAATTACCAAAAACAAAATGTCCTTTGTGTGGAACAACATCATCACCAAATTCGCTAATGTCTTTGACATAACCTCTGAATTTAATCTGTCTATTCATTTATCTGCCTCCAATAGTCCTCCGCATCCTGAAATTCCTTAACAACGTAAGCAGTAAACTCTTTGCGATTTTTCAAAATATTTTTAGACATATCAGTTAAGCTACATAAATCTTCATGCATTGAAAACTCGTCTAATTTTTCCAGAAAAGAGCTTGCAATAAAGCCAGCCGAATTAAACCCATTCATACGGTCTGGTAGTAAGACATTTTCTACATAATTTTTAGCTTCTTGCGATAACATTTGCCGCTCACTCCAATTCACTTATTTCCCATGCACGAATGGCTTATCAATGTGTTCCAGTTCCCACAGCGCTACTTTTAGCCCTGGCGAATACTCACCGTTTCCACTATCGTCATCGCTTAGCATCGTCAGCAAGCGAGTTTTCAACTCTTTCAGATCATCGCTCATTTGATTACCTCCTCAACAACCTCACCTACCAGATATTTTTTGAAATATTTAATTTCATCATCAGTAACCCAAACTGGATCAGGCTTCCCCAATATTTGATAATAATTATTGAAAAGACCATCAGTCACGTATTCTTTGTTGAATTCAATTCGAGTTGCATATTGCCCATTTGGCAATCTAAACGCTTTTCGTGGCTTTTTGACTACATAACCGTTCTTCAAAGCCTTAGCGTATTTATCCAAGTTTTCCCATAAATCATTAAATTCGTCAGCAGGTAGTCTGTACATCCATTTCGGAAGTTCTGATGTCGATGTGAGATCTCCAGTATTTATAGCATTTACATAGCTAGCGAAAAGGTTTAACTGATCTTTAACAAATTGCTTGCAAAGCTTATCAAACCACGGTTTAACCACTACTTTATCGCTCATTATTGTCTACCTCCATGACGTATCGGATTGCTTCCCAATGATGTTCCGCCAACCAATCCGAATGCCTGTAATAGTTATTCTCGATAATGTGGTGAATCAGGTAGTCAAATGGTTTATCCGTCAACCACGGTGATTGATACACGTTGGCTATCCAATCTTTAAACCATGCTGGCACATCAAGTGTC
>NZ_BAKI01000104.1 GCF_000583655.1 Lentilactobacillus farraginis DSM 18382 = JCM 14108
TGCTCTTTTTCGATAGCGGCATCTTCCAGGGCTCGATGCATGGCCTGCTCTTTTCGAACGGTTGCTTGAGTAAGCTGGCTTTCGTAACCTGGTTTATCTTGAAACTCTTGAATTCGTCGCGTGCACTGGCGGGCAATATCCAAATAGACCTTTACGGCTGCAGTAACATGATATTGCTGTTCATGAAAAATCTTCTCTAGCTCCTGAGCATCAAGCTGTTTGGTGGTCACTATTCTTCACCTCTACCATTCGTTGCGTATCGCGTTCAAAATAAAGTTTGACGGTTCCCAATTCACCGTCACGATTCTTTTTAACCGAACAATTCAAAACTGGCGAGCCGTCTTCATCACACCACAGAAACGCCACAATGTTGGCATCCTGTTCAATCGAACCAGTTTCGCGTAGATCGCTTAAATACGGTTCTTTGCTTTGCCGGGCATCAACCGCTCGATTAAGTTGACTCAATGCAATCAGTGGGATATGCAGTTCTTGCGTTAACTGTTTTAATCGCCGAGACACCTTTTCTAAGGCATGTCGTGGGTCCAACTTAAAATCATCCGACTCAACTAACTGAATATGGTCAACAATCGGCAAATAGTTGGTCGCTCCGTAACTAGTAGCATGCTGCTGAATCACATGGGCAATCTGCTCAATGTTGGTAATGCTGTCATTGCACAGAAAGTTTAAGCCGGCAATGGTTTGAATCGTTGCCCTGGCCTTTTCCTTCTGGCGATCATTCATGCGTACGGCGGGATTCTTCCAGTTGTTTAACGGGATTTGTGATACCATCGAATTAAGCCGTCGTAAATTTTGCTTAGCACTCATCTCCAATGAAAACAGCTCCACCGTTAAATTTTGGTTGTCCAACATGGCATTCAACGCTAGGTTTAATGCAAACGAAGTTTTACCGACTGATGGCCGAGCACCAATGATCAAAAGTTGATCTGACCCCAACCCACCGCCAAGCAAACGATCAAATTTAGGAAAAGTCTTAATCCAGTTCTTCACCGGCTGTTCCAAATCTCGCAACAGCTCATCGGTCACTTTCTGCTTGTCCAGCGCGGCGTTATTGTCAGTCTGGTTGCTTCTTGATACACGCCCAGCAAATGGTTCACCGTAAAATCACACGGATCTTTGACGATGTTGGCCGCTGAATCCTGCAGATTACGCTTGTAGTAGTTGGCCCGCAGCGTTTTAAACACGGCCGAATAATCATAGGCATCGGGGACGTTTTCAATCAGGGAAAACAAGGCTTCACAGTTCATCCGCTTGCCAAAGGGCGTTTCACTGAACTGGGCTTGAATCTCATCCGCATTGGTGTATTGAGCGTTCCACAGGTTGATAAAGCTGGCTAAAGTACGCAGTTGGTTGTTACTGAACCATTTTTCGTCGATCTCCGTGTTTAAAACAATTTCCGGGTGCTCAACCATGATGTGAATGGCCTTTTTCTCGATATCCGGCATTTTATTTTGTGGATTCAAAAGACATCCTCCTTTCGGAATCTTTCAGGATAAACCTGCCGTTCAACGTCTTCAAGCGTGATATC
>NZ_BAKI01000103.1 GCF_000583655.1 Lentilactobacillus farraginis DSM 18382 = JCM 14108
TTTTTTGATAATTCACACCACCAGCTCTATTGAAATTTACATATGGGTAAACATTACCAGAACATCCACCACGGCTTTTTCTTCTCTACTTTAACAATTTTGTATTTTTTTACAAAAGGTTCGGTCCTGCTTCTTGGCTTTTTAAGATAACCTCGTTAAAGGCTGTGGCCGTCAAATTCAACTGATCCACTTTCGCTCATTAAGGTTGAGCCACCCTTATTCAAGCCTGATATGTAAATATTCAACCCTTATTTCTCAAAGAATCCCAGATGACCAAACATAAAATACATAAGGTAACAATCAAAGGAAGATAAAATAAGCTGAAAAAATATTTGAAGTTAGGGTACACCAGGTTTGCTATTATTAACATGTAGATCATCATTGCTGCAACGACTATCCAATTATTCAACCTAGGGATCCATAAAGTTGCAATGCAGAAAAGGCATAGAAAAAAGCCAAATTCTGCTAAATAATACAGAAATTTCCCACTTAAATCTTCCGGAATAGAAAAATATGCATAATCCGAAAACCACAGACTCACACTAGTGACTAAAGGCGAGTATATTAATAACAAAGTGAACAGGATTAGTACCAAGACATTAATTCCGTGAAATTTGGTGGTTAAAAATTGTTTCACAATTGCACCTTCCTAATATCTAACGCTTGCAACATTATAAGAAACTTGGAACTAACTCCAGTTTTTAAAAGCTGGTCCAGTTTCCGGACCGATTTTAATAACATTATCAGTACTCTTCATATAAATATATGAATTGATTGTTCTTTCTCTGAATTTTTGGTGTCTTATGATTTTAGGCAATCCCTGATACACTTTAGATGCGTTCGCAATATTAGCATTCACTAATATAAAGAACGTTGCAAAAGTAAATATGAGCAAAGTATTTTTTAAATACCTTCTTATTGTTATCCTCATAATGCTTACCCTCTAATTATGATTTTTATTGTCTTACTTTTTTTTTGATTTTTTTCTCCCATTCCTGCCATATAATTACTGCTAGTGCAATGCAGTAAAATATTCCTGCAAGAACATCGGAGAAGTTGAATTTCTCTTTATCATTATAAACAATACAAAAACCACCAATAATAAGCGGAATTAAGAAAGCCCACTTACTCATCAAAAATTCTCGCATTCGCATATACTTCACCTCTTTTAACGATAAGTAATTTGAATATATGACTTCATTTTTCCAGAATGCTTATTCCGATTTATTGTGACATAGTCTTTTCCACCCCCGCTTAATGATAATGTAAACACCGCTCCCAATAGTAGTGAAACAAACTTTTTTGACATATAATAACTTCCCCTCGTTTTGATAAAGATATTACATAATGGTATTAATATCTTCAAATCTGTTATAGACTAGCACGGTTTGTCTGTCAATACTGACTAGTAATCGTATCCCCATTTATAATTAATATCATATTATATATTATGCTGGAAATGTGCTGCATATTTTACATATATAAGACTGATAAGTTATGTATATATCATGGGGAATTGTATTAATTTAAACGGTAATTTACTAGCGGCACAAGGGAAACACATCTATTTTAAAAACAAC
>NZ_BAKI01000102.1 GCF_000583655.1 Lentilactobacillus farraginis DSM 18382 = JCM 14108
AGTAATCCTCCGCATCCTGAAATGCCTTAACAACGTAAGCAGTAAACTCTTCACGATTTTCCAAAATATTCTCAGCCATATCAGTTAAGCTACATAAATCTTCATGCATTGAAAACTCGTCTAATTTTGCCAGAAAAGAGCTTGCAATAAAGCCAGCCGAATCAAACCCATTCATACGGTCTGATAATAAGACATCTTTTACATAATTTTTAGTTTGTTGCAGTAACATTTAATCACCCTCCAATTTCTAAAAGTTAACATGCATAGCCAATGTTAACTGTTTGCCTTTTTTTCTTAAAAACGCCAACTCCTTTTCAAACTTTCAACTTTCCTCCGTTCGTCTTGGCCGTTCGTGTGCCTGCACAATCGCCCACAGCATTTCACTGGCAATTCTGGTTCGGGCTGTCATATGAACATCTGTCAGCTCATACTTTGCATATAACGCTGTGCCTGATTTGTTTGGCACCAAAATGCCATTTAAATTCTTTCGCTCTAACACCTGTCGGGCAATAATTTCCTCAGCAAGCTCTTTCGGGCAAACAAGATAATTTTCGTCGCCAAAGAAAGACAGCCCATGCCCCGATTTAAAATCTTCCCAGCAAGACTTCACTTCATAGCAGATAAACGTCCCTTTTTCGACACTTACGGGTGTGGTGACATAGTCCGGCGTGTACGGTTTAAAGCCACGTAATCAATCCGCCGGTTGTGATCAGTGCCCCAGTCAAAGTCAACCTCGGGGCTCCAATACATCTGCTGTGACGTCAGGCGCTTCTCAACCAATTGGCTCAACATATTTGTAACGTTAGCGCGATCAATCATTTTTGTGTTCCTCCAACAAGTCGCCAATTTTTTCATAAGGAAATTTAAATCCTTCAGTCATTCCATTTTTGTAAAAAAGCTCAACGCCATCTGCTCCATTTGGAGCAATTGATTGAATTGCATCCAAGTTAATCCATTCATTTCCATCTGTCTCACTCTTTAGCTCAACCAATGTGCATGTTTCATTTTCCGCCCTCCAGTAAATCGCTGTCTTCGTGCACGTTTCCAACCACTTCAATGGCATTCTCAGCCGCTCCGGTGTTTAAAATATTGCTGGCAAACTGCCAACCATCAGGAATGTACTCGGTCGGAATATCAAAGGCTGGGTAATCTTCATCAATGAGATATTTGACCGGTCCTAAAAACGAATATCCATCTTCGCTAATGTATTTGACGATATCGCCCTCATAGATATCCTTGCCGTTTTTATCTTTCAGCCCCGTAAATTGTTCAACGATATATGAATCAGGATCCATATTGGCAAAGCTCAAAATACTACTTGCACGCTTATAAATCATTTCCTGAAATGGTCCTTTTTCTCCAAAAGGCATATGCCACGCTCTGAATTTAATTTCTCTGCTCATTTATCTGCCTCCATGACGTACCGGATTGCTTCCCGATGATTTTCCGCTAACCAATCCGAATGACCGTAATAATTGTTCTCGATAATGTGGTAAATCAGATAGTCAAATGGTTTATCCGTCAACCACGGTGATTGATACACGTTGGCTATCCAATCTTTAAACCATGCTGGCACATCAAGTGTT
>NZ_BAKI01000101.1 GCF_000583655.1 Lentilactobacillus farraginis DSM 18382 = JCM 14108
GTTTTCTACGGATAGTCAAGGTGTTGGAGGCGATTAGCCACCTTTTTATTTAATTTAGTGGTGTCATCGGAGACTTAATCGGCCTCATAATCAGGTTATTTTAAAATAAATCCGTTTTGAGAGTATACTAAAGACGCCTGATAGATTTAACTTTTTTATCAGGTTGATCTGATTATCTTAACTAGAGTTAGGTTATGACTTTGCTTTTGAACGGGCGCGGTGATAACTGTATTTCTGGTTGGTGGTAATTAAATAATAGATGGTGCGGTTTAGATGATGCATGGCACCGATGGCAATCTTCTTGAAGCTGGTCTTTCCGGAAGATTGTTTTTTCTTGCGCGAAATATAATCGTTAATATGTGAAGGACAAGTTTTGGCACTAATAATGATGTTTAAAATGCTGCGATAGAGAATTTTGCGAGCGTAGGGATCCCCCCGCTTACTAATGTGATCATCGGCGATAAACTCACCGGATTCAAAGTGCCGCAGATCAATGCCGACGAAGGCGTTCAGTTGATTGGACCCTCTAAACCGCCGAACGTCACCTAGTTCCCCAATTAAGCGCACAGCAGTGTTAACCCCAATTCCGGGAATGCTTTCCAGGATGGCTAATTCAGGCAGTTGCTGAGCCAGTTGGGCCATCTGCTTAATGATCAGCTGCTTCCGGGCATCTAACTCAAGCAATTGTGTTGCGAGATAGCGAACCTGTTCAACCATAGCCCCTTGTTCACCAACACAGGGATAAGCCTGGTCGGCTAGGCGATATAGTCGATTGGCAATTTCCAGACTCCGTTGATGGGAAACATGGGGAATGGCTTCAATGGTCTGACTTAATTCAGTGGGGTGTGCTTTTAGGACCAGCTCGGCATGGGGATACTGCTGTAAGAGATGCCAATACAGATGACCCGTGGGTGAATCAAGGATCTGTTCAGCTTCTGGGAAAGTACATTGCAGCGCCTTATGCAGCCGATTCTTGGCGGTTACTGAATCACAGGTCACTTGATCGTAAGAACGGCTCCAATCCAGTAATTCCTGATAAACCGGCTGCTGACAATAAGTTAACGCGCGATCAATCTGAAATTGCGTTTCAGCCAAATTATGTGCATCGTTTTTATCGGTTTTATTTGGCCGCAGCCGGTCCAATTGTTTCTTGGAAGCTAGCGGGTTTAACTGGGTATAGCGGTACCCGTAATCATCTAAAAACGCCCGTAAGCGGCGTGAATATAAGCCAGTTGCTTCAAAGACAATCTCTGGTTTTTTAAAGTTTCGTAAGCTGGCCAGCAGCTTTCTGAAACCAACCCGGTTGTTGGGAATCTCCCAGCCGGCAACCTGATTTCGATTCACAACGATGGCAACCGTTGAAGTTGCCTTACTAACATCAATCCCAAATACAACGCGCATATCAATCACCTAACCCTTTTAAAGTTGTTGCTTCAAGTCTTATTAACCTAATTTTCAATACCCGACGTTAAGCGCCAACAGACTTAGAGCAGATTTTAATAAGAACAGTGAAGTTGGCCGGTTTTCACTACGACGTCAAGCGCCAAACGTGCATACGACCTTATCAACTTCACAATCACTTTAAACCAAAAAAGTGATGAACTAAAATCCCGTCGGATTTCAATTCATC
>NZ_BAKI01000100.1 GCF_000583655.1 Lentilactobacillus farraginis DSM 18382 = JCM 14108
ATCGATTCCTGAAGGATAGGTGAAAGTGGTAATACTAAAGTTATTATCTTTATATAATTCAAAAGATGAGTCAGTAAACATATGGTGATTTAATCGTAATAATTTCATAGTATGATCTCCTCGTTAAGACAGCTAATTACCAATCTACAGTAACCGCTTACATAGTGATCTAAAATTAATAGAGAATCGATACTAACAAATTCTCTATTAATTTTAAGCTTATTCTTTTCCAATAATTTTAAGACTTGAACTTGTACCAAGTCTCGAAGCACCAGCCTTTATCATTGCTTCTGCTTCTTGTTCAGAGTGAATTCCACCAGCTGCTTTGACTTTAATGCGATCGCCAACAGCTTTTTTCATAATAGCAACATCCACTGATTTAGCTCCGCTAGTTGAAAATCCAGTAGAGGTTTTAACAAAATCTGCGCCAGCGTTAGCAACAATATCAGAAGCTTTGGCAATTTCATCACTCGTTAATAAAGCGGTTTCAATTATAACTTTAATTAATGCCTTTTTTGCATGGACAGCAGTCACAACTGCCTGAATATCTTTTTGAACCGCTTGGTAATTTCCACCTTTAAATTCGCCAATATTCATGACCATATCCACTTCATTAGCGCCGTTATCAATAGCTTCTTTTGCCTCAGCCACTTTTATGTTAGTTGTGTTTGCGCCTAGAGGGAACCCAATAACAGTTGCTGTTTTGACGGGCGTATTTGCTAACTTACCGTGCACATATGATACCCAGTAAGGATTAATCATAACTGAATAAAATTGATTATCGATCGCTTCTTGAATGACTTTATCGACGTCTTTCTGGGTTGCTTCTGGCTTTAACAGTGTATGATCAATATAATTATTTAATTTTACCATGATTTAAAAACCTCTTTTTTTATTATCTGCACATATAAGATAACATACGTTTTTACAAATGTAAACGCTTTTATTTAACAAATGTAAAGTACTTGCGAATATGTTAGAATCAAAATAAGCTTTTAACAAAAGGAAGGAGAATTTGTTCATGCATGCCGAGAAGAAAAATGGATACTCTTATGAAAAATTCCAACAAATTATTGAAATTAGCCGTTATTATTATCAGGATGGATTAAGTCAAATAGAAATAGCCAAAAAAATGGGGCTGTCCAGACCAACCATCTCTAAAGCACTTCAAACCGCTCGAGAAAGTGGGATTGTTACCATAAAGATCACCGATCCCTTTGAAAATACTGAGTTAATAGAAAAACAGCTTAAAAAGAAGTATGGCTTAAAGGATGTTTTGATTGCATCTCAAGTAAATCGCAATGAGAAGAGTATTATTGATTCTCTTGGTGAAAAAGCCGCTGACTATTTAAATAAAATTGTTCATGACGATGATATCATTGGTATTAACTGGGGAAGAACTATGGAAGCAGTTGCTAACCATTTACGTGAAAGTCAGTGTCAGAATGTTAAAGTCGTTCAATTAAAAGGCAGTGTTACAAATTCTAAAGAGAGCAATTACTCTGCCGATATTACCAATAAATTTAATCATGCATTTCACACTCAAGCAAACATCTTGCCACTACCTGTAATTTTTGGAGATTCTAAAATTAAATCAATTGTTGTCCAAGATCAGTTTATTGAAAACGTTATTCGAGAAGGGTATGAAGCTAATGTTGCACTTTTTACGGTTGGGACTACTAGACCTAAAGCAATGCTTTTTAGATTAGGGTATCT
>NZ_BAKI01000099.1 GCF_000583655.1 Lentilactobacillus farraginis DSM 18382 = JCM 14108
TTATGACTCTTCGTGTGTTTATTATGCTTACTCACTTAACAGTCCCCCTCAATATCAATAGAACTAAATAACTTCTTTAATTTAGGAAACTGAATTGCTATCCAGTCAACGATTTCTTCATTCCTTGCCCAGTCAGTATTGCAATCTAATCCTGACTCAAATAAGAACGCATGGATTAATTCATGGCGAATAATTTTGCTAGTATAAGCCTGAAGATTGCCAAGCGTTCGTTTGTCAGGAATAAATTGAGAAATATAGATATCCTTGGTTGATGTGTCAGTAAAGCCATCATATTCGCTTAATATTGGCTGTTCAGATTCCTTAACCTCCGTATGAAGAACATATTGAATACCTAGGATGTTAATTGATCGCTTGTTACTCATGGCTTTTCTCCTTTTTTCCTAAATTAAAAGCGCCCTCTTTGCGAAGACGCCGTTTTAAATCCTTATCTAGTTGTTGCTCAATACGCTGCTCTTCCTTGGAAACATAACCATAATTAGTCTGTTTCATGGGTGTATATGGATGCTTACGATCACTCATCAGTACCACCAGCCCCTATTACGGCCATATTCAGCAATCCCAGCCGGCAGCAACATGACCAGGATTAAAATAATTAACGTGACCATCTTGCCACCTCCTTGCTTTTTAGTGCAAAATAAAAGCCGGCGTTTTCCACGCACCGGTCACACTCACAGATTGCGTTAACAGAAACAGAGAATCTCGAGTACTTAACTATATTTTCGATAAAATAAATCATCTGTGAGTTTAAAACTGCCTGTGAGAATCGGACTCACAACTAACCACCAGGCGGCAGTCCACTTGAATATTTTATTATTTTGGAGGTATGTGCTCGTTAAAGCACAACGTGGCTGGCAAGGAATCGAACCTTGCACGGTAAGCTGTCCGCCCTCTTCGTACGTATACGTTACAGCCACACATCTAAATCCAGAAAGGTGAAACTCTTTTTAACAAATTCCACAATACCAATATAACCCCTATTTTTGCATTTTTTCGGCAGAACATCGGCAGATTGTCGGCAGAAAGTCGGCAGATTATCGGCGAACTTTTTTTACTCTAAGTGTGTCACGAGGACAAACTATCGCAAAAACCCATAAGGCTTGGTTCTGATAATCGTTATATGTACGCTCAGCCAGATAAGGTAGGTCATACTTCTCTGTCAAGCGTTCACAGCACTTTTTTACAGTGTAATGATTAATAAACCGATATTCCAATAAGTCGGCTAAGAAAGCATTTTGGTCATCAATTGAGCTCATGAGTTGAATGGTTTTCAAACGCAGTTCACATTCCATCTTAGCCGTGGCTTGCTTGATCATTTTATCTTCCTGTCGGGTATGTCTAGGGTCTGACTGTGCCTTTGGCATACCGTCCATCATTGGCGATTGCAGGGAGAAACTGAATCTAGCCGCTTCCAGTTGCCAATCCTGATACTCATACAAAAATTGTTTAGCATTTTTAATTGTTTGCTTTCTATCCAGTAGACCAAAGACACTATCCATCTCTGCAACTCCTTTATTGTCACCTTAGTTGATGTTATAATTTAGTTGCCATTTAATTAACATCACTTTGGCTTCCGAGAACGGGAGCTTTTTTATTTTTGCAGCCTTTTGATGACACATTTCAAACCGTGTCGGTAAAAGAAATTATTAAGTGCCAAACTGATATTACCCAGTCTAGCTTTTTTAGGGTCATCATCTTCCCAAACGGTTA
>NZ_BAKI01000098.1 GCF_000583655.1 Lentilactobacillus farraginis DSM 18382 = JCM 14108
AGATAAAAGGCAAGATGAGGTTATTAAGCGAAAGGACTTTGTCCGTTGATAGATAAACCAAAATATTACTTATCCAGAAAAGGTGCAAAAGCAGTTACAAAATTTTGCAGATCAAAACCCAGAAGTAAAGCCTAAAAATGATCCAGAAAATAAAAACGATCGGCCTAGTTATTAGGTTGATCGTTTTTTAATTTATCCGGTTTATGGGCGTTAACATAGTCAGCAAATATTTTTAAAAGTTCTTCGGTTTGTTCGACCGAGAGGTTATTAGCTTGGAAGTATTTTTCTAGCAAAGCTCCTTTTTGAATTAATCGGCGAGAACGGGCTTTGCGGGCTTGCCGATTTTCATAGTATTTAGATTGTCGTAATTTAAAATCTTCCCGCTCAATTTTTTGTTTTAAACGCGCTTGTTGCTCGACTAGTTTTTCATATTGATTAGACATGGAATTTCCCCATCTCGTATGGCTAATGATCTACGGACTTTACCTTTAAAAATTCAGAAAATTGCTTGGCTAAAAGCTTAATCTGATCGTTAGACAAATTAGCATAATCTAAATTGGCTTGACTGATGATTTGTTTACCTAGCCGTTGTTCAATCTTATTTTTTTCGTCCTTAATTTTTTGATTAAGGGCTTTTAATTTAGCTTCTTGTTTTTCTAAGTTACTTTGAGACATAACGATCCCTCCAATCATATTAGAAATTATCATCGACACTATATCATAAGGGAAACGTTAAGTCAAAGGATAAAAGTTGAAATAGCGAAGCGGAAGGCATACACTAAGTTAAAGTTAAGAGAATCAGAAGACCGAGTGAAACGAGGTCAATGCGCACTTACACGTCATCTTTGATGACGTTGTGCTAAACCCATTAAAACCTGTATTAGAAGTCGCCGATGGCGACAACAAAGTCAAACCCATAAACCCAAAGAAAGGTGGTGACCGACATGGCAATTTTTCACATGAGTTTTAGTAATATTAGTGCTGGTAAAGGACGAAGTGCGATTGCCAGTGCCGCTTATCGAAGTGGTGAAAAGTTATTTGATGATAAGGAAGGTCGCCACTATTTTTATGCCCGCTCGGTTATGCCAGAAAGCTTTATTTTAACCCCCAAAAATGCACCAGAATGGGCCAGTGATCGAGAGCAGTTGTGGAATGAAGTTGAAACGAAAGATCGTAAATCAAACTCACGGTATGCAAAAGAGTTTAACGTGGCTTTACCAGTTGAATTAAGTGAAGATGAACAGAAAGAATTATTGACAAAATATGTACAAGAAAATTTTGTTGATGAGGCATGGTAGCCGACGTGACAATTCATCGTGACCACCCAGATAATCCGCACGCTCATGTGATGTTAACCAATCGCCCATTTAACCCCGATGGTACTTGGGGACAGAAAACAAAAACCGAATACATTTTAGATAGTCATGGTAATAAAACTAAGACCCTGCAGGGAATGTGAGAAACCGAAAAATTTGGTTGGTTGATTGGGATAAAAAAGAAAAAATAACTGAATGGCGGCATAATTGGGCAGTTAGTGTCAATCAGGTTTTAGAGCAAAAAAGCATTCCGGATCGGATCAGTGAAAAATCCTTTGAAAATCAGGGAATAGATGAAGTTCCAACTCAACATGAGGGAATCAATAGTAAGCGGCATGAAAGAAAAGAATTTAACCAACAAGTTAAGGACTATCGCAAGGCCAAAGCCAGTTATAAAAATAACCAAGAAAAAGTAATCAATA
>NZ_BAKI01000097.1 GCF_000583655.1 Lentilactobacillus farraginis DSM 18382 = JCM 14108
TCTCAAAACTGAATAAAATCTCCGACATTGTGTAGGTTTCCGAATTTTTCCTTAGAAAGGAGGTGATCCAGCCGCAGGTTCTCCTACGGCTACCTTGTTACGACTTCACCCTAATCATCTGTCCCACCTTAGACGGCTGGCCCCCGAAGGTTACCTCACCGGCTTTGGGTGTTACAAACTCTCATGGTGTGACGGGCGGTGTGTACAAGGCCCGGGAACGTATTCACCGTGGCATGCTGATCCACGATTACTAGCGATTCCAACTTCATGCAGGCGAGTTGCAGCCTGCAATCCGAACTGAGAACGGCTTTCAGAGATTAGCTTGACCTCGCGGTTTCGCGACTCGTTGTACCGTCCATTGTAGCACGTGTGTAGCCCAGGTCATAAGGGGCATGATGATTTGACGTCATCCCCACCTTCCTCCGGTTTGTCACCGGCAGTCTCGCCAGAGTGCCCAACTGAATGCTGGCAACTGACAATAAGGGTTGCGCTCGTTGCGGGACTTAACCCAACATCTCACGACACGAGCTGACGACAACCATGCACCACCTGTCATTCCGTCCCCGAAGGGAACGCCTAATCTCTTAGGTTAGCAGAAGATGTCAAGACCTGGTAAGGTTCTTCGCGTAGCATCGAATTAAACCACATGCTCCACCGCTTGTGCGGGCCCCCGTCAATTCCTTTGAGTTTCAACCTTGCGGTCGTACTCCCCAGGCGGAGTGCTTAATGCGTTAGCTGCAGCACTGAAGGGCGGAAACCCTCCAACACTTAGCACTCATCGTTTACGGCATGGACTACCAGGGTATCTAATCCTGTTCGCTACCCATGCTTTCGAGCCTCAGCGTCAGTTGCAGACCAGACAGCCGCCTTCGCCACTGGTGTTCTTCCATATATCTACGCATTTCACCGCTACACATGGAGTTCCACTGTCCTCTTCTGCACTCAAGTCTCCCGGTTTCCGATGCACTTCTCCGGTTAAGCCGAAGGCTTTCACATCAGACCTAAAAAACCGCCTGCGCTCGCTTTACGCCCAATAAATCCGGACAACGCTTGCCACCTACGTATTACCGCGGCTGCTGGCACGTAGTTAGCCGTGGCTTTCTGGTTGGATACCGTCACGATGTCAACAGTTACTCTGACACCCGTTCTTCTCCAACAACAGAGTTTTACGAGCCGAAACCCTTCATCACTCACGCGGCGTTGCTCCATCAGACTTGCGTCCATTGTGGAAGATTCCCTACTGCTGCCTCCCGTAGGAGTTTGGGCCGTGTCTCAGTCCCAATGTGGCCGATTACCCTCTCAGGTCGGCTACGTATCATCGCCTTGGTGAGCCGTTACCTCACCAACTAGCTAATACGCCGCGGGTCCATCCCAAAGTGACAGCCGAAGCCGTCTTTCAAACCAAAACCAGGTGGTTTTGGTTGTTATGCGGTATTAGCACCTGTTTCCAAATGTTATCCCCCGCTTCGGGGCAGGTTACCCACGTGTTACTCACCAGTTCGCCACTCGTCACCAAGTTGAATCAATCAAGTGCAAGCACTCAACTTCATCAACCGGGACGCGTTCGACTTGCATGTATTAGGCACGCCGCCAGCGTTCGTCCTGAGCCAGGATCAAACTCTCATCTTAAAATCAAAATGATCATTTGTGACTCATTGATTGTTGTTTTTATTGTTACTAGCGAATTGACTTCGCAATTTGTTTTTGGCTTCGATAAATCGAAGCACCCTACACAATTGTTTGTCGAAAATTTTGTTCAGTTTTCAAAGGTCTAC
>NZ_BAKI01000096.1 GCF_000583655.1 Lentilactobacillus farraginis DSM 18382 = JCM 14108
CGCTTTCGTTGATGTTGCTGTTTGGGACGTTTTTAATAGCGTTACTCAGCTACATCAACAGCCAAAAATAAAAAAACCGCCCTGTCATAACTTTGGCGAGTTACAGGACGAACTTTAAGTAGCTTTTGTAATTATAGCCACCGCCTTTAAAGCGGCTTGTTTAGAAGGTTCTGTTTAAGCAGAACTTTCTTTTTGTACTTTCACTATATCACGGCAATCGATACGCATCTGGTCAAAACATCGAATCATATAGCAGCAGTGCCTTGATAAAAGTCAGATTTTATCTTTTCTGTCAAATCGGAAAAGATATTATGACCTGTCTTGAAACGGAATAATCATGTATAACCTTGATTAAAAACGAATTGAGGCATCAAATGATGACGATCTCAAAACGCTATGAAGTCACTGACGAACAGTGGACTAAAATTGAACCGCTATTCCCACCTTATCGAACTGGTCGCCCTGCTAAATTATCAAGTCGACCGTATTAAAAACCCTTTATTCAGCAAATAAGAAAACCAAAACAATAGTAAGTTACCAGAATCAAAAATGGTTGCCAACTTTAAGCGAATCAACTTAAAGCCGGCAACTATTTTTATTATAAATTGTTATTATAAATTGTTATTGGAACTTTTAGCTAAATACCATCCCGCCATCAATCAATAGTGATTGGCCAGTCATATAATCCGAATCTGGGCCAGCTAAGTAGGAAACACAAGCGGCAACATCCTCAGGTCTTGAAAGTCGCCCTAAAGCAATATCTTTAGAGAACTGTTCCATGCCCCATTCGAATGGCTTACCAGCATTATCAGCAACCTTCTTGGCAATATCATCCATCATTGGTGTCTTAACAATTCCTGGGCAATAAGCGTTAACTGTGATGTTATCTTTGGCTAATTCACGGGCAGTGGTTTGCGTAACGCCCCGAATAGCAAACTTACTTGCACCATAAACCGTTAAGTTCGGGTTACCGACTTGACCAGCTTGTGAAGAAGCGTTAATGATCTTACCACCATGATTTAATTCATGGAACTTATCAGAAGCAGCTTGAATCCCCCAAACAACGCCGCCTAAATTAATTGCCAAAGTGTTGTTTAAAACATCAGGTGTAACAGTACTAATTGGTGTCGTTGGTGCAACCCCAGCGTTATTAACGATGACATTAAAATCACCAAAGTGTTTAGTTGCTTCATCAACAGCGGCAAATACCTCGTCACGATCGGCAACATCAGCTTTGATAGCATAAGCATCTCCACCATTATCGTTGATTTCTTTAGCAACGTTCTCAACTTTGCTCTTGGTCCGCCCTACCAGCGCAACTGAAAAGCCATCCTTGGTAAGTCGTTTAGCGATCGCTTCACCAATTCCTTGACCGGCACCAGTAATTAAAGCAACTTTCTTTGACATAATGTAAGCCTCCGTGTTTTGTATAACTTGTGAAATTTCAATCAATCATGAAGCTAATTATAAAAGGAATGATTGTGAAAATCAACGCAAAATTATTTGGAAGCAATTTTCATAATTGTTCGATTCTTGCTTAAATACCATACTTAAAATGGCCGATTCTTCTAATTCTTTTGCGCTTATCAAGATGAAATAGCCATTCATCCTAAACATATCCTTTAATTATGTGAAAAAACGAGAAAAGAAAGGTTGGAATAAAATGCCAGAATTTCAAAGTAAACGAATTTTTGTGAAAAATTATGAAAATCCCAAACCTATATTCGATCGATTTCCAGTAAAATAAAAAAGTCGGCCATCTCGACTCATCAATCCGGCTGGCAAGATAGATTGCCTATTAGAAAAA
>NZ_BAKI01000095.1 GCF_000583655.1 Lentilactobacillus farraginis DSM 18382 = JCM 14108
GTGCGCCCGGCATGGGCGCTAACTAGGTGGTGAAAGTCCACTGTAGGCCTTAGTAGTAGGAACTACGAGCCGAGGACAAGGGTGTCCACCGTGAGGCGGAATCTGAAGGAAGTCTAAGGCAAAGTGCTGAACCGATGTACAAGAACTGGCTACAAGGCTGTTATCTGGAGATAAGGTTGCATCACATACCAAAGTCTCATACTACTCGAAACAGATAGCAGTAAAGCCGGCGGTTACGTGGCATGAAAGTTAGCGTCCTTACCCGGGGAGGTCTGAGTCGCACGTTCTGGCACAGAAGCGATATGCATCTGGCAGAACAAACTGGCCAGCAATGACCAGCCGAGCGGTTCAGAAGTCAGCCGAGGTCATAGTAGTTGCCTCAGGCAACGAAGGACCAAACAGTAATAATCTTCACTGATACAGGAGGTGGAAGCAGTGCGACAATCGCAGAAAACAGAATCAAATACTGGCCGCCAACGGATGGTAGGTCTGGAAGACCAAGAGCAAGCTGGGGCGCGTAGCACCGCTTCTGGTGAACGCACAGTTGGAGATGACGTTTCGTTTCAAGCGGCGGTCTTGTCCCGTGGGAATCTTAATGAGGCCTATCAACAAGTCCGACGTAATAAAGGAGTTGCGGGAATTGACGGCATGACCGTTTATCAAGTGCTCCCATATTTGAAAGCGCATCGGGACGGCTTTATTGCCGCCCTGCGCAATGGTACGTACAAGCCCCGACCGGTCAAACGGGTGGAAATCCCGAAACCGGACGGATCCATGCGGAAATTAGGCATTCCGACCGTCCTCGACCGAATTGTGCAACAGGCAGTGGCCCAGGTCTTAACCCCAGTCCTTGAGAAAGTCTTCTCGGACAATAGTTTTGGCTTCCGACCTAACCGGAGTGCCCAAGATGCCATTAAGCGAGTCACTAGGCTTTACGACCAAGGTTATCACTATGTGATTGACCTGGATCTAAGGGCTTACTTTGACACGGTGAACCATGACCTGCTCATGAAGTTTATGAAGCAATATGTCGGCGACCCGTGGGTATTGCATCTGATTCGTCAATTCTTGACCAGTGGCGTCATGAACGGTCAACTATTCGAACGTTCCGATAAAGGGACACCGCAAGGTGGCCCGATCTCACCGCTATTAGCCAATGTTTATCTTAACGAATTGGATAAACTGTTAACCAAACGCGGACACCAATTTGTCCGTTATGCCGATGATTGTAATATTTACGTCAAAAGCAAGCGGGCCGGCTATCGCGTTTTGAATAGTGTTACCGGATTCCTTGAGAAGACACTGAAGGTGACCGTCAACCAAAAGAAAACGAAGGTCGGGTCGCCCTTGCGGTTGAACTTCCTTGGTTTTTCACTAGGAGTCAGTTCTAAGGGAGCTTACGCTCGTCCAAGCCAGAAAGCTAAACGACGAGTTCGACGAGCTCTTAAGCAACTGACTAAGCGTAATCGTGGGCGGAAACTCGATGTGATTTTTAAAGAAATTCGGCAAAAGATGCGTGGCTGGTTGCAATACTACAGTATTGGTAAAATGCGCTACTTCATTCAGCAAACTGACCAATGGCTACGTTCACGAATTCGCCAATATATTTGGAAGATGTGGAAGCAACCGGCCGCCAGGGCAAAAGCTTTGATGAAGCTGGGCATGACGCATAATCAAGCCTGGAAGTTTGCGGAAACCCGAAAGGGCTACTGGCGAACAGCGCACTCTAAAACACTGACGTGTACCATTACGAATAAAAGACTGGAACGTCGTGGACTTATAAATCTGTCCAAGACGCTCCAGTCAATTGAAGCAAAACGTTTAAATTACTGAACCGCCGTATACGGATCCGTACGTACGGTGGTGTGAGAGGTCGGTAGCGTGAGCTACCTCCTACTCGATTAA
>NZ_BAKI01000094.1 GCF_000583655.1 Lentilactobacillus farraginis DSM 18382 = JCM 14108
TTAGAAATATTTGCTTAGAAACAGATAAATAAATGTAAAAAGGATAATAATATCAGCAACTATTGCGATTGGATACTTTCCTTTTATCACACGAACTAAATCAAAACACATATATGTTATGATGATGCAAAAGAAAGGTACATAGAATTGCGGAATAAATAAATACAAAACAAAAAGAATAAATGCAATTCTTCCCTTCCAATTTTCAAACCATCTTTGTAATTTTTTGATAATTTGCACCACCAGCTTTATTGAAATTTACATATGGGTAAACATTACCAGAACATCCATCACGGCTTTTTCAGATAGCCGCGTTAAAGGCTGCGACCGTCAAGTTCAACTGATCCAATTTCGCTCATTAAGGTTGAGCCACCCTTATTCAAGCCTGATATGTAAATATTCAGGACTTTTTTTTACCCTTTAATTATCTAGTCATCAAAGATTGTCTGACGATAGGAGCCGTATTTAACATTTCCAGAACAATTCTTAAAAATAATAACTTTTTTGAACTCGCCTCATTAAATTTTTCTCTCTGCGCTGCCTAATATGTCAATGATAAAAAAATATAAAGGCCAAAAAATGTTGTGGCTATCATAATTCTTATGATTCTTTTTACTTTTATAAGCGCCCCATTCAATCTTTAGGAGAATGTTTTCTTAACCAAGACTGGGTGAGCCCAATCACAAGCCCAATAAAGATGAGTATGAAGCCTAAAATATCAGGAAGATCGAATGTTACTTGTCGTTATAACCAATTGCAAGCATACCAAGTATTGAAGGTATTACATATCCCCACTTACCCATGAAGAAATCCCGCATTTTTATCATTCCGTTTCTCATCAATAAATAATTTGTATATACGCTTTAAAATTTCCTTTATCTGAAAAAATTTTAAGTATATCACTTACTCTTAATGGTTTTGAGGTTACTGTGCACAATTTTTGTGTATATGAAAACAAGAAATGTGTGAAATGAAGCGGTCCTACTAATAATTAAGTTGATAGAACCATTTTTTAGTTTCCCTTCATGAGCCAATCCTTCCAGAACTTTTTCTCAGCAGTCCAAATTCACTGAAGAAATAACAACTGTTTATTAGGCTTCAATAAATTGGTGTAGGAACGGCCACGTGAAATATCAGAAAGGTGTAAACTTTAAAATATTGTATTCTATTTATATCATATGTATATGCTTGCTTTTCTGGAAGAGCATATACCTTAGATCTCATAGAATAGCTAAATTCTTTATTGTAACTTGGGCTACTTTTAACAGCTTTTATTGGATTTGCTCCCGTTAACACCATCGTCATTTTAACGGCAGTCTTCGCAGATATCGAAAGCAATAACAGGATCAAGATAATAACACCAATTATCTTTGCAAAAAGGTTTCCAATTTTTTTTAATTTATCATCCTCAGGAACGCCATTAAAAGTTTTTACAACTGACCCTTTTCCTTTCATTTACCATTACATCCCCATTTTTATAACTCGATATTTACGAACCTTCATTATATTGTGTGCCCAAGTTCTAGTATTAAAAAATTAGAGCTTACGCCACCAAAAGAGCAGCCCCCCTCACGGCAGCCAAGTAAACTTAACGACTATCGAAAAACAATTGAGGAAAGAGTTCTTGAAGGGTGTTCGGCAACGGCAATTTATTACTTTATCAAGGAGCATGGTTGTCAAAGGAGGCAAAGTATTCTCAGAAACTATTGTCGAAGCCTTAAGAAAGCTGCAATAAAAAAGGTCACCATCCGAAGATCATTAATCTTTAAGAGATAATTTCGTAAAATTTGTGTTAATACTGGTTAACCACTATTTCTCAAAGAATCCCAGATGACTAAACATAAAATACATAAAGTAACAATCAAAGGAAGATAAAACGAGCTGAAAAACACATTGAAGTTGGGGTACGCCAGGTTTGCTATTATTAACATGTAGATTATCATTGCTGCAACGACTATCCAATTATTCAACCTAGAGATCCATAAAGTTGCAATGCAGAAAAGGCACAGAAAAAAGCCAAAATCTGTT
>NZ_BAKI01000093.1 GCF_000583655.1 Lentilactobacillus farraginis DSM 18382 = JCM 14108
TATGGGATCATGGAACAAATCTTGGAAAGGTTTCACAGTCAATGAGCGTCTTCCAGGCGCTTTCGTTGATGTTGCTGTTCGGGACGTTTTTAATAGCGTTACTCAGCTATATCAACAACCAAAAATAAAAAAGCCGCCCTGCTCAACTTTGGTAGGTTACAGGGTAGCTTAATGCTGTCTTATTAACTTCGCCACCGCCTTTGAAGCGGCTTGTTTAGGAGGTTCTGTTCGAGCAGAACCTTCTTTTTGTATCTTCATTATATCACGGCAAATGATACGCATCTAGTTAAAGCATCGAATCATATTTGTACAATCACTATCATCAGAAACGTCGTTTGACGCAAACTATTTCAGCTTGGACCCAACCCTTTCATGATCTTTTTACAAACCACATAGTGGAGTTAGAACCAATTAATAATCGAAGACATAGGTTCATGCCTAAAATTGTTTTAAATAAGGGCTGCCCCAGCAGTGAGACAGCCCTTATTTAAACTCTCAAATTTCAGTTATTTAACATATACTTGTTTGGCAACGTTATATTTAACAATTAATGCTTTATGGCCTTTATAATTAGTTCTTTGCATCCGAAAGGTTTCGCCAGATCGATGTCCATTTCTAACTGGAAAAACCGTCACGCTGCTTCGAGTCTTATAAACACCCATCAAATGTCCGCTAAAGTTGCCAGCTTGACTTTTTACCGAGCGTGCAGTAACTACCAACTTGGCGCCAGAATCTTTGTGCCAAGTACCGTTGGGATATTGTTGACAAGTTTGTCGCCAAACGCCGTGATAAGTAACTGGAATGCGCTGGTAAACACTTTGAGCCTGGCTAGTTTCCGTTGCGGGAAGTGCCAAAAAGACACTGACGCTAAAAAGAAAACTGATTAGCGATACGAACAACACCTTTGATCTTTTCATTTGAATTCTCTCTCCTTACTTAATTGCTGGTTATCGAGCCACTAATTTTTGCCTTTAAGCTATTCGTCAATATCGTTTTTCGTCTTTAGTTTGTTGAACTAATCTCTATGAAAATATGTACCAGTCTTTGAATGAGCCGATCGATACATTACCAAATAATGGCCCCGGCGTCCCAGAACCGTTTTTTCATGAAAGCCTTTCTTCGTATATGGATGAAAAGCTTCATAGCCGTCAATGACATACTTATGGTTTCCAAGATACTTCCAACGAGGATTTCTAATATTGTGACTTTGCATCCCACTGCTTGCCCAATCAAGTTTATTTTGGGTGACGGTTACCCCATCCGATCCTAATGGTGCCTTATCTTTGTGAATCCAACTTCCGCGTAATGCACTGGGTGTTCCCTTATGCCAACTGGCCGCATTGGTATTTTGACTAATGCCAAAAACGCCAGCGCTTATCAAAGTTGCCAGGGCTACCGCAAAAACTGATTGTTTAAACTTCAACTTTAATCCCCTCCAAGCAATAATTGTTAATCTATGTTTAGATTATAACCCTGTAATTCCAGAAATAGTCTTCATCGTTTTAACTTTTACAATCTTTTACAATCGAAAATAGGGGTAAAAGTATTTTATGATGTTACATCTACTAACAAGACCATTTGTAAAACAATTGACAAGCCCAACAAATGCGTATAATCTAGCATTAATCAAAATTTAATAATCGATAAAAAGCGTTCAAGAGTTTAACTTCAATCTGTTAAGTACCAGCTTAACAACCATGTTTAAGCTCTTGGAAGCAACTATTCATCATTTAAAAAATCCAAAAATTGTGAGGCTAATAATATGCAAAAACAACCTGTTATCGGGATTCCCGCCGAAAGCCGCTTGCTGGCCGGTTCTTTTCGAAACAGTGTCAACGAACCCGAAATTAGTGGCATTGTGGATTATGGCGGCACACCCTTAATTATCCCAACCCGTCATCCTGAACTCATGGCAAATTATCTGCCACTTATCGATGGCTTATTATTGCCGGGCGGACCGGACGTTTCACCGATTCTATATAAAGAAGAACCGGCTCCAGGGCTTGGTGACACCGACCTATTGCTTGATCAAAGTGAAATCGGATT
>NZ_BAKI01000092.1 GCF_000583655.1 Lentilactobacillus farraginis DSM 18382 = JCM 14108
GTCAAGGGCAGTTTAAAAATGTAGGTTTTCGGCAGAAAGAAATGTAGGTTTTCGGCAGTTACTTGAGGCCACGTAATCGGTAAGATTTACCAGTGATCTTCACTACGTGAACATGATGAACCAAGCGATCGAGAATGGCTGCTGTCACAGTTGGGTTCTGGAAAATATCAACCCAAGCGGATAGATCACTATTGCTGGTAATGATCGTTGAATGCTTTTCATAGCGGGCATTGACTAGCTGAAATAAGAGGTTAGCTTCTTGGTGACCAATTGGCAAATACCCAATTTCATCAATAATTAATAGGTCATAGCGCGAATAGCGGCTTAGAGATCGATCAAGCAGTCCTTTTTCGTAAGCTGCTCTCAATCTAATCAACAGCTCATGACAATTAATAAAGAGAACCCGACAGCCCTGTTTACAGGCCTCAATCCCAATACTAATTGCCAAGTGGGTTTTACCGACTCCCGGATTGCCAATAAAGATTAAGTTTTCAGACTTTTCCATAAAAGCCAGATTCTGGAATTCCAGAACCTCTTGGCGATTAATACTGGGTTGAAAGCTAAAATCAAATGTATCTAGGGATTTTGTATTGGGGAACCGAGCACGGCCAATGGCCCGTGCAATCTGACCTTCGTGTCGATTCTGGAGTTCCGAATTAGTTAAATCAATTAGCGCCTCAGTTAATGACAGATTATCAGTGTGAATTTGATCAAGGTAATTCGGCAAGTATTCACGGATTTTGTTTAACCCTAAGCGCTCAAGATTATTTAAAAGAATTTGATTATTAGTGGTCATGGTAGCCTCCTATAAGTTGTCGTAATCAGTCATATGTTCACGAATGTAAGCTGAAATGTCTTCATCTGTCCGCCCTTTAAGCAAATCAGATTTGAGGATATTGAACTGATCTTGGGGGTCATAATTCAGCGAATTGGTAGTTATGGAGTGCGTACGAATTTCTTCTCCGTTATAATAAATGTGGATGCGCTGCTCATCATTGGAGATTTCAACAGCAACCGTACAACCAATGTATCGCGGATCTACTGAGTACTTACATTTGCGGAAATTGATCATGGCCTCCTTCGAAACGACACGGGTAATGTTTTCTTCGAAGTATGGTTCAAGGAGATTAACTGGAACGCGATGAAGGTACTCTTTTTCTTCGTCTAACCATTTCAGGTACGGGACTTCGTCCGTGGCCTGCGAAGTTTCATGATTTAGATCATCTCGGAGCATATGAACTAGTTCGATTAGCTCAGTTCCATCAGCAAATTCAGTATTGTATGGCCGTAAACGTTCAACCGTGCGAGCAAGGGCTTCAACTGCACCTTTAGTTTGTGGTCTGAATGGTCGACAAGCAATTGGTGTGAAACCGGCATCTTTACAGAATTCGTGGAACCGTTCGTTAAAGACAGCGTGGCCAAACTGGGATTTTGTATGATCCACAACGGTTTTCATATTATCAAACCAGATTTCCGTCGGAATACCTCCGGTATGAAGGAAAGCGTCGTGTAAGCAAGAAAAGAGGGTATCTTGGCTCCGATCAAAGGTTAGTGTCATATATTTGAGTTTTGAATAAGGCAATACATACAAGAAAATATTGAATTTAAACAGCTCACCCTCGCTGCTCACTAGGGCCATTTCTTCTTTCCAGTCAACTTGAGCAGAGAGACCAGGGGAATGTTCAATCCGAATGGTAGCTTTCTTAACTCGTTCTCGGCGGGTTTGGCGACAATAATCTTTCACGAGGGTATAGCTGCCGGTAAAGCCCTTCTTCTGGATAAATTTAAAAATTGAAGCAGCCGAACAATTTAGTTCAAGCTTTGAATCGATGGTTTGCTTGAATGGATCCAGTAAACTTGGCCGTTTCGGTCGACCACTTGGTCGGCCCTTAAGTCCAGCTTTGACTTCCTCATAGGCTTTCTTAACGGTTCGATAATCAACATTATATTGCCGGGCAATCTCGGCGAAGTTAGGCTTAATATTTTCAGTCACGTAAATCGTCACTCCTTCTCTTAAATCACGTCTCACATCAAATTCCTCCTACACTCTGATGTGATTCATGATACAAAAAATGTAGGAAAACCAACAGTTCTAACCTGCCGTTTTCCTACATTTTACGGGTGCCTTTTACA
>NZ_BAKI01000091.1 GCF_000583655.1 Lentilactobacillus farraginis DSM 18382 = JCM 14108
GTCAGCAACGATTGTAAAATGTTGGAAAATACCGATTAGAAAATGTCGGTTTTCCAGCATTTTTTACGGTAAACTAAACGCATCTCACATTTGGAGGAATGGCAATGCGTTTAGATGTTAAACACTGTGTCCAGCAACATATTATGAACAAAATAAAGCCCAACTTCGCTGAACTTGGTCGGCGATATGGTGTTGATCCACGAACAGTAAAAAGATACTACAATCTAGGCTTACGCCCCCCAATGAGCACCCACACTCCTCACGGCGGCCAAGTAAGCTTGACAACTATCGAAAAACGATTGAGGAAAAGGTGCTTGAAGGCTGTTCGGCAACCGCAATTTATTACTTTATCAAGGAGCGTGGTTATCAAGGGAAACAAAGTATTCTCAGAGACTATTGTCGAACCATCAAGAAAGCTACAACCAAAAAGGCTACCATCCGAATTGAAACGTCGCCTGGGCTTTCGGCTCAAGTTGATTGGAAAGAAGACCTAACGTTAGTTTCTCGACATGGTGAGGTGGTCAAAGGCAACATCTTCTTATACGTTTTAGGTTACTCGCGAATGAAATACATGCAATTTACCTTTAACCGCAGCCAAACCACTTTTTTTGATTGCTTAACGAATGCGTTTTTGGCAACTGGAGGTGTGCCCAAAGAAATCTGGTTTGACAACCAAAAGGTTGTCGTTGACCATCATAAAAGTAATTTTGGGAAACCAGTATTCAATGAAACTTTCGTTGAATACGCTAAGGACGCTGGTTTCAAGCCAATTGCTTGTCGGCCGTTTCGACCACAAACCAAAGGGAAGGTCGAGGCATTGGCTAGAACTACGCAGCGAATCAAAGTGTACAATCATGAGTTTGAAGAGCCGCTAGACTTAGCCGAAATTGTCCATTTAACGTGTGATCAGCTGAATCACGAAAAATCCCAGGCAACGCAAATTCCCCCGTATTTACGACTTGATAAAGAAAAAGAGTATCTCCATGATTTTGATCACGATCTACTCGATGCCTATGCCAGCCAAACCGTCGCAAGGAAAGTTAGCAAGGAATCAATGATTGTCTTTCAAAATCGGAAATACTCCGTCCCTATCAGATATATTGACGAAACCGTACAAATTAAACACGATGACAATACTCTTTACGTTTATTATAGCGGAGAATTAATTCGTTCTCACCCTATTTCACCGAAAAGATTTAATTACCTCCGCGATGACATGGAAGAAATCGTCCGATCAGACCTTTATAAGAATCGTGATGACCAGGTCATTGATGATTACGTCGACCGAAACCTGAAGATGTTTGATGAAATGGAGTGAGGAAATGGCCAACTATCAAGCTTTATATACCAACCTTAGACAACTAAAATTAGATCGTTTCGCCGAACATTTAGGTTACCTATTGGATCACCAAGATGAAGCACCGAAATCCTTAAGCGATGCTTTATTCGAACTGACAACGGCCGAACTTAAATACCGAGAACAAAAAAAGATCAATTTGAGAATTAAACTAGCCCGCTTCCCATATGAAAAGACGTTAGCTGACTTTGATTTTAGTTATCAACCAGGAATTAGCCAAGCGATAATTGAGGACTTGGGATCGCTAAGATTCACCCAAGAAAATCAGAATATTTTGTTTATCGGCACCTCCGGTGTCGGTAAAACTCACCTAGCTACCGCCATTGGCATTGAAGGGTGTAAGCAAGGAGTTTCAACGCAGTTTATTCGGTGCAGTGATCTCATCAATAAACTCCAAACAGCACAAGTTCAAGGTCGGAGTGAAGAAGTGCTGCGCCGGTATGCCCGTTTTCAAATTCTAATTATCGACGAGATTGGTTATCTCCCAATTGAGTCAGTGGGCGCTAAGCTGTTTTTTCAACTAATCGAAAAACGATATGAACGGAAATCGACCATTATTACCACTAATATTCCGCTTTCTAAATGGGGAACCACTTTTTCAGATAAGATGTTGGCTAACGCCATTTTAGACCGGTTAGTTCACCATGCCAAAGTCATTCGAATCACCGGTCGATCGTATCGAATGAAAGACCATTTGATTGAAAAGAAGGATAATTCTGGGCCTGATTTATCAGGTTTCAGCTCACAAAATAAAGAAAGGAGCAGCGAGACACTGTAAATTTTATCGGTAAAAAACAGCATTTTTAAATCGGCAAAAAATGACATTTTCTAATCGGCGTTGACAA
>NZ_BAKI01000090.1 GCF_000583655.1 Lentilactobacillus farraginis DSM 18382 = JCM 14108
GGATCAACCACTGGTTCAACGACTGGCTCAACGACTGGTAGCACCACTGGTGCTACCACTGGATCAACCACCGGATTAACCAGTTCTAATGTTATTATTCCATTGAGTAATTCTGACAACCATGGTGATGGCGGAACCGGATTAAGTAATAATCAAACTGAATTGCCACAGACTAACGACAATGGTTATGCTAACAAGCAAACTTCTATGATTGGATTATTGCTAATTACTATTAGTGGCTTGCTAGGCTTAGTCGGATTAAAGAAACGTCGTAAATTATAATAAGATTTAATTTTAATATAATAAATAAAGGCAGCTATAAATGAGAAGAGCATTTATTGGCTGTCTTTATGATACATATATCTTTTATAAAATTATGGATAATACTAGGAATTTATTTTGTACAAACGAGGTAATTAAAAATGGGAAACCAAGCGAAACGTTATTTGACTATTATAGTAAATGACCATGAAAATGATAATAATAACCTTTTTAAGGCTCTTTCTTCAATCGATAATCAAATAGGATTTGATCTAAAGGAAGAATTACAAGTGTTATTATTGACCAATAACAAAAAAGTGGATCAACATAATACTATTACTTTTTTTAAGAATTTAAATATTAGTTTTCTGATCCGAGACACCGATAATTACGCTATCTTAGCTAACGAAGCCTTAAAAATAGTTGATACTGAATGGGTTACGTTTATGGACTCAAGAGATTTATTATTTGCCGATGGCTCATTATTAGATTTTTTTAAATTTTTCGAAAAATCCGCAAAATAATACAAACCTTTTCATTTTTAAGTATCTTATTCCGATTATAAGTAACAATCAAATTAGTGATTTTTCAGCCGTAGACTATTTAAATTTTCCCTTTGGAAAGTACTTTAAAAAATCTTTTTTGAAAAATAAGGCAATCCTTTTTAATGATCATTTAAATCATTACTTACTTGAAGACTTTACTAGCCGGGCAGTTGAAATTTGTCAAAAACCAATTTGGATTAATTTAGTTAATTATTATATGGGTTTTCGAACACCCGAAAAAGATATTTTAACCGAATTTATTCAATATCGGCTAGCTTTTCTTGAGTTTATTCAAAAAAATAATGTAGATGGACAAACTTATGTAAGAGACTTAGTTTGGTCGATTGTTCGTGCCTTTTATATACTAGAAGATCAAAATCTTGTTGATATACCATCAGCTAAGCAAGATCTTTTAAAGCTTGTTAATTTAGTACGACCATTCAACGATTATGAAAAAAAAATAGCCAATGAATTTAAACAACAACAAGGAACACATAAAATGGGCTTTTCGCAATTTGAAGACCTTTTTAGAGGTAATGAAGAATGAATTCGTATAAAGAAAGATTACTAACCATTGTAATTCCGCAACATTCTGAAAATGAAGAGGGTATAAAGCCCTTATTAAGCTCTTTGAACAATCAGATTGGGGTAGATTTTTCAGAAATTACAATATTTATTATTGGTGATGGCGGATATCAGTTATCTAACGATTTCTTTGAGCGATTTACACAATTAAACATTAATTATGACTACTACATTCCTGCACATGGCCCAGGGTATGCTAGGCAAAGAGGATTAAATTTAGCTAATTCTCATTATATTGCTTATTTAGATGCTGATGATATGCTCAACACAGTTAATGCCCTTTGGAAGTTTATAAATGTTATTAGGAAAAGTGGCCACCATGAGGTGATTTTCTCACGTTACATTGAAGAGCAAAAACTTAATGAACTAGGATATAATGAATTCCAGGTTAGAGAGTTTAACCCTTCTGCTGCTTATGGTAAGTGGATTGATGTTCAATATATCCGTGAACATAAATTTTTCTGGCATCCATTACTACCATATGCTTATGAAGACACATTTTTTCTTGATCAAGTCATCACTTTTTCAAAGGATATCTATTATTTAGACTCCCCAACCTACACGTGGTTATATCATATGAACTCCATTGTTAGAAAAAACGTTGACTATAATCGAGCTCACTTAAATGAATATATTCGAGAAAATCGATTATGGGCGTTAGAAGTCAAGAAGCGTGCACCACAACGTCTTTACTTTGACGTTAACAATGGCTTAGCTAATATGTATCGATTTCTTAAAAATCATCCACCATTGAAGAGTATTCAGCAGAAAGTCAGCGATGAATTTAAAGCTTATCTGTTGGAAAATGAGTCGTATATTAATTTAGATTATTCCAAGAAATTATTGCAAACTAAAGATCCATCATTAGAGG
>NZ_BAKI01000089.1 GCF_000583655.1 Lentilactobacillus farraginis DSM 18382 = JCM 14108
TGAGAACTCGTATTTCTTGAAGGGAATGAGTTCTCACTTATTTTTTGCTCTGATTCCTTTCTTGCGTATTCTTCTAACGCTAATACAAAAATTGCAGATTTAGAAAAACCTTTTTCTTTAGCAAATTTTTGAACTAGAGCATATTGAGCGTCGGTTAAACCAATCGAAACTCTTTTTTTATTTTCAGCCATAATATCCTCCTCTTAAATATTGTAAACAAATTTTACTTTTATTTGATTTTTTTGTCAAGCTATTTTACATCTACACGTTTTTTTGCCGATTTTGTTGGCGTTTTGTTGATTTTTTTTTAATCGCTGTAACCCTTGAGAGAGTAAGGGCTAGCACACCTAAAATTCAGTTTTGGCACTCGGCACTCAATGGGGGGTCGTAGTACGGTCGCAAAATTCGCTCCCTTGCCCCCCTGATTTCCAAATTTCTATCCCGCACGAATAAAACCATGGGCGCTGCCCAAACCTGCAAGCTGTGTCAGCTTGACCCCAAAAATGAGCGGGAGCTCCCGCTCAAACTCACCCCGCACTCGCCGTGAGGCAGGCAAAAAAAGCAGGTGTGCTTTTCTTTGCATGCGCAAAAGTGTCTTGGCCTAGCGAGTCCGTCAACTCCTTAAAGCTCCAAGAGGGGCTAATATCGCCTATAAGGCTCTCTAAGCCCCTCTAAGTCGATTTACCGTTGACAGACAAAAATTATACGGGTAATAGCTAAAATGGCTTAGAGAGCAAATTAGAGGCATTTAAAAGCAATCTTCAAAGTTAATAAAGTCTGAAGGAGTTGGCGACTGGACTTTATTGGCTTTGAAGATTCCAACTGACGCAAGTCAGTTTTGTTTGAGCAAAGCGAAATCTGATACAGGTTTAAGTGTTTTAGCACAGCTCCAATTTGTTTGGAGTACAGGTGCGCCTTTGATATTTTCTTCGGATTTTTTCATTGCTATTTTTAAAGCAATGCGCACTTACACACCACAATTAAAATTGCTGGTGTTTGTGCTAAATTTCCCGTATCAGAAGTCGGCTAGCCGACAACAAAAAAGGTGCTCAAATCGAGCACCTACTTTCCATTCGCTAATTAATCTTGTATCTCGCCAGTCTCTTTGTTTATATCGCCTCTGCCATACTTGCGTTCCTGATAAACAGCATCGAAATAAAGCCTTATCAGTCCAGTGTGGGCTTGCAAGACTGAATTAATCACTTTCATGCTGGGCATGCCATATTCTGAACCATGAGCTTTTAAAAAGCGTCTCAGTTCACGCATATTCGCCAAATTATGGTCATCAATCAAATCGCAAACATCATTCAGCATGTCGTCTTTATCTTCAACGTCAAGCGTAATATAGCGATCAATGTCAAAATTGTTCAGTAAAGCAATGTCATGCTTGCTGTACTTGTGCTTATTTTTAGCAATAGCGTCTTTAGATTCATGTGTCAGATACAAATACATATTTTCCATGCTCTGGACAACAATTTGTACTTTAGCAACACTCTTATCGCCTAAAGCACGCTTGATTTTCAAGCGAACGCTTTCTGCTGTGACAGGATTTTTAGAGATATAAATAACATGATAATGGGCTTTTTTATACTTTTGCCCCTCAACACTGCTCAAATCTTTATCATGAAGCGGGCTAATTGCAATTGGAACGCCTAAAGTTTCAAGTTTTGTTTGCCAATCTTGTGGTATCGATTCTGGATAAAGTAAAAAAGTGAAGTATCTCGCCTTTTCTTTTGCCATTTGTTATAATCACCTTGACAGAACAAGCATTAG
>NZ_BAKI01000088.1 GCF_000583655.1 Lentilactobacillus farraginis DSM 18382 = JCM 14108
CATTTACATCGTTAATCTTAGTGTAGTTGGGGTTATATCCCTTTTTTAAATAGCCGCGCCAGATGTAGCCACCCTTGACAATGTTGTTTTTAGGTGAAATTCCTTGAATCCGATAGTAAACCGCATTTTTCCCATTATGTTGAACCACGTATTGGCGGGAAACTTGCCAAGTTGTGTTAGGATAGTTTTTAATGTTATGAACGACACGTGAATGGTTAATTGTTTGCCAAATATAGCCATTCTTTCCAGATTTTTTAGCATGGTAAGCAGTATTGGCTACATAGAGACGCTTAACGATTTGATAATTTGATTTGGCTTGCACTTGGGATGCAACTGCCAAGAAATCACACCAGCAAGCATCATGCCAATCATTAATGAAGGAATAGCATATTTTTTCATTTTCGTACTCCTTTAAATTTATTAAGGGTTTGAGCCTGTTGAATTGCTCAGTTGCCTTAACTCTGAAAGAAGTTGCAGTAGCTGAGCGTGATAAATATCATCTCGTAAGGTTTGATTTTGTTGGCTGAACCAATATTGCTCAGCCGGATAAACGTATTTTTCCGGAACTTGGTACTTGGTTGCAATTTCCCTGAAAGTAGTCGGATTATTGGCAGCCTGCTGAAGCCGATAAAGTGGTTCTTGTTGAATGAGCTGCACAACCTGCGGCCTGACTTCCTTTGGTAATTTTGGCTCGACAATTTTGACAACGGTATTTTTAATCGGCTTGTCCAGAATGGTATTGGTTTGTCGCTGAGCATCCCCCAGCTCGTGAATTTGTTGGCCGATGTAGGCAATCCCACCCAAAATAACAAACAGAATTATTAAAAAGACAATTAGCTTTGTATGCTTATTTTTAGCAGCTTTTTGCGTGTTCCGATTGCGCTGCATGCGCGACGGTGTTTGATCCTGCATAAAAATCCCCTCTAATGTTTATTACTTCATCAAGTATAACATTTATTGGAAAGCCGGCTTTAATTTGGTTTGGGTTTTAAGCAAACGGCTGCTTTTTGAATTTTGTAAAGCTGATGATTAAAAAGAGAATTCCTGCGATAAGCTGACTGATGATACCAAGCCAACCTTGGTGATTCATAATGGTTAATAAATTAAATACGCCCAAGTGCGGGTAACCGATACATAGTGCCAGAAAAGCGGTTGGTATCAGATAGGCAAGCGCCGGAAAATGACACAGCCGATAGCTTAATGCAGCTAAACTACCGATGAATAAAGGCTTTACCAAGAAATCAGCCCAAAGCAATCCCAGGTTTAAATTGGCAGTTGAAAGCAAGTAAATCAATATAAGAAGGCTGTTGATGATCGATAAGAAAAGCAGGGACCAACCGAAGCGCAGTGCGTAGATTGTTTTTAATTGAATTGGTTTACTGTTTATTACGGCCGTCATATCAGCAGTTTGTTCAGGCAGGAAAATATTGCCAAAGGCAAAGATGCTAATTAACGGCATGAATAATTCTCCAGGGATGGCAGCCTGAACGGTTGTCGTTGGTGTGGTTGAAAAAAGGATCGGGATTAGCAGACATAGTGTGAGAATAAGCACATTAGTTTTAAGAATGTTGGTGCGAAAATCCAAAGTGAATAATTTTGGCCAATTTAGGAGCATGGTATTTCCCTCCTCGCTGTAGATTAAGAAGCCAGATTGTGATGCCCAGTAAAAAGATTGCGAGCAACGCGTAACTGATTCGATTGATTATCAGCTGTGAAAGATGATCATAGAAATAGGCGACGTTATGAAGGGAATTGTGCCGGGGAATAAACAGCCAGCCATAGTTTCCCGTCACCTGACGGGCGCCAATTATCATGGTACTGATCCACCAGCCGATCTGAATAATAAAACCTGAAAAGTTGCCAAGAAGTGCGTAACTGAGGAAACCGACTGAACTGCTGACCATTACCGTTGGTAATATCCAAAAAAGAATTGTCTGTAAAAAAGCAAAGTTGTTAATTTGGAAGTGGTGATACAAAATTGCTATTCGAACAGTGAAGAGGACAGCTGTTAATAAAACCGGTAAAAGCAGTGCGGTAAGGGAAGCTAAATATCTGATAGATACCCACTTGGCAGTGCTTGTCCGTTTGACCTGAATAACCGGTAAGGCCTTACTTTTTCGATCAGTGTAACAATAAGCAATAATTAGAATGGTCGGTAGAATCCCCATAATAATGCCGGCGATGTCGCCGAATAGTCTGGCAAAGGAACCGGAAATCCGATCTTTAGTCAAAATGAGGTGGTGATCATGGTTGGCCTCAGCCATTGTCATGGGACGGGAAGCCAACCCCTGCAGATTCTGCTGACTGTAATTTGAAGCCCCACCAAGCAACTTATTGACTGAATTCAAGTTTTGAGTGAGGGTGGCTTTGGTTTCCGATGCTTTAGCCTGCTTCAAGTAGTAGCTGACTCTTTCTTGCTTGTGAACTGATAAGGTTACCTGTTTTTCAAAACCAAGCGGGTACGTCGCATAAGTGTTGGCTTGATGTTCGTCTTTTAACTCGCTTAAAGCATTGCGCTTTAATGTTTGATAATCAGTTGCGGTAATATAGTCGGTATTTTCAGGTTGAGGGGCTTT
>NZ_BAKI01000087.1 GCF_000583655.1 Lentilactobacillus farraginis DSM 18382 = JCM 14108
TGTGGCCGTCAAGTTCAACTGATCCAATTTCGCTCATTAAGATTGAGCCATTTTACCTATGTTTCGCTCATTAAGGTTGAGCCACCCTTATTCAAGCCTGATATGTAAATATTCAGGACTTTTTTCTACCTTTAATTACCTAATCATCAAAGATTGTCTGACGATGGGTAATCCGATAACTTTCGCCAACCAGTTCAATGACTTGGGATTTCTGGATCATTCGATCCAGAAAGGCACCGGTAATTACCTCATCACCAATGACTTCGCCCCATTGTTCGGGGCTTTTATTTGACGTAATGATAAATGAAGTCTGTTCATACAATTTATTGATGAAATGAAAGAATAAATTAGCTTCCATTTTATTCAGGGCCATAAACATCAAATCATCCAAAACAATCAAATTAGCTTTATATAAACGCTTTAGCCGGGTTTGAGATTGATGTGAGATTGTTTCGGTTTTTAAAACTTTTATCAGCTCACCCATCGTAAGAAAGATTGCGCTGTAACCGTGCTCGATTGCCTCGACGCACAAGCCAATGGATAGGAAAGTTTTTCCAACACCGGTTGGTCCTAAAAGAATTAAATTATAGCTTTGATCAATCCAATTTAATTCACGCAGTTCATTCATTTGTTTACGACTTAACGCTGGCTGAACGGTCAAATCAAATTCATCCAGTGAACGCTGATAAGGCAATGCCGCCCACCTTAAACGTCGTAAGCGTGCCTTTTCGGCTCGCGCTTGCTGTTCGTGTTCTAAAACCGATAAAAGAAAGTCGCCGTAGGTGGCTTCATGTGTATTGGCGGTTTGAATAAGTTCTGAAATAACCTTCGCCGTGGCACTCAACCGCAATTCCTGCATAATGGTTTGAATCTCTTTAGTTTGTTCCATAATGAGCTCCTTTTAGTATCTGAGTGTAAGTCGCTAATGGCCGCACTTCTGGTTGAATACTTTTTAGCTTCTCTTTGGTTGCTTGAGAAACCGGTAATTCAATTGCTTCGGCCTGCAGTCGCTCCAAGTGCGCTTCATAGCCGGGAAGTGTCGCCAAAGTTGTCTTAAATTCTGAAGCACTAACCAATTGATTATCCAGACAAAATTGGAGACTCTTATCTAACTCTTTCTTGGAATAAAGGCTCTGTAATCGCAAAATTACCTGCATTTGATCACGGATATAACGCGGATACTTTTCATGAATTTGTTGCACAAACTGTTTAGCGGCCTTTACCTGGCTAAACATTTGGACAACTTGTGCCTTTAGCTCTGGAATTCCAATTTGTCGGTTTCGACGGTCATTAGAACGCTGGATTAAGCGTCCTTTGGCGTGGGAGACCTGGTGCGTTGCTAAGATTTCACCGGTTTCCTGATCGATAATCCGCAACTGTTGTTTTTGAATTTGTAGAATAACTTTACGCCCATGAACGTCATAGGACAAAGGGGACACTATAGCGATTACTCTGATACATAATCGTGTTATCCTTGCGGATCGTTCGCTTGATGACTTGTTTAGTCACTGGTTGATACTGTGCGATTGGCTGTAGATAGGACTGCTCTTTTTGAAAAACCACTGCCGGAATTTGTTTGGTGCCATTATGCTGCTTGCCATTCCCTCGTCGCTTCAACCACGCCATTGATTCAAGATTCCAAGTACTAAGATCTCTAAAAATACGGCCTCGGGCAAAACTGTTTTTAACAAATTTCACCACGTTTTCAATTTTCCCTTTGGATTCCGGATCAAAGCCCCGGCATTCAATTACTTCAAACTTTTCTGCCTGATGAAAGGCTTGAAAAGCTCGTGTAAAAATAATTTCACCATTGTTTTCACTGACAACGATGATCCGGTCTTGATCGTAAACAATTTGTTTAGGTTTTCCACCTAGAAATTTAAAAGTATGCTGTAAGCAACGAATTAAATCTGCTGTTGTAAACGGTGTTTGCTGCCATTCAACGTATTTATAACGGGAATGAGCTAACACAAAGGCATAGAAATATAGCTTTATTCGACTACCGGAGGTAGTGGTCTGCCAGGTTTGACCAAAATCAACTTGTCCTTGTAAGCCCATTGGTAATTCCGGAACAGCTTCATACTGGCGTCGCTTACTATGCTTATCAAGTTTGTATTTTTTCCGCAGGTCACTGACATATCGCCGAACGGTACTTTCCGCAAAGCTACCATAATGACGTTCTTCCAACCAATCGCCAATCTGTGCTGCTGACATATCGGGATTCTTTCTGAGCCAATCAAGAATGGTTTCTTGGTAGTCGTCCAAGGCCTTTTTCCGGCTGCGCGTTGAAGCCAACCACTCAGACATTTCATTTTCATCACGGTCTAAATACGCTTTAACGGTATTTCTGGAAATGCTTAGTTTCGTCGCAATGCTTCTTCTTGAGAATCCTTGATTCTTTAAATCAATAATTTTTGAGTATAATGCCAATTTTTTCACCTTTTTCGACCTCCAGCACAATTTATCTTCCTATTGTACTGGATTAGTTAATTGTTTTAGCCAAGTGGCTCAATCTTAATGAGCGTTTTTGGATTAACCTTATTGATCGAAATTGGCTCACTTTATTTTAGCAGTTAC
>NZ_BAKI01000086.1 GCF_000583655.1 Lentilactobacillus farraginis DSM 18382 = JCM 14108
CCAAACTCATTAACATAATAGCCACCTACCAAATTAAATAATTTTTACGTTGATTATCCCACCTAGCCACGATTAATTCAACTTCAGTCGGTTCAGACAATTTGTCCCCGTCAACATTTACTAAATCACCATTATCGGCATCGTCCAATTTCAATTGCTGTTTAATCTGTTTCAACACCCCCCCATAACCAATTTGACGAGTACCAGCCAAGGCTTGCTCCAAGTCATCAATCACCTGTTGATTGCGATTATCATCGTCCGTCATGTAATCAGCAGACTTAACTTGATATTTAGCCGTTTCCTGAGCGCTAGCGAGCAAAGAGGACTTTCCCTTAGATTTATTCGTCCGAACCGCCTCAACGTTCACAATCGGCTTATATGAGCTTTTAAGAGCCTTCTGCCATAAGTTAGTCCACTCAACTTGAGACAAATAGTTTCCCGTTCCCTTAAAATAAGCACTCTTAACAAAAAGCAAAACATGCAAATGTTGATGATAAGAGCCATTTGCATTCGTCGTAATTTCAGTTGAGCGAACAAAGCCTAGCAGATTCTTAGATACTTTTTTATAATGAATCAACTTAAAGAAAGCATGAGTTAACGCCTTCAAACGTCGTTTTAAGTCAACACCATCAACCGAATTTTCTTCTGTAAGTGTTAAAAAAATAAATCTAGCAGTTGAATGCCGCCGATGAGCTTCTGCCAAAATTTCAGTTAACTGACTAGAGTTTTTTAAACTTCTACGCCAGTTGCACAAAGGACATAGCCGACTCTTACAAAACCACGTTTGATAAAGCTTAGTTGAACCATCAGGCAACTTTCGAAAACGCAAAACATCTGCGCAGCCTTGTACTTTATGTGCTTTTTTATATAACAAAATTGATAGATATTCTGCATAACGCAAATTTTCTAATTTCTTCTGCCGCCATGGTCGTACTTTTCCCGACTGCGATCGATCAACTAAAACTTTTCTATCAGTCAAACTAAAAAGCTCCTCTCATCCAACCACGTGAGAAGAGCTAATCTTTTATGTATTTACTAGAACTAAGGGCTTGACGCTTACTAACTCAAGCTTTAAACTATGTCTAGTAAATACGAATTATTCAAGATTAACTCACGTTTTCCCCGTCGCCAAACTAGGAATTCTCACGTGGGTTTTTTTATTGTTTCGTTGTATACCATCATAATACGCTTTAGGCCAGACGTGTCAAGGCTTAAAGGCAGTTTTGAAAAAAATAATTATGTCTAGTATGTATCAAGATAAGAAGAAACTGGCAAAAATCGCCAGTTTCAAGCCCTCGGGCGCTGTCGCCCCGAACCCCGACCAAGCTGAGCCAGCTTGACCGCAAAACTTGAGCGGGTGCTCCCGCTCAAACTCACCCCGTCACTCGTCGTGAGGGCAGGAAAGCAAAGTTTAGGAAACTTTGGCTTTCAGCCAATTCAGTGTCTGGGTTTAGTTAGCTAGTCAACTCCTTATCCTCGCTCCCGTTGGTCGTTCCGGTACCGTTGACTACCAGCTAGTACTCGGTTTTAATTGCAACGTGGTACAAGGATTAAGTTCGAAGGAGTGTAAACGACTGAACTTAATTTTTGTAACATGTTCCAGCATGCTAGGAAAATCCTAGCATGCTTTTTTAATCGTTTTTTCCAAAATCAAGAATCCCAGTTTAACAGCATTTAATTAGCTTAAGTATCCTAGGATTTTGCTACACACCTCCCTATTCTGCACAAATATTACAAGAAGTAATTGTAGCATTTTCCTAGGACTAAATATCGCAGTTATAACAAGGGTTTGGACGTCGACACTATCGGCTCATCTTTTTCCAAAACGGGTAAATTTTGGAAAAAATGCACAGTCCCTTTATGCTCATAGCACTCCTTGTATTCTTTCTGTTTGAGCAAAGCGAAATCTAAGACAGTCTGTAAAAACACGCCGAATTTTCATTCGGTGTGTAAGTGCGCCTTTAGCCCCTTTAACGGAATTATGCTATTCTTGATTTGTTTAAGACGGTGACTACTAACTAATACGAATTCGCTAGCTTGCCAGAGCTAAGGCAATAGTTATTAAAAAAGCGCTGTGGAATAAAATCCATGGCGCTTTTTTAATAGCAAAAAAGCTTATTGATCAACATCATATTGCTCCATTGCTTCATGCATAAAATTTCTTTCCCTTTCAGCTATCCGTTTACGTTTAGCAATTTCTTCAGCATTATTTTTTCTCGACGAAGTATATATTTTCTGCAATTGCTTAAAGTCAACATCAAAGCCATTTTTTTGCATTTCTTGTACAAAAAATTTAT
>NZ_BAKI01000085.1 GCF_000583655.1 Lentilactobacillus farraginis DSM 18382 = JCM 14108
GTAAAAAATAAGTCATGCTAATGTATCAAAATGGTAAAAAATAAATTGGCTGAACTTGAAAAAACGTCACGCGTAAAAAAGCCAAAGCAACTTATCAAAAATTGCTTTGGCTTAATTCAATTATTTTGAGATTAACTTGATTTATAAGTGCTTAAAAGCATTATTGATGACTCGGACCAAACCGCTGATAATGCCACCCAGGAAGTTGCCAATCTTGGATAGCAGGGACCTGTGGGGCGTCGTTTTTTTAGTCTGCTTTTTAGGTGCCGAGATTGTTTTGGCCGCCAGCATTGGAACTTTAGCAGTCCCATTTCCGACCCGCAGTAGGGCATTGCCTACCGTTGTGCCCTGTTCAATCGGTAATTTCTGGTTCACAGCAGTATATTGCTCATGAATTGTCGGCTTAGCGGTTTTGGTTTTCCAAACAATTGCCTGGTTATCCTGTGGCAATGCCGTCACTTGATGGCCATCAATCTTGAAGTTTTGTTTCTGCAACGGATAGGTAACCGTTGTATAGTTCTTTTCAATGGATCTAACCAGTCTTTCCATTGATGAAAAGATCGTGTTACTGTCAATAATCGTCGCGATCAAGTGCCGGCCCTTATGCCAGAACGAGACGGTTAAACAAAGCCCGGCCGTTTCCGTAAATCCGGTTTTCAAGCCGTCAACGTGTTCACTTTTTTTATAATAAACATCGCCCTTTAACAATCGATTACTATTGACCAAAACCTGACCGTCAATCTTCATCGACGGCTTGGAACTCCACTTGGTAATCGCTGGAAATTCACCGAGAACTTTGGCCGCCACTGTCGAAATTGCTTTGGCACTCACCATGTTCTGCGCTTTCTTCCCAGTTCCGGGAACCTGCAGTCCATATTTGCTTAAGTCGGTATTGTCCAAACCGGAACTGCTAACGAAGTGGGCATCCAATTGCCACTTTTTAGCCTGCCGGTTCATCATATCGATAAACTTGGTATTGTTGCCGTTCGCTACCAACTCGCCAAGTGCAATTGCGGCTGAATTAGATGATGCAATTAAAGCCGCCTGATACAACTGTTTAACCGTATACTGCTTGGACTTTTTGATTTTAAAAGATCCCAAGGCATAGCTTTTACTCATTTTGATCAATGACTTGCTGACGGGGACCTTTTGATTCCAGGATATTTGATGTTGGTCAATCGCTTTCTTTGTTAGGTACAACGTCATTAACTTGGATAGGCTGGCAATTGGCCGCTTCTGATTGCCGTCTTTTTGGTACAGCATCTGGCCTGATTTAGCATCCATCACATAAATTTCTTTGGCTTCAAATTTATACTTACTTTTTGCCTGGCTGTTTTTTAGCTGATCCAAATGCTGCTAAAAAACAGGTAACTGCCAGAATAATCGTCATTAGTTTGGTAACTCGGGAAGTGCCTCGCACAATCAAACAACCTCCAGTAATTTCTTAATATCTGATATATCATACCGCTTTCCAGTCAAAAAGAAACTATTCCGGATAAATTCTTTACCTAAAATTTACTCGGTCTTCACAGTAAATTCACAACTTAACATTGTTGCAAGAAAAGTCATCATTTTGATAATCAGAGCTGCAAGAAATCATTCTATTTACCGGCCTGACACAAATTAAAACGCCTCTCCAACAACACACTGGTGTCACTGCAAGGCGTTTTAAATCACGTTAATGTTAAGGACGCTTTGGCTTTCGTCTTTGAATTCCAAATAATACCATCAATTGAATAAGTACCACAAATAGAAAAACAACGCCCAGTACTATCAAGGCCGCCAACTTTGCGCCCGGCGTCTGGATAGCACCAGCCCCGTCTACTCGACGGACCATCAAAAAGACGGTCATGAAACCAAAAATAATCGCAATAATTAGATTGCTAAACCACCAAGCTTTCATTCTCACCAGCTCCTCACCCATCTTGTTAAAATGTCCGGTACCCATAAAGCCATCGCTGTTAACAATTACTTACCGTTATGGTATCAAGTTCATCCCCATCTCGTCAATGTGACGGCGCACGAGCTGTTCTCTTGCCCGCATCCGGTAAGTGGCGCTGTGAATAATACTGTTGCCACGGTTGACCTTGTTATAAAGCGGGACGTCATAAAACCGGAACCTATGGGACACCAACATATAATCAGCCGTAAATAACAGGTCTTCGGCCAACTCGAGCGACTCATCGAAACGAATGTGATATGCTTGAATAGTTGCCAGCCGAAAGCCTTTGTTCCAAGTGTAGCCGCCAATACCGTCATCACCGAAATTAATCGAATCGTATGCCCGCCGTTTGGTGATTTCTTCAAATTCGGGGTGTGGTTGCTGACCACGTCCTCGCCAACCCCAGTTATAACCAACAATCATTAAATCAACGCCTGGATCCGCCAGACCGGCAACCATCACTTCCAAATAAGTTGAGTCCAACAAATCGTCACCATCCACAAAGACAATGATCTCGCCCTTGGCATGATCAATCGCATAGTTGCGAGCTTTGGAAACACCCTCGTGCTTTTTAAAGTAGTGAGGCTTGATGCGGTTGTCTTTTTCAGCAAAAGCCGCGATAACTTCAGCTGTTTGGTCGGTTGACGCGTCATCAACCAAAATAATTTCAAAATTTTGGTAAGTCTGTTTAAAGACACTGGTCAACGTTTTTTCAAAGTATGAGCCTAAATTGTATGCAGGGATCGAAATCGTTACTAACGGCGCATAATCTTCCATGATAAAGTCCCTCCGTTCGCTAATCCACTTACCTTTGAGGTCAGTTTATCCTTGAATTGGAGCTTGGTCAAACAAATCAACTCCAATTGATT
>NZ_BAKI01000084.1 GCF_000583655.1 Lentilactobacillus farraginis DSM 18382 = JCM 14108
GATTGATTACTTTTTCTTGGTTATTTTTATAACTGGCTTTGGCCTTGCGATAGTTCTTAACTTGTTGATTAAATTCTTTTCTTTCATGCCGCTTACTATTGATTCCCTCATGTTGCATTGGGGTATCATCTATTCCCTTCTCGATAAATGATTTTTCGCTGATCCGATCGGGAATGTTTTTTTGTGCTAAAACTTGATTAACACTGTTTGTCCAATTGTGCCGCCATTGATTGATTTTTTCTTTTTTATCCCAATCTGTTAACCAAATTTTACGATTTCTTGCATAGCCACTTTTTGTATATGTTTTGTTACCATTTTTGTCTAAAATATATTGCTTTTTGCTTTTAATACCCCATGTTCCGTCTGGATTAAATGGCCGATTAGTTAACATCACATGTGCATGCGGATTGTCTGGGTGATCGCGATGAATTGCTACGTCAGCTACCATACCTTGATCGACAAAATTTTCTTGCACATATTTTGTCAGTAATTCTTTCTGTTCGGATTCACTTAATTCTACCGGTAAAGCCACGTTAAATTCTTTTGCATACCGTGAGTTTGATTTACGATCTTTCTTTTCAACTTCATTCCACAACTGCTCTCGATCACTGGCCCATGCTGGTGCATTCTTGGGGGTTAAAATAAAGCTTTCTGGCATAACCGAGCGGGCATAAAAATAGTGGCGGCCTTCTTTATCATCAAATAATTTTTCACCGCTTCGATAAGCAGAACTGGCAATTGCACTTCGTCCTTTACCGGCACTAATATTACTAAAGCTCATGTGAAAAATTGCCATGTCGGTCACCACCTTTCTTTGGGTTTATGGGTTTGACTTTGTTGTCGCCATCGGCGACTTCTAATACAGGTTGCGATGTCCTTAGCACGACTCCAATTCATTTGGAGTGTAAGTGCGCATTGACCTCGTTTCACTCGGTCTGCTGAATCTCCTGAATTTACTTTTAGTGTATGCCTTCCGCTTCGCTATTTTAACTTTTATACTTTGACTTAACGTTTCCCTTATGATATAGTGTCGATAATAATTTCTAATATGATTGGATGGATCGTTATGTCTCAAAGTAACTTAGAAAAACAAGAAGCTAAATTAAAAGCCCTTAATCAAAAAATTAAGGACGAAAAAAATAAGATTGAACAACGGCTAGGTAAACAAATTATCAGTCAAGCCAATTTAGATTATGCTAATTTGTCTAACGATCAGATTAAGCTTTTAGCCAAGCAATTTTCTGAATTTTTAAAGGTAAAGTCCGTAGATCATTAGCCATACGAGATGGGGAAATTCTATGTCTAATAAATATGAAAAACTAGTCGAGCAACAAGCGCGTTTAAAACAAAAAATTGAGCGGGAAGATTTTAAATTACGGCAATCTAAATACTATGAAAATCGGCAAGCCCGCAAAGCCCGTTCTCGCCGATTAATTCAAAAAGGAGCTTTGCTAGAAAAATACTTCCAAGCTAATAACCTCTCGGTCGAACAAACCGAAGAACTTTTAAAAACATTCGCCGATTACGTTAATGCCCATAAACCGAATAAATTTAAAGACGATCAGCCTAATAACTAGGCCGATCGTTTTTATTTTCAGGATTGTTTTTTGGCTTAATTTATGGATTGTGTTTAGCAAAGTCTTTTAACTGTTTTTGAATTCTTTGTGTAAGCTCTGCTTTACTTTCTTTGTGCTTCCTTTTACTTGATCGCTGTTGAATTATCTTTTGACCCTTACCTCTTCTTTTTGATTTTAGGTCAAGCGTAAAATCTGAAATTTTATTTTGATCTAGCTTACTTAAATGACCGATTTCTTTAAAGTTTAAACCGGCTTTGGGAAAGCGATAAATATTACCAAGATCGACCCAGGAAGGTTTCTTCAACCCAGCGGATTGCCAATCTTGAATCGGATAATATTGTTGCTTGATATAAGCCGACTTCTTTTCATACTGACTAGTAATTTTAAAAGCCTCGACCGTCTGTTCTGATACCCGACGAATTAAAACTGGTCGAGACTTGCCACCGTTAGTTTCTACAAAACTAACGTATAGGCTGACTAAGTCATTAGTCCTCATCTGGATCGTTGAGCCAATCAGCGACCTCTTTAGCGTCTTTGAACTCGGTGACTGGTGTCCCTTCGGTCGCCTTTAAAAAGCGTAAATTAGCTCTTTCTTCTTCGCTTAAAGACGCATTAAAAGGTAAAGCACCATTAGCAACAATCCGCTTGTAAAACATGTTAATGGCCGTGGTTGGATTTAAGCCCAATTCGCTTAAAATTGCTTCGGTATCATCGGCTAAATCTTTATCAATCTTGACTTGGACCCGTTTCTTTTCCTTAACTGCCATGATTGTCTCATCTCCTTTCTTTTACTACTACCATTATACTACCTTTTGAGTACCATATCAATAGATAAAGCCTTGGCCTCAAATCACTTGAGCTCGGCGTTGATCTAAAGGCTGAACTTTTGAGCTGGTTAGCTCTGGCACTCATTTAAAAGCCCCTATTCTTCTGTTTAAGTCATTTAAATCTAACTTGAGTATAAAGAGGTTAGTAAGCCTTAAAACCGCTTAGAAAGGATTTTGTAGCCTTTTAGGACTAGTAGTACAACCCACTGTTATCGTTGTCGGCCGACTTTTCTTCTTCGGGGTGTTTGGCCGCGTATTCTCTAGCCGCTTGTTTATTCCACCAAGTGTCAAATTAGCCACTCAAGGTGTCTATTTTTGCGTCTAAGCGATTTTAAAGCGATTTTAATATAATTATGCATGTAACACCTAAAACGGCTTAAATGAGCTTATACGGCGTTTAATACCAAGAAG
>NZ_BAKI01000083.1 GCF_000583655.1 Lentilactobacillus farraginis DSM 18382 = JCM 14108
TGACAACGCAATTGCTATTAACTTAGTGGATGCTTCTGGAAAGACTGTTAAAACATACACTTACGTAAAAGATACTGCTAAGAAGGGCGACACCCTTGGTACTCAATACAATGGTGTTTGGACAGTTGATGGTAGAGATCAAACAGCAATTCAAGCTGGCATTGATGCCACACTTAAGGGGACAAATTATAGTTTAACTGCTTTGTCTCCAGCCAAGTTACTGCTTTGGCTCAAGCTAAATTTGGTGCTTCGGTTAACTTAACAGTTAATGCAACTACAAGTAATGTAGACACTACGAAGGCAATCACAATTAACTATATTGACTCATCAACTGGTCAAAAAGTTGGTACTTGGTATTATGCACCTAATGGTGTTGTAAATGGTCAATTAGTTGATATGACAACTGCTGACCGTGTAAGCAACATTAAAACCAATGCTCCAGCGGGATACGTTGTTAATGATATTACTAGTGGGTCAGCATTATTTACATCTCTTAATAATGCCAAATATGGTCAAGCATTTAATATTCCTGTAACACGAAATGCTACGCTAACTAATAGTCAGTTACAAACTATCTTTAGCAAGATTCAGGTTAACCCACTTGTTGCTGGTGATACAGCAGCATACCATGACCTTTATCAATATGTAACTGATAATAATCAGTTAAACAAGGCTTTCTATAATAAGGCTGAAACAGCATTTATCACTAATGGTAACCTAGCAATTGCTAATAATGGTACAATTACTAATGCCAACTTTAAATCTGCATTAACCGCTGCAGGATTGAATGACTTCTATATTTCAACTCCAAAGGCAGGAGAAGATAACTCAACTGCTACAACAGGTGTTCACGCAGTTCTAAAATCGGCTAACCATTCACAAACAGATACTGCTGATTCAGATATTACATTAAGCATTGATAATGGCGGTAAGGCTATTAACTTGCATTATACTGTAACTCCAGTTTATGCAACTAATACTGATGCTAACGGAAATGCAACTGGTACCATTAATCATGGAAACTACGGACAAGATCAATGGAGAATTAAGTAATTTTAATTTGAATTAAAATTACAAGGCTGGTTAATTTTTAAGGTTAATTAAAACAAGCTAACACTTCCTGAATAAGGAAATGTTAGCTTGTTTTTTGTAAAAGATGATTACCGTTGTCTGCCGGGTTCTTTGCTAACTGTTGTTAGTAAGCTTAATTTTAAAAGTTCTAGTTATGGAGCTTGTTGAAAAAGTCTCCTTTAAGTAATTTATAATTGATTACTTAAGGGGGCTTTTCCTTGTATAATAAACAAAATGAGGTGGCGGAAATGTTAAAAATAGTTGGAACTTAAATATTAACGGAAATAAAGATCTCTCGCCGGATAAGCGCGCCCGGGTGGCCACAAGAGTGCAATCGCCTTTTATGGCTATAAAGATCACTTGGCCTTAACGCCGGATAGCATTATCACGGGCGCCGTTATTACTAGTGGCAAAAAAGGTGATGGAAAGTTGACGTCTGATTCAATCACCCAGCCAAAAACTGCAGGGATTGTGGTTACTGAGATAATTGGCGATCATGCTTATTCTCCTAATTTGCGCTAAGGCGCATCAGTTACGCTTAATGGCGCCCTTAACTCCGGTAATTTTTGATAGAGCCGCGATGTGGCAGACTAATGGGATTTTAATAAGAGTGTGGGCTTATTAATTTATCCTGCTGAGCACATGGCCATCTATAAGCAGCAAATAGGTCGAGAGCATATCAGTCGTAATCAACGGTTAACGTACTTCTTCGATATTAAGCAATGTCAAACTGTACACTGAGGAACCACCGTTATCGTCCTGGAGCCAAATCGAAAACTTAGAGTGTGACCATTAAATTCAGTTCTCATCAGTTAGTTTTTCAAGCAACGGACTACTTAAAAACGGGTGCGGCTGCGCTATCAGATTTAAGAAAAGAATAGTGGCCTTAAAATCAGATATGGTTATGGCCGTCAGTTGGTCAAACGATATTCAGTCCATGAAGTTCCAAGAGGCCATGACACTCATTAGTACCAATATGAAATGAATTACAAAATTAATCGCCTAAAAAGGGTAAAAATAATCGCAAGCTCGCTCTCCAAATCGAAAAATTTCTCGGCAAAATCTGGAAGTTAAGGTATACCCGAATTTTTAATATAGCATGAGCTTTGACTATTATGAAACCAAGGTTAATGTTAGCAACTTAGCTTTAATTGGCATAATGGTTTCTTTAATTTTTAATTTTTGGTGTCTTTTTTCTCAACATATTCTATCATTGATAGAATATAAGCATTAGTTTGATTCTCACTTTTAAAGTCCAAATAAGTTATTTCAGAAAGCAATCCATAAACAAAAATAGAAATTATGATCATACCGCCTATAACCATAAGTGATGATTGTGAAATCTTGATTGTATTTTCCAGCCAGCTACTATTAAATCGATAAAAAATAGTTCCACCTAATAGAAATATTAAAATATTACTGATGATTTTGAACAAATTATTAAAATTAAGACTATTTTTTTTATGCAAATCTTGAATGCATAGGAACTTTAGCTGGGACAGCGCTAAAGGATCTAACGATGATAAAAAAATAACCCATTTTTTCTTTTCTTGAAGAGTAACAGTAACAAAAGAATCTAGTCGTGGATTAAACCAATCCATTATTTTAACAGGTGTTATCTTAAAATTAAAGTTGTTCAAAAAATTTTTCATCAAAATAATTATCTTGTTCAATAATTAAATCAAATCGCGGTGTTCTTAATAATTGGAAAAACTTATAGACTGTATGTTCTATATTTTTGCGAAGACTGTCTACAAGGAAGAACGTTGAACACCATGATAACAAAGCGTTGAGAAAGTTTAATGAAAATACGAATAAAGCAAATTCTCGAATCGTGTAATTGTTTTCAAACAAGT
>NZ_BAKI01000082.1 GCF_000583655.1 Lentilactobacillus farraginis DSM 18382 = JCM 14108
TACTCAATTAATCAAGTATCCGACGGATACTTAGGTTAAGTTATCAAGGGCGCATGGTGGATGCCTTGGCACTAGGAGCCGATGAAGGACGGGACTAACACCGATATGCTTCGGGGAGCTGTACGTAAGCTTTGATCCGGAGATTTCCGAATGGGGCAACCCAGCAGTTTTAATCGACTGTTACTGGCCAGTGAATTCATAGCTGGTCAGAGGTAGACGTGGGGAACTGAAACATCTCAGTACCCACAGGAAGATAAAGAAATTTCGATTCCCTCAGTAGCGGCGAGCGAACGGGGAACAGCCCAAACCAATGAGCTTGCTCATTGGGGTTGTAGGACTGAACATTTGAGTTACCAAAGTGGTGGCTAACCGAACAAGCTGGGAAGCTTGGCGAGACAGGGTGACAGCCCCGTAGGTGAAAGCGACCACCCTCAGTTCAGGATCCTGAGTACGGCGACACACGTGAAACGTCGTCGGAATCCGGGAGGACCATCTCCCAAGGCTAAATACTCCCTAGTGACCGATAGTGAACCAGTACCGTGAGGGAAAGGTGAAAAGCACCCCGGAAGGGGAGTGAAACAGTTCCTGAAACCATGTGCCTACAAGCAGTTAGAGCCCGTTAATGGGTGATAGCGTGCCTCTTGTAGAATGAACCGGCGAGTTACGGTGGTCTGCGAGGTTAAGGTGTCAAAACCGGAGCCGCAGCGAAAGCGAGTCTGAAGAGGGCGTTTTAGTAGGCCGCTGTAGACCCGAAACCAGGTGATCTACCCATGTCCAGGCTGAAGGTGCGGTAAAACGCACTGGAGGGCCGAACCCGTGTACGTTGAAAAGTGCTGGGATGAGGTGTGGGTAGCGGTGAAATTCCAAACGAACTTGGAGATAGCTGGTTCTCTCCGAAATAGCTTTAGGGCTAGCCTCGGACGTAGAATCATGGAGGTAGAGCCACTGTTTGGACGAGGGGCCCGTCATGGGTTACTAAGTTCAGATAAACTCCGAATACCATTGATTTTTATCCGGGAGTCAGACGGTGAGTGATAAGATCCATCGTCGAAAGGGGAACAGCCCAGACCGCCAGTTAAGGTCCCTAAATATATGCTAAGTGGAAAAGGATGTGGAGTTGCATAGACAACTAGGATGTTGGCTCAGAAGCAGCCACCATTTAAAGAGTGCGTAATAGCTCACTAGTCGAGTGATCCCGCGCCGAAAATTTACCGGGGCTAAGCATATTACCGAGACTGCGGACCTGCACGAAGTGCAGGTGATAGGAGAGCGTTCTAAGGGCGATGAAGTCAGACCGTAAGGACTGGTGGAGCGCTTAGAAGTGAGAATGCCGGTATGAGTAGCGAAAGATCAGTGAGAATCTGATCCACCGAATGACTAAGGTTTCCTGGGGAAGGCTCGTCCTCCCAGGGTTAGTCGGGACCTAAGCCGAGGCCGCAAGGCGTAGGCGATGGATAACAGGTTGAGATTCCTGTACTAGTTAATGATGTTTGAGCGATGGAGGGACGCAGGAGGCTAAGTTGTGCATGCGATTGGAAGTGCATGTTCAAGCCATAAGTCAGTCAAAGAGTTAAATGCTTTTTGGCGGGTTGACAAGTGGTGATGAGGACCGAAATTTAAGTAGGGCAGCAACCGACGTCACACTGCCGAGAAAAGCTTCTAGTGAGTCATTAACTACCCGTACCGCAAACCGACACAGGTAGTCGAGGAGAGTATCCTCAGGTGAGCGAGTGAACTCTCGTTAAGGAACTCGGCAAAATGACCCCGTAACTTCGGGAGAAGGGGTGCTGGCCGCAAGGCCAGCCGCAGTGAAAAGGCCCAGGCGACTGTTTATCAAAAACACAGGTTTCTGCAAAATCGTAAGATGACGTATAGGGGCTGACGCCTGCCCGGTGCTGGAAGGTTAAGTGGATGAGTTAGCTTCGGCGAAGCCCAGAAATGAAGCCCCAGTAAACGGCGGCCGTAACTATAACGGTCCTAAGGTAGCGAAATTCCTTGTCGGGTAAGTTCCGACCCGCACGAAAGGCGTAACGATCTGGCACTGTCTCAACGAGAGACTCGGTGAAATTGAGATACCTGTGAAGAAGCAGGTTACCCGCGACAGGACGGAAAGACCCCATGGAGCTTTACTGTAGCTTGATATTGGGTGTTGACACAGCTTGTACAGGATAGGTAGGAGCCGTTGAAGCCGGAACGCTAGTTTCGGTGGAGGCATTGGTGGGATACTACCCTCGCTGTGTGAACACTCTAACCCGCGCCACTAAGCGTGGCGGGAGACAGTGTCAGGTAGGCAGTTTGACTGGGGCGGTCGCCTCCCAAACAGTAACGGAGGCGCCCAAAGGTTCCCTCAGAATGGTTGGAAATCATTCGACGAGTGTAAAGGCAGAAGGGAGCTTGACTGCGAGACAGACAGGTCGAGCAGGGACGAAAGTCGGGCTTAGTGATCCGGTGGTTCCGTATGGAAGGGCCATCGCTCAACGGATAAAAGCTACCCTGGGGATAACAGGCTTATCTCCCCCAAGAGTCCACATCGACGGGGAGGTTTGGCACCTCGATGTCGGCTCATCGCATCCTGGGGCTGTAGTCGGTCCCAAGGGTTGGGCTGTTCGCCCATTAAAGCGGTACGCGAGCTGGGTTCAGAACGTCGTGAGACAGTTCGGTCCCTATCCGTCGCGGGCGCAGGAAATTTGAGAGGAGCTGTCCTTAGTACGAGAGGACCGGGATGGACATACCGCTGGTGTACCAGTTGCGCCGCCAGGCGCATCGCTGGGTAGCTATGTATGGATGAGATAAACGCTGAAAGCATCTAAGTGTGAAACTCGCCTCAAGATGAGATTTCCCATTCCTATATGGAAGTAAGACCCCTGAGAGAAGATCAGGTAGATAGGTTGGCAGTGGCAGTGCAGTGATGCATGGAGCGGACCAATACTAATCGGTCGAGGACTTAACCAAGT
>NZ_BAKI01000081.1 GCF_000583655.1 Lentilactobacillus farraginis DSM 18382 = JCM 14108
AAAAGAGGCATCAAGAATGTGACAATAATCTTGATACCTCTCACTTTATAATATTGGCAAATAAAACTGCTTTCAATCCCAATAACTAGATACTAACCTAGTCATCAAAATTAATTGTTAAAATAAAGTTTTAGCTAAGCAAGCCAGCTTGTATCTGTGTTTTGAGTTGTAGCTGAACCCTTAACCAGTGTTGCAGTAACATTTACAGGAATAGTATCACCAAAGTAAAATTCACCTGGAATTCCATTTACCTTAAATACGTAATGATATGCAGTACCACTATTAGCAGGATAATAGTTCTTAGTACCGCTAAATCCTTTAGCGTTATCTCCAGTAGTTAATGCTGTATAAAGGTTGCTGTCACCTGCGGTTTGACCAGTGTTAACCTTATCAGTCTTTGAACCAGTTAAAATAGCTTTAACTTGATCAGATGTAAGGGTAGGTGCTGTAAAATCAGAAGATGAAAGAGTAGTGTTATTTGTAAGCGCTCCTGAAACTGTTACACCATTAGAGACTACTTTATTAACTCTAAATGATACTTTAGAAGTTGTTGCTTGGGCAACAGTTACATAAACAGTTCCACCGTATGCCTTACTTCCAACTGAATTCGAAGTTTTTACATATCCAGAAGGAACACTACTATTGATGAAATCACCTAATTCAACACCATCAGTATTCTTGTCAGTTGGTGTCACCGGTCGTCCAGCTTTACTATTAGTACCATCTTTAGCAATCCATGTAGCAGTATTTACAACAGTACCATCAGCTAAACGATAAACAACATTCACACTATTATCAGATGTAGCAGTTGGTTGAGCATTAGTTTGATTTACATCAGATGCCTTTACCCAAGCACCAACTAAACCATTTGTAGTTGAACCATTTACAGAAGCAACTTGATACCAAGTGTCACCTTCACGTGAGGTAGTAACGGCCTTATTAAAGGTCAATACGGCATCCTTATAAGCATCTGTAGAAGTTAATGTTTTGCCATCAACAACTGCACGACCAACTTTATATTGTGACCAAGCTGGAGCTTTGAATAAAGTTGTATTAGCAGTTGTGCTAGTTGAGTTCAACTTATAAGTGTTAGTTGATGCAGGAGCAGTAGCATCCTTGGTAGTAGCGTATGAAGCTACACCACCAGCAAATGCTGAAGTACTCTTACCACCATAAACCCAGCCACGATATTGCTTATCGAATGATACAACCTTGTAGTAAACTGAACCACGGTTAGTAGTAGCAACACGGTAAGCACGTAGATTAGCCTTACCAGTTTGTGCATTAGCTAATGCTTTGGTAGTAGTAGTAGTAGCAACAACCTTAGCACCCTTCAAAGTACCAGCCTTTGTATAAAGAGCGTTAGTACCATTAAAGTTAACGTTACGAGTAGTAGCATCAGTTGTCAAAGCTTTGTTTGATGTAACTTTGGCATATGATTTTGCACTAGCATTTGTGCTAGATACACCGGCAACAGCTACAAATGATAATGCAGCTACACCAGCAAAAAGAGTCTTTTTCAATGACTTTTTCATGTATAATTTCCTCCCAAAAAAATTGTTTTTTCAAGCTACCTAGCATGCAAAAACATACCTCAATTAACTTGCTGTAAATAGTATAACATAATCAAGGTTGAATGCAAAAGAAAACAGGAGTTGTAAAGGCTTTAACATTTTTTTGTAATCTATATGCCATGATAATTAATAAATGATCGCTCTATTAAGTAGATTCCCCACTATGTGTTAGTATATTAACCAAAGGAGAATAATAATGTCATCAATACGTAAGCATGGTCATGGATACCAAGTAAGATACTACTATTATGATGCCAATGGTCAGGAACACGAGAAAACAAAGAGCGGCTTTAGAACTAAATCAGCTGCAAAGCTATTTGCGAGTCAATTGGAAATCGATATCCACAATGGTTTGGATCTCGTTCCTAAAGATCCTAAGTTTGCTGACTATTTTGACTATTTTTATCACACGTACAAAGAGCCTAAGATTGAAAATCAGACTAAGAATCGCTATAAAATAACTAGTCGAGTATTGCATAATTATTTCGGTGATGTTACTTTAAAAAGTATTGACCGACCACAATATCAAGCATTTATTAACTTCTATGGTCATTCTCATGCAAAAGATACTGTTTATAAAGTTAATTCACTGATTAGAGCAACTGTTCAAAATGCCATTCTTGACGATCTGATTCATAAAGATTTCACCCAGCGAGTCAGTCTTATTTATGATAAGTCACGTGATAAGCATGTGGAATACCTCAACGTGGCTGAGATTAAGCGTCTCATCGCTTATTTGGAGAATCACTTAAACTATCACTTTACCTCCACTTTTATGATCCTGACGGCCGTTTTAACTGGTGCTCGCTTGGGGGAAATTCAAGCATTAACTTGGAATGACGTTAATTTTAATTTTAAAACGATTAGCATTACTAAATCTTGGAATTCATCCGAAGGCGGTGGATTCAAAGATACCAAGACGGCTGGTTCAAATCGAATCATTGCAGTTAATGACGAATTGCTGAAATCATTAAAGATCTTGAAGGATCACAATAATGGAGAACTAATTTTTGTTAATCAATATAAATCCATTCCATCATCCTCCGCCGTTAATAAAAAGTTGCGTTCTATACTAAAAGACTTAGGGATTCAAAAACAGGGCTTCCACTTTCATTCTTTACGACACTCACATGTAGCTTACCTACTATCTCGAGGAATTGACATTTACATCATTTCTAAGCGTTTAGGGCATGCTGATGTATCCACAACAACAAAGATTTATTCCTATTTAATGGATGAATATAAAGCAAAAAACGATCAACAGATTCGTGAAGAGTTAGATAACCTTTCCTCTCATGATGAAACTATACCAATTAAGCGGAACCTTTAATAAGGTTCCGTTTTTATTTTGTTATTTTACTCTGTATCAGGTTAAACTTCTTCTGCCGTTTGGCCGTTATTTGCCCGTTATTATTTATATTTTAATACTTTCTAGTACGCTTTTATAAATTAAAAAAATTAGGAATGCCTATTTAACAGCATTCCTAATTTTAATATTTCTTCTAATTTGCATAATTATGCCGACTGCAGGAGTCGAACCTGTGACCCTCGGTTTACGATACCGATGCTCTACCAACTGAGCTAAGTCGGCGAAAGATTATACAAAAATGCTAACATCTGAGTTAGCACCATAATCAATCTCCGGCAGGCGGGCTCGAACCGTCGACAACCTGATTAACAGTCAGGTGCTCTACCAACTGAGCTATGCCGGAATAATT
>NZ_BAKI01000080.1 GCF_000583655.1 Lentilactobacillus farraginis DSM 18382 = JCM 14108
CTTTCATATAATTATAAATACTCTATACATATTATTTAACTATAATTAACATGATACGGTTTCAAAAAAGGAAAGTCAAGAACTAATTAGGAATTATCGCACCGATAAAGTTAAGAAATATAGCATTAAGGATTTTGGTTATAAAGATGTTGGAACGCAACGTAAAAATAAAAAACAGTTTTGGTATCAAAATGATCCAAAACTGCTATTTAAGGCTTTAACAAAATTTTTCCGACATTATTTCCGGATTCCAATAATTTATGAGCAAGAACGCCGTCCTTTAATGGGAACACGGTAGGCTCACTTATTTGAATGCTGCCGTTGAGCAGGTATTTAAAGAGCCGCCTGCTTCGCGCGATTCTTTCCCAATAATCGGTTAGATAATCCCACAAATCACCGGTTAAGATGCTCTTGGATTGGGACAACAGGGTGACTAAATCAACCCGGGGCGGATTGCCGCCAGCCATACCGTAGAAAATTAGGTCACCACGGTGCTTTAATAGTTCAATACTTTGCTCCAAGGTGATACCGACACCGTCATATACCGTATCAAAATGTTCAAGCCAATTTTGAAGCCACGGTTCGTTTCTGAGAAAAACTTCCTTGGCCCCTTGCTGTAGGGCGACTTTTTGTTTGGCTTTGGTCGAAGTCACACCGTAGACATTGACACCATCTGCCGTTAATATCTGTGACAGGATTTGACCAACGCCGCCACTGATACCGTGGATAAAAACAGTTTGGTTTGGTCGGTTTTTACCGAGGTCATGAGCTAGAAAATCAGCGGTTAAGCCTTGTAAGCCGACACAAGCAATAATTTTGTCGTCTAAATCGTTTGGTACCGTAATGGCGTGGTCTTCGGGAACGGCAACCAGTTCCGCGTTGGCGAATGGGACGTCTACAAAGAAGACTTTTTCACCAAGGCGGTGTTTGGTGACATTTTTACCGACTGCGATAATCATGCCCAAGCCCTCGTAGCCATCGATATAAGGTGAACGCTTCTCGATGTGGTAAGTGCCCTTTCGGCGATAAATATCGGCAAAGTTTAAGCCGATGTAGGTCATTTTAACCAGAACTTCGTTGTCATGCAGTTTGGGATCTGCTAAAATACCGTATTGCAAAACTTCCGGACCGCCAAAGCGATCAAAATAGAGTGCTTTAATCCGACTCACTTCCTTAATAGTCATACTTACTGATAAGATTAGCACGCCGAGACAACGACGTCGAGATATTTAGGCTGGCTGATGAGTAAAATATAAAAGTCGGGGCAAATTTTTCCTCGGCTTCAAAGATTGAATTACAAAAAATAATTAAACTGACGTGTAACCGCCATCGGCTACCAGGGTTGCGCCAATAATAAATGAAGCATCGTCACTTGCCAAGAAGGCAACTGCTTTGGCGATTTCTTCCGGTTTCCCCAGTCGACCAAGCGGGTGAAGTGAAGCCAGCTTTTCTTTTAGGCCGGGGTTCACTTTGTTAAGAAGTGGGGTGTCAATATATCCCGGAGCAATCGCGTTAACCCGAATCCCTTGTTTGGCGTACGTTGCGGCCAATGTTTGGGTTAAAATTTTAACACCACCCTTAGCTGCACCATAGGCTGTTACATTCGGGAGGCCGACCAAACTGTGAATGGATCCGGCATTGACGATTGCACCACCGGTTCCCTGCTTAAGCATTTGTTCCAAGGCATATTTGTCTGACAGAAAGACACCGGTTAAATTAATATTGATGGTGTTTTGCCATTTCTCCAACGGCAGTTCCGTGATATTTGCGTCGTTTGCGATGCCGGCGTTGGCAAACATAATATCCAAATGCCCGAAAGCAGCAACGGTTTTATCGATGAGGTTTTTAACGTCGGCTTCCTGCGTAACGTTGGTTTTAACAAAAAGTACGTTATCACCAGCGTTGAGTTCAGCGGCAACCGTATCACCCTTATCGGAATAATCACCGATAACCACTTTAGCGCCTTCGTTTAGAAATAATTTTACCGTTTCCAAACCGATTCCCGAAGCACCGCCCGTTACAATTGCAACCTTATTATCAAATCTTGCCATAGCGAACACGCCCTTTCTGTGTCGAGTGTAACTTTCTACTCTTTAATTGTAACCGCTTACATAATCATAAACAAATAAAGTGTTCACCAAATTTTTACAAAGCTGAAAGCGGATTTATGTTAAAATGAAAACATTCAAATATAACCACTAGGGGTGCCTTTGCGCTGAGATGGCATTTTGCCGACCCTTTGAACCTGATTTGGTTAACACCAACGGAGAGTATTATAACGTTATTTTATCCACTTTCAATAATTTAAAACGTTGATATATCAACACTTATCTTCAATACCAGTTTAATTGTTTGGACTGTTTTGGATACATTAGGATATTTTTGAGCATCATCTGCACATTTTGTATATTTGAGTGTGCAGAAATCTGCACACTCTTAATTCGAAAGTTGTTCAAGCTTATTTAGATAATTAATGGTTTTATGACTTTCCTCAGATTGCAGTTCTTGAATAATGTGCAGGTAAATGTTAATCGTTGTATTCACATTTTTATGGCCAAGGCGTTTTGAAATAAAGGGGATGGCAATTCCTTTATAAAGTAATAAGGAAGCATGAGTGTGGCGTAAGCCGTGAAAAGTTAAATCCTGTTTAATGTGAGCTTCCTTTAAAGCTCTTTTTAAGTATTGCTCTAAAACTTTAACTGAATAGGGTTCTGCCCGACGGCTGCTGATAAAAATCAGATTTTTATCGTTAGTCTGTTTAGTTAACATCAACATATTATTTTGCTCCAAGCGTACCCGATTAAATAATTTGCCCACAGCTGGGGTGTAATCAATTGATCGTTTGGAAAATTCGTTTTTAGTTGGGGCAAAACTCTTGCTGTTAAAATTCCAAGACTGATAAACGCGAATGGTGTGATGTTTCTTATCAATTGAATCCCAGGTGAGGCCAGCCACTTCCGAAACCCGTAGGCCGGTCATCAGTGCCAGATAGGCCATTGCGTATGGTGGGACACCCGAATAATTTTTCTTTAGAAAATGTAGAAGTTTGATGGCCTCTGCCTGATTTAAATAATTAATTCCACGTGTGTGCTGCGGATCATAAACAATGTGGGTGTTATTAGTAAAGTTTTCTCGAATGAGGCCATCATTGATAGCATTTTGAACGCAGGCACGAATGTGCGAATTAATCTTAACAACTGTTTGCTTGGCATGCGCGGGGTGTGTAGAATCACCTTTCCCAATAAAATTTAAGAACTTCTGGTAGTCCGCTCTTGTTATATTTTTCAGCAAAGTTGTACCAAAGTATTTTTGAATCACTTTTAATGTGTATAGATAGTTGTTTCTTGTCGCTGGAGCTAGCCTTGGCTCACGAAAAGTTTGATACCATCGCAAAAAGTATTGCGAAAACACCACATTCTGATTACTAAGATCACCGCCTTGAGTATATTCATATTCCAACTCTTGAGCGTATTTTTGAGCTAATTTTTTAGTT
>NZ_BAKI01000079.1 GCF_000583655.1 Lentilactobacillus farraginis DSM 18382 = JCM 14108
AGCAGGTACAGCCGTATTCTCACTAGTGGAACTGATATCTGCTGAACTACCAGTTGATACAGAAGATGTCATACTATCTGCTCTTACAGCATATGTACTTTCACCTAACCCCACCCCTAAGGCAACCACCGTAATTGCCGCAAAAACCCATTTTTTGCCATCTTTATACATCTTATAATGTAATTTTTCCATAAAAAATCCCCTCCAATAATTTGATTGATAATCATAATGAGTACACTTAGTTTTAACACTAAATGGATTGCTAAATCAATATGGTCAACCACCACTTTTGATTGATAAGTTTTAGTAAGTCCCTTTGTTTGAATGATCATTATGTCGCCCTCTCTAAACTAGTATAACGTAATTATCGCATGTAAATCTCATCTTTTTATATTGCACTTCTTGCGATATCTGATAAAAGTTGTTCGCTTAATACCGGTATTACGGGCGACGTCTACATCACTCATGCCCGTCTGATAAAGCTTAAAAGCATGTAGTAAGCGGGGATCATCTTCGGTATATTGGGGTTTGCGCCCATGATATTTCCCCTGCTGTTTGGCCAGGAAAATCCCCTGTTGTTGACGCTCAATAATCCGCTTCCGTTCACTTTCGGCCTGATACTTATACAGTTCAATGATTAAGTTAGTCATCAGTTGACGCAAGTTAGGATCCGCAATCCCCGTCATGGACGGCAAATTCAACACATCTAGGGTGGCACCTTTGTTCTGAATGGTGTTCATAATCTTAGTTAAGTCCTGGTTGTTTCGGCCCAAGCGGTCTAATTCAGTAACCAGGACAATATCGCCTTCACGGATATAGGCCAGCATTTTTTGCAGTTCAGGTCGCTTGGTGTTAGCACCACTTAACTTATCTGAAAATAGTTTATCAACGCCTTTTAAAGCCGCTAACTGTCGATCTAAATGTTGCTCCTTGGAACTCACACGCGCATAACCAATTTTAGCCATTTTCAGTCCTCCTTTTGGACAGTCCTAATGAACACTTTTAATGCCTAGTATAGCACAGAAACAAAAAAGGCCACTAGGGTATGCCCTAATGGCCAAAAAGCTCAATTGATTTAATGGATTATGCTGTGTCGATTCAAATCTAATAAGTCTTTGAAATTTCATGTGCAACATGTGATGGATCTGGATAAATGAAGCTTTCCGTTATCCCCACGCTTTCCAGCTCGGACCTTATTGAAGCTTTTTTGCAATGTGGTATAACAAAGGCCATTGGTTTTGGTTGTGGATCAATGGAATCAGAAAGAAGTCTTAATATGTTTATTCTAGTTTGAGTCCGCTTTTGGACTTCATCGGAATTAAGAGTCACTTGGTTTAACACCGAAAGATTTTGTGAAAAAAATGTATCAGGTTGCAACATATTATTAATTGGATAAAGATATAACCATTAATTATAATTGGTTATTAATAAAACAAGGAGTTGAGGCAAAATCATTTTGCCCCAACTCCTTGTTTTTAATAGCTTAAAGCCATTTGTTGTTTGTTGTGCCAGATTTTATAGAACGCATCTTCAGGCAATGAGCCCTGCTTTTTCGTCCAACAATCGTTAAAATAAATTGTTGAGTTGTTAAACCCCGTCATTAATAGGGCATGGGTGTGAAATCCGTCAAATTCACCAACCCATATGACAATGGGGTGACCTGTTGCACTTAAATACTGTTTTAGATTGGCCAATGGTTGACCGCTCAAATTGACAGCGTTTCCTGCATAGGTTGTCACTAAATCTGTGAGTGCAGATGGGTAAATACTATCACCATCATCAGTGAATGGATTACCAACAAATCCCTGATTGGGGTCAGTCGGATGGTAGGGCATTTCATGTGCCAGCTGAACTTTGTCAACAACGGCACCTGCATATTGAAGCATCATTGCGGTGGCAGTAATCTCGCAGCCGGTTGGGAGTTCTGGGCGCTGAGCAATAACGGGGATTGATAGTTTGTATGAAGACATATAATTGTAGCTCCTTGCATTTTATTAATCGATAGTAGTTTTGACGGCACTAGTCATTGCGTCATCGCTTAAAGCCTGTCCAATTCCGGGCTTGCGTCCCTTCCAAAAAAACAGTACAAGCAAAATGAGAAGTCTAGCTATTGTGTTTATACTGCTTAACTTATCAATTGAGCTTTTAATAATATCTATTAAACTATCCCATATTAACCTTCCATGTTCATTTTTCACAGTCCCAACATATCTTTTACATATGGCAACAGTTCTTTATAAATTTTATCGCTAATCTGGTTAACTACTTCCCCATTTCTGGAAATAAAATCAAAATTCTGTAATTGCCATAACGCAATAAAACCTTTGACACCATTTTTATGTCCTCCAGTTAAAAGAATAGGAAAATAACGTGGATTATTCACATATCTAAGTGAAGTGGTAATCGGCATTGCTAAAATCATACCTGTTGCTCGCGTATAGCTACTGGAGCTCATAACAACCATGTGACGTCTAATATTACCATTTTGAGGTGCATGGCCCCCATATTCTCTACCTGAATGTGGTTCTGCGTCTATAATGACAATATCCTTCTGTTCTGGAAATTTCATTCTTCTAGTCGTTCCTTCCCAACTGGATTAAGTGGCCTTAATTCTGGATCTTCCAGTAAATCCCTTTGATAGTCATATTGCATCCAATCAGGATTATCAAAAATATTCTGTTTCTCTACAGGTTGATAAACAATCGAACCATCAGATCTATTTTCAACTTTATATTTACTCCCCACTCGATCTTTTAAATCAGAAGGAACCGTTAAGATAAGGCTATTACCAGATTTCCTTAACGTTACCAATTTGCTCATTTAAGATCACCTCATTTTTTATTTTTATTTAGTATATACCAAAATGCTACTATTGTAAACACAATAGTATATACGTGGTGATGGACTTCGGTTTTCCAAAAACTGATATGATTGCAAGAAGGTGAATCCTTTTAAATTATGGAATGTTATTTTAAAATAGTGAGACCATATTTTTTGTTTCTTACTTAATAACAAGTCTTTCTATGCTATTTTCGAAGCAGTACAACCTGGTTATAATCTCTTGAAATTTTCTTTAACTATTCTAGAATCCTAACTGAAAACAAAGTTATAAATGGAGTTTATTTTAGATACGTCTCCTGAAACTAGAAATATCTTATTTAAAAGCTAATGTTGCCTGACCTTAAGACTCCTAATTTGTTCACGATCTCTGCGAATGAATCTTTCGTATTAAATGAAATCTGCAAATCAATCAACTCTTTCAACGGTTTGCAGCCTAGGAAGACGTTTAGCCTTATTAGGTTAGCGAAGACCCTTCTGGTATTACTCATTCCAATTGCTTATTTGTTGCTTTCTCAGTCAAGTAGCCCATCTAATTCAGAAAACAATTCATCAAAAGTCAGATCCCCCAAAAACTAATTGATAAAATTCATTACGCCAACGTGCCAACCTATTTGGTCGATTCGTCCCCTAACAGCTGTCTGTGAAATTGGATAATGCACCGCTAAACTAAATTGATCCTCAATATATAACTTTAGAAACAAATAAAATTACTAACATGGCTTGTGAAAGCACAGACACATTTAAATAAACT
>NZ_BAKI01000078.1 GCF_000583655.1 Lentilactobacillus farraginis DSM 18382 = JCM 14108
AAAGGCACTAGGCTGTTAATCCATGTTCCAAACTGTCTTCCTGAAAGATAAATGGGATAACGATCTTGCATAGGCCCTTTGACTAACGGATACTGCTTAACAAGTAACTGTGCGTTCATTGGCAACACGCGTGGAAAACGCGTATAGAAAGGAGCAGGATTCGTAAACTCCGGTAGCGTAATTTGGTGATAGCCGTATAAACTAATAAATCCTTTAGCTTTTATTCCATCTCTTATAAGTAAGTAGCACAGGTAAGCGCCAGCAGAACGTCCCATTAAAAATAAATTATTAGAAATTTGATATTGCCTACTAATACTTGAAATGGATTGTTTTAGGACTTTTAACATTTCATCAAGTTTAACTTCGGGTGATAATAAATAATCAATCGAGATAAAAACGCAATTATTTTTAATAAATTTTTCGATATATGATTTTGGAAGATCATCTCGTTGGCCAAAGACAAGGCCACCACCATGAAGATAAAGGATAGTGGTGCTATTTGTGCCTGATTATCACTTGATGAGTAAATAGTTGCACATATCGAAGTATTTTTATAATTAAGTGCAGAAATGGTTTGAATTTCCATCATTATTCACCTTCTTTTAACTATTATCATAACGTGATTTTGAAAGGTAACAAAGTTTCCAAAACAACAAATTCAAATATTTTTTTAGCCAAAATAAACAATGATGTCAACAAAGAAAACGCTTACAATTAACCTTGATAAATGACAAGGTCCTGTTGAATGATGCTCTTGAACAATAAATAGCGAAGTAGTGAATCCGCGCGGGTTTTATAAGGACGACGTCGTTTATCTGGCTTATTTAGAAGAGGTGATTAAGCGGTTAATAAGGGGTTTTGAGGTTGAAAACGAATGAATATGAGATAACTGAAAAACAAATTAATAAGTTTCGAGAACGAGGATATAATGACGATTTACTTCCGAAAACGAAAGATCGCCGTAATATGGGAATGGGAAATTTCTTTACGCTGTGGATGGGATCGATTCATAATATTCCTAACTATGCAGCGGTTGGGGGATTCTTATTCTTAGGCTTATCGCCAATAAATGTTATGTTGGCCGTTTTCCTAAGCGCCTTCTTTGTGTCAGCGTTCATGGCATTAAATGGAATTGTTGGTTCCAAATACGGCATCCCATTTGCGATGCATCTTCGTTCCGCCTATGGTAATTGGGGCGCCAAACTACCAGGATTTCTGCGGGGATGTGTGGCTGCGATTGCTTGGTTTGGTCTCCAAACATACACGGGATCACTTGCATTACTCATTATGCTTGGGAAAATATGGCCCGGTTTCCTTCATATTGGTGGAACGACAAAGTTCTTAGGGATTGGTATTCCTGGACTGATTGCATTTACAATATTTTGGATTTTGAATGTACTTGTTGGAATTGGTGGTGGCGGTATTTTAAATAAGTTCACTGCAATTCTAAGCCCACTAATCTACGTTGTGTTTGGTGGAATGGCTATTTGGGCGATTTGGGGTGCCGGTGGATTAGAGCAAATTCTTTCCTACCACATCAATCCAACGACACATGTTAACCCAATTTGGGTTTACTTCATTATTTTTAACTCGGTGATTGCTGTATGGGCAGCACCGGGAACCAGTGTTTCAGATTTTACACAAAATGCAAAGTCAACGCGTGTTCAGGTCATTGGCCAAACATTAGGCTTATCACTCGGATACTTAATCTTTGCCTTTTCAAGTGTTGTAATTTTAATTGGTGGTTCAATTCATTATCATATTCAGGAATGGAATGTCCTAAACATCGTTGAAAGATGGGATAACTTCCCGGCTGTCATTATTTGTATGGCAGTGTTCCTGCTAACAACTATTTCAACGAATGCGACTGGGAATATTATTCCTGCGGGTTATCAATTAACCGCCCTATTTCCGAAAAAGCTCAATTATAAAAGTGGTGTTTTAATTGCAAGTGCAATCAGTTTCTTGATTATGCCATGGAAGCTAATGGAAAACTCAGACAGTATTTTCATCTTCTTGAATGCAATTGGGGCTGTGCTTGGACCGGTGGCTGGGGTAATGATTGCAAATTACTTCTTTATTCATAAACGGCGTGAGGATCTTGACGATTTGTATATGGATTTGAATACAAATAATAAAGAAGTTTTATATCATGGCGTGAACAAGGAAGCGTATGCAGCTACTGTGATTGCACTAGTGCTCTCGCTAAGTGGCCAATTTATTCCTGCAATGGATATTATTTCTGATGTTTCATGGTTTGTTGGGTTTGGTTCTGCATTCTTAATTTATTTAGGATTGAAGAAACTGACTTCTAGAAAAGTTCTTGAAACTGTTAACATTGATGAATAGAGCTTGATGCGAAGCTCTGAAGGAGGAGTAGAACATGAGTCATGAATTAGTCATTAAAAATGGACTCGTCATTCTTGAAGATGGTGAAGTTCATACAAACGTAGCCGTAGATAATGGTAAGATCACCGCGATTGGAAAGGACCTTGATGGTGATAAGGAAATTGACGCCGAAGGATTAGTTGTGAGCCCGGGAATGGTCGATGCCCATGTTCATATTACACCAATGGGCGGTGGATACCGCGACGAATGGGAAGGATATGTAACAGGAACAGCTGCATGTGCTAAAGGCGGCGTAACATCGTTTATGGAAATGCCTTTGAATCAAGTACCCGCAACTGTTGATGGTAAAACAATTGATCAAAAGTATGCCGCCGGAAAAGATCAATTAAAGGTGGATGTTGCTTCGTTCGGCGGATTGGTTCCTTATAATCTTGATGGTGGTATTCAGGAGCTTGATGACAAAGGAGTTTCCGGATATAAGTGCTTCTTGGCAACTTGTGGTGATCGGGCAATTGACGGTGATTTCCAAAACGTTGACGATTATTCATTATATGAAGGCATGCGCCAAATTGCTAAAACGGGTAAGGTTCTTGCAATCCATGCAGAAAATGCTGCCATTACGGATCGTTTAGGCGAAATTGCCAAGGCAGAGGGTAAGAAAACGTTAGCTGACTACGTTGATACGCGTCCTGTCTTCACGGAAGTTGAAGCTATCAGAAAAGCAATCTTTATGGCAAAACAAACCGGATGTCGAATTCACATTTGTCATGTGGCATGTAAAGAAGGCGTTGATGAAGTTATTAAAGCCAGAGCAGAAGGCGTTGATGTAACATGTGAGACTTGTGTTCATTATCTTTACTTTACTAAGGATGAATTGGATGCAATCGGTCCTGTTGTAAAATGTTCTCCTCCGATTCGTGAACAGGCACAGAAGGATGCTTTGTGGGAACGTGTTCAGTCAGGTGCTATTAGTTTTGTAACTTCCGATCATTCTCCATGTACACCTGATTTGAAGGATACAGACAATGCCTTTGATGCATGGGGCGGAATTCCTGGCGTTCAAAATGATGTTGATGTAATGTTTGACGAAGCCGTTCAGAAGCGGGGCATGTCACTTAAAGATTTTGCCAAGGAAATTGCTTCGAATCCAGCGGATCGTTATCATTTGGACCAAAAGGGTCGAATTAGTATTGGCAAAGATGCAGATTTTGTTTTGATTAAGCCAAATGCTTCATATACTTTAGAAGCCGGTGACCTTGAATATCGTAATAAGATCAGCCTTACATTGGTCGAACAATCGGCGCACAGATTGCCCAGACCATTCTTCGTGGAGAAACAATTTATAGCCAAGAAAATGGCGTGATTGAAAGCTTCCCAGGACAATTTATTAAGAGTGTTCATGAAGATTCAAAAGAATCAGTTCATGAGAATTAAATTTAATTTTTATAATGGTTAGAGACTGAGGCATAAGTCGAAAAAAATTATTTGAAATCCCATAAAATCAGTT
>NZ_BAKI01000077.1 GCF_000583655.1 Lentilactobacillus farraginis DSM 18382 = JCM 14108
ATCCATCATTAGATAGACAGCAGTATGATTCTTATTTAAATAAATTATTGAAAAAAGCTTTATTTACAGATCAAGTAAGGATTATCCCCTATCAATTTGACCATAGAGAGTTATCCATTATAGTTCCTTTTCATGGAAAAGATAATCGTGTTCTTTATTCCTTGTTATCATCAATAGCCCGACAGGTGGGGGTTAAGTTAGCACAGATTGAAGTTATAGTTATTATAGATGGGGGAGATCACTTTTCAATTAATTTAAAAGACATTTTTCCTGATTTAAATATTAAATTATTTTATTTACCTAAAGTCGTCGGACCGGGACCTACCCGATCAGAAGGATTAAAACACGCCCATGGAAGATTTGTTATGTTTTGTGATGCGGACGATCAATTATATAGTTGTACCAGCTTATTTTTAATGTGGCAACAAGTGCAAAAAAATCCAACTGCGCAAATCATTATGGCTAAATACGCTAATGAACAGCTAAATGCTTCTAAACAACCATATCTAGCAACTTGGGATTATAATTTCGGGTCAGTTTATCCTAGTTGGTTTAACTTGGAATTTTTAAGAAGTTATAAAATTGATTTTCACCCGGCACTACATCGTTATTATGAAGATACCTTTTTTATGGGGGTAGCCTTTCGAATCGCCAAGAAAGTTGTCTTCCTCGATAAAAAAATTTATACACATACCTTAAATCCAAACTCACTCATTCATCAATCCAGCATTGCTTCTCGTCAAAAAGCCTTTTTAACTGAATTTTGTCGAGAAAATTATTATTGGTTTAAAGAATCTCAGAGGCGATTCCCCCAAACCATTCAAAATGATTTAAACAATTTTATCGTTTCTTTATATTATATGTACTATCAATATAACCTGAACGATAAAGAATTAGACGAAAGATTAAAAGTAATCCTTGGCAAAATAGTTAAATATAATAAGAATTTTTGGCAGGGTTGGACAACACAAATTCAAATTATTGCGGATAAAACAGTTTCAACAGATTCTGCGGGTATCAGTAGTCAAAATTTAAAAAAGTTTATTAGTACCTTTTTCAATAACGATTAGGAGAAAATTATGAAGAAATTAATACTATTCCCCTTGATTTTGATATTAGCCATTATTGGCATTATCATGACTTTTAATGAACCAATACAAAACTCAGCAATTAAACATTTAACAAATTCAGCATTAAAGCAGCCACTAGTCTCCTCTGATGATAGTAATCCGCATAAACCTACAGAATCTTTAGCAAGGAAACGGCAATTGGTTAATGAAAATTCACTTAATCAATTTAATTCAACTAATGAACCTAATGCTTTAACAATTAGTTCAAGTGAAAAGGATAAAACTGCTTTAAATAAAGGGACTAAAAAGCTTAACGAAAAAGAAAATACCATTAAAAAGGAGCATTATAATTATAACAGCGTAAAATCAGTTAGTCCTAAGATGGTCAGCCACGCCTTCTTTACTCATGGGAATGTAATTGGTATCATTTCATTGCCTGCAGTTAAACTAAAGTTGCCTATTTACCAGGGGTTAGATAATGACAATTTAGTTAAAGGGGCCGGCACCATGAAACCACATGAACAAATGGGCAAAGGAAACTATGCTTTAGCTGGTCATCATATGGAAAACCCCCACATCCTGTTTTCACCACTGCAACATGCAAAAGCAGGAGATACTATTTATCTAACCAATCGGTCAAAAAAAGTGTACGTTTACCGTATTACGAAAAAAAAGATTATTTCAAAATATCAAATAGGCTATATTAAAGATATTGGCAAGAAAAAGGTAATCACTTTAATTACCTGTGCTTCGGGTAAACCGGAAGAATCTAATCGTATCATGATTCGGGGAGTCCTTTCGTCTTCCAGTTCATAGAAACGTTCTATGCTCCTATCTCATAAATAAGACGCACTTTTCTACAGTGTGCCTTATTTATAATGATTTTTAGAGGATGTCTAAAATCTCTTAAGTAATATTGCCAAAGACACCAAAACGCTTACATCCACTTTATCAGGTATCGAAAGAAATACAAGATTAAACGAAAATAACTAATAAAGCGGTACTTTTTGTAATGCAACTAAATTAAGTTGCATTTTTTGTGATTCTGTTTATTTACAAATAGCATGTAATGTGGTATTTTGTATATACACAATATAATGCAAATAAAGGAGAATGCTTTATGGATATTTTTAGCTTAGATTTAGGAAACAAGCAGACAAAATTAAAAAGCAGCAAAGCTGAATATGTGCTGCCTTCAAGATATTTAAATCAAGCAGACATGCCGATGTCGGTTGGCAATTCTACAATGAATAATGACCTACACACTTATTCAGTCCCTTTTAGCGACGATAAGTACGTGTGGGGTCGAGATATTGACCGACTTCACCTTGACGAATATTTAGCGGATACAATCATGTATGGTGCTCGATACAATAGTGAAGCATTTAAATTACTAGCCAATTTTGCGCTGGGATTACTAGCAAGTGATTTCAAAGCGGCTAAAGATCAAGTTTTAGAAGTAGTCGTCACTGCTGGACTTCCAACTGGAGATTACGCTGACCAAGGACAATTAAAAGCTTTATTAAAAGTCCTAGAGGGCCAACATCAAGTTACTATTGACGATAAAATCGTGACGGTAAGAGTTCGTAAAGTCTATATTTTGCCCCAACCAATCGGCACCTTATATAACGAATTACTAGACGATGAAGGCTTTATCCAGAACAAAGATCTATTAGACGAAAAAGTCGGCATTGTTGACGTAGGTGGTGGAACAATACTGATTGATACGATTTTAAACTTTGAGCTAAGTGGCAAAAATCGCCATCAATTTAATACCGGCGTAAATGATCTATATGAAGCCATTGCCAACGGGATTAATGGTGATACTAGCCTTTATCAATTAGAGAAAGATTTACGAAAGGGAAACCAGCAACATCATTGGAGCTACCGATTTTCTAAAAATCGTCAAGATGATATTACTGATTTGGTTTGCAAGGAAATTGACCGGTTTACCCGGCGCTTAGTTGCTAATGTAACTTCAACGTTAAAGAACCTTAATAGTATTGATACTTTGTTCTTTACCGGTGGTGGAGCCAATTTGCTTAACCAAAAAATCTTGAATACTACTTTCACCAACGCGGTTATTGTTAAAAATACAGAAGTTGCTAATGTTAACGGCTTTTATAAGTACGGATTAAGTCAACAAGCTCAAAACGAAGGGAGCAAGTAATCATGGGAAAAGTTAAAACCTTGAACGTCCGACTAAATCCCGAGAAAATTGTCGACAAAGAAATCCTTGATTACTTTGATAAATCATTAATTCCTAAAACCACACTTGTTAAAACCGCTTTAATTCACGAAATTGAACGGTTAAAGGCTCAAGGTGATCCTTATGTTAAAGATGAACTAAAAGCTCCAGAAGCACCTAAAAATAGCACAGAATCACCATCTGATTCCAAAGAACGCTTGCAAGGAGGATTTAATGCCTTTTCAGACAATGATATTTAGAAAAAAGCTGGCAAAATATACAAAACCAAATAAAGTTGCCGCTTGGTAAGCGCTATGCTAGACTATAGTTAATCTAACAATCGAATATTAAAAGATCAGGCTAATAAATAAAAGAGATCCCAACCCGTTTGGGATTGAGATCTCTTTTATAGTATTAGCAAGTAGCTATCAGACAGCTACTTATATTCAGTCGACTTTGACTTGGCGGAAAAAATCGACTGAACATTGTTCTTAATTTGTAGATTAATTATACCGCAAACCAGTCCCAAAGGACAAGTTAAGGATAGTTAAAAAACAAATTAAATCCAATGGACTAAGTAGCTAACTGAAGCTATTTAGTCCATTTTTTGTTGTTAGAAATTAAAAAAGTTGCCGAATGGGCAACTCACAAACAGACACATGCTGATGAATTACAAAGCATTCATTTATCCGTGAGGCTTTGTAATTCAGTTAGAGCATATCAGATTTGTATTGTAATGCAAGTCGAATGTTTTAGCAACTCTCTTTTGAGACAGCGTGTGTCAGTCAAGAAAGGGAGTTTTTATAATGACACAAGATAAATACTACAAACCAATGGAAGAATACGCTAATACTTTTTATCAATTGCCAACTGTCTTATTTACTAATCCAAAATATAAAAATATGAGCAATGACGCAAAAGTAGCATATGCTTTATTAAAAGACCGTTTTAACTATTCTGTACGTAACCATTGGATTGATAAAGAAGATAATATCTATTTTATTTTTACGAATGATGAACTAATGAATTTATTGTCTACTGGCAATAAAAAAGTAGTAAAAATTAAAAAAGAGCTTGAACAAGTTGAATTGCTTGAACAAAAAAGAATGGGTGTAAATCAACCTAATCGTTTGTATTTATTGCGCCCCGAAGTCACAGCAACAGATGTTTATTTACAAGCAAACGCTGAAACCCTTGATAATAGCGGAAGTGTCAAAACGACACTTCCAAAAACCCTTGATAATAGCGGAAGTGTCAAAACGACACTTCCAGACACAGCGACAAATCAAAACGCTGAAACCCTTGATAATAGCGGAAGTGTCAAAACGACACGCAATCTATATAATACTAATAATTTAGATACTAATAGATACAATATAGATACTCAAAAGTTGGACTTTTCCACAGCCCATTTTTCACCAGCAGAACTAGAAACCCAAAACCGGGATTTGGTGACCCATGCTAATGACTTCTTAACTGATCAAGTCAGTGGCTTCCCGGTTTTCTTAGAACCC
>NZ_BAKI01000076.1 GCF_000583655.1 Lentilactobacillus farraginis DSM 18382 = JCM 14108
CAAGCTCCATAAGGATGTCAGATTATTATCTAGAATAATAATGAAAACTGACATTAAACTGCTTAATATTAAAGCGTATGTTTTCTTCATTTTATAATACACCCTTGCTTTTATCCAAAAAATTATGCGCTCATAAACAGCTATTAGTAAAAGTAATATGGTAACTAGTGATAATAATCGCATACTGTTCGTATAAAATTGAGGCAAAGTCCAAAAAACGATGAGAACCATCATCACATTAAACGCTTCTAAAAATAGGATTTTCCTCTTAGGATACAATTCATCGTAAAATTTCCGTTCTTCTAATTTCATAATAACTTCACCTCAAAATTTTTTTATTAAGCTAATTGTAATCTGTCTTTTACAATTCTGCCATTATTATTTTTCCTTTACAACTGCCAATATACTTGAAACATCCCACTTTCCAGTCATTTCATATGATAAACTAGAAGTATCTTGTGTTATTTCTCAACTACTAGAAGACACGACAAGGAGCGTTTACACATGTACTTTTTCTATGATGACAATATCAGCTTTAAAAAGTCTGGTATTGAACATGCGGAAATTAAACGATTAAAGTTGTTTAACGAAAAGCATGTTCCAGCCAAAATCATTACCCGGACACTATCGCTAAATCTACATGACGTGACAGAGGATGCCGGTATTCCTGACGATCAATTCGTCAACCTATTCGATTTCTTTCAAGGAACCACTAACTTTAAACGCCGCAAAATGACAATTAAAGAATTGAAACTTCCTAAGAACGCAAAACTGAAGCCTGAAAAAGATAAAACCAAAACGGATGTCTTTGTTGGTGATCAGTTAGTGATGATCGTTGGTACCAAAACTGCCAAGGATGATCAGATCGACTGGGTTCAATATTCCGGTTTTAACGGTCGCCCAACTCGAATGGTTCGTTATGATACCCGGGGCTTTGCGGCTTTGGAACAATTTTTTGCCTATGACACAACCCTGGTTTCTGAACAGATCTTAAAACCGAATGGTGAAGTTGCGATTCGTCGGTTTACCATGCCACCTCGGAACGGTGAGCCTGAAACGTCACTTCACGAACTGGTTAATTACAATGGTCAAGACTATGATTTTGCGACCTACGAAGATTTAACTACCTTCTGGTTGGATCAACTCAATCTTTCAACCGGTGAAGCCAACACGATTATCTGTGATCGGGCTTACGAACTGGCCTACTCTATTCAAAAGATGGAAACACCGATTTATACCGTGATGTATCTACATAATAATCACGTAAATTCCGGTACCGATCACATGCACTCTGATTTTAACTATAATTACGAATACATGTTGGAAAATCGGAAGCGCTGGGACGGTATCGCTACTTTAACCCCTTGGCAGTATCAAGACTTTACGGAACGTTTTGGCAAGACAAAGCCGAATGTCTACATGATTCCGGGGGCCGTAACCGATCAGAAAATCTTGGAACGGCCACACGTTAAGTGGGCCGATCGCAAACCGAAGTCCGTTATTATGGTGGCGCGGCTTTCTGATGAAAAGCAACAAGATATCTTGATTCAGGCTTGGCCAAAGGTTCTCAAAGCCGTTCCTGACGCGACCCTTGATTTTTGGGGATATAGTAACAATAACTACGACAAGACGCTTGCTGACCTCGTGAACCGGCTTCACTTGAACGATGACATCACATTCCATGACTACACCAAGAATATTAGTGACGTCTATAATAAAGCCCAACTTTTAATCTTACCAAGCCGGGCAGAAGGACTGCCGCTAACGTTGGTTGAAGCCCAGGCGCATGGATTACCAATTGTCGCTACTGATATTAAGTATGGTCCAAGAGATGTGGTTAACGACGGCAAAGACGGTTACTTGGTTGAAAACCGCAACGTTGACCAACTTGCTGACCGAATCATTGAATTACTCTCAGATCCTAAAAAGCTGGAAACTTTCAGTGAAAATGCTTATAAGGATAGCTGGAATTATTCTTCAGATGCTGTTTGGGAAAAATGGCAGCCACTCATTAAAGACGCAGAGAAGCATGCAAGAATCCCGGAAAGTCTTGAGGTGTAATCATGTACTACTTTTTAAATCAATATATTAAAGCTTTAAATTCAAGTGTGGAACATGCCGAATTCCACCGCTTGGCACTTTTTAAACACGAACGGCTGAATGCCAAAATTGTTACCCGTGATTTTGACCCAATGGAAAAGCTGAACGCTGCCAGCTTTGGCTTAACCCAAGATGATATTCTCAATATGTACGACTACTTCCAGGGAACGGTTAGTGTTGAAGAAAAGCAGACCAGCACCAAAGGTCTGCATATTCCGATCAGCTACCAGGTAAAGAATGATAGTAACGTTTCAAAAGCTTATCAAGGTGGTCGCTTAGCTCAGGCGATTCACCATACACCCGGTCGCGTTGGTGAGATTGCTTCGGTCGACCACTATGATGAATTCGGCAATATCGCTAATCGGGAACTGTGGGATTCACGTGGCTTTCATTCTGCCAGTCAATTCCTAGATTTTGATGGTGCGCCACATGCCGAAATCTTATATCGTTTGGATGGTACCAGGGCGTTGGAACGTTCCTGGGAAATTACGGATGACCGTAAAGGCAGAGTTATTTTCAACATTCATTTGATTAACTATAAGGGCAATGACTTTTACTTTAATTCAGAAGAAGAACTGTTTACCTTCTTCTTGGACGAAATTAATCGTCAAAGTAAGGAAGAAAATACCTTTATCGCTGATCGACCAGGTGTTGCCGATACCTCATTGGTCAACATGACTACTAAAGCAAAGAAATACCTCTTCTTCCCAATTCTGCACGCTGCCAATCCGGAAGACTTGACGAATTCACCGCTTGAACCAAGTTATGAGGAAACTTTCAAGCATTTGGATAAGCTGGACGGCTTAATTACCATGACCGATAATCAAGCACGTCAATTAAGAATCCGCTTGAAGCGTCGTAAAGGAAAAGGTCGAAACATTCCGATTACATCAATTCCGGGGGTTGCTTTCAGTAGTAAAGAATTGAAAGCACCACGGATCCCGATGAATACCCGGTTAGGCAATAAGGTATTGTACGTTGGTCGACTGGGTGCGGATAAGGGCATCGATAATTTGATTCGGGCCTTTGTATTGGTCGTGCCACAAGTACCGGACGCTGTGTTGGATATCCGTGGTTTTGGGACACCGGATTATGTTCATTCTTTGGAACAGTTGGTTAACCAATTGAATCTTGGTTATAGCGTTAAGATATCAGGTTACACACCTGATATTGGCCCGGTTTATGATTCAGCCAAGGTCTTTGCCGGCGCCGCTCACCAAGATGCTTTCCCACTGGCAATGGCGGAAGCGACTGCACATGGACTACCATTGATTGCGTTTGATACTAATTTTGGTCCAAGCGATATTATTGACGATGGTACAAACGGTTACTTATTAACACCAGGCGACTTATATCAATACGCCCAGGACATCATTTCACTATTGACGGACGATACTAAACTTCAACGCATGAGTAACAATAGTTACGATACTGCCAAGAATTATGAATACAAGACCATTTGGAAGAAGTGGCGGACCGCTTTGGATATTAAGCCTAAGCGGAAAGTCTCTACTAAATAATTACTATCCAGACGATCATTAATAGTGAATAAGTCATAAAAGCGTGACATCATTTAATTTGATGTTGCACTTTTATTTATTGTACGTTAATGGGACAGTTTGACACTCGGAATTTATATCCCACTAATTTTGACAACCCTACCTTCATTTCAAAAATCGTAAACGAGGCATCAAGATTGTCGTCACAATCTTGATGCCTCTTACTTTAGGATGTTTGACAAAGAGCCCGAAAAAACTGAACCTATTAAAAAAGTCAAACCATCCCGGAAAGTGTTTCTCCCAGATTAGTTTGACTTTTCTAATTACTAATAAAACTTTTGTCTAAGCATCATAGCTTCACAACTCAGTACTACTTCGTGGAGCTTGAACTAGCTGAGCTTGACTGTGATGAAGTTGATGAAGATGACGAACTAGTCGAACTTGACTGTGATGGAGTTGATGTTGAACCCGATCCAGTTGTCGGCGTCGTTGTCGAAGCTGCGGGCGCAAATGGATCACTGGTATTGCTACCAGTCGAAGTTGGAAAGGCAGCTAATTGAGTTGGAGTAGCAGAGCTATATGAATATACAACTTGGGATGCACCAGTACCAAATGTACCATTAGCAGCATAAGATGGAGTGTAGTTCAATTGATACCAACCTTAAGGGTACCATTAGCATTGAATTGCGGGAATGCGCCTGACTTCAAGGCCTTCAATGAGGCTTTGCCATTTACATAATTCAACACATCTTGGCCTGTATACGAAGCACCTTGCGCTCCACTAAATAAATCAGTAGTATTCAATGCAGCAGGAGCAATATAAGTTTGTGCTGCAGCCTTAAGAATTGCACTATTTAACTTATTTAAGCTAGCACTATTCTTATCATCTTTAAGGTAATTATAGAGTGCTTGTTGGAAGTCATTAGTTAAAGTACCATCAGCATTGAACTGTGTAGTATCTTTGAACTCAATGTCACTGGTAAAGCCACTATCACCCTTAGCAACCGTAGTATCAAAGACAGACTTATTAGTACCAGCAGTAGCCTTCATTGGAACAGCATTGGTGACGTTTGTACCGTCAGTAGAATAAGGACTTAATTGTTGATATACGGTTGCACCTTTAGTCAAGCTAATTTTAGTTTCATTACCTGTCAAAGCTTGAGCAATAACAGCTTCGTTTCCGCCGGTCGTTAAGTCATAAGTGTATCCTGTACCGTTTAAAGCAGCTTTGATCTTTGCATTAAGATCGTCACGAACTGTGGTACCGTTTTGATCCAACTTCCATTGGTAAGTTCCGTTAGATTGTCTTACTAATGATCCTAAACTAGTGCCCTTGTTAGCACCGGCTTTAGTATAATCAAGAGAAGCAATCGTCTTACCGCTATTATCAACAAATGTTAAACGAACTGCGTTATC
>NZ_BAKI01000075.1 GCF_000583655.1 Lentilactobacillus farraginis DSM 18382 = JCM 14108
ATTGTTTCTTACGACTTATTTTAGTTTCTTTTTTTTGTTGCTCAATTTTAGTTAGCCGGTTTTTTGATATAAGGCAAGGAAACACGTTCTTTTAAGGACGTGATGAATTGCCCTATATCAAAAATAGTAACTTTAAGTATTAGTTGCTTCAAGCAGAATTTTCAAAGTTAAACCAGGTCTTCAAGATGGGATTCCGGGCTAAGGTGACCGTTCATAATGGTTGTAACGGCCTTTTCAGCGGCCTCTTTTGTGTCAAAACCTTTGCTCATAGCAACGGTTTCGTGGTCGCTGGATTTAATAAAAAACTGAAACTGGCCATCTGGGGCTTGATCAATTACAAAATACATGAAATTACCTCCTTGGGTATTCAATTCAAATAATCAATTGGTTTACCCCCCTCGTTACTTTATTATATTTCCCAAGACGGGTTGTTTGTCAACTGAGAAGCAAATCAGGTTAACTAATCAAATAACTTTTTGGTTATTTAATAATCCGGTATAAACAAACGCTTTATTGATGATTTAGTCGGTTAGAGAACGTTGTTTCCAACCGGCTTTTGTGAAATGAATAAGTTTATTTTTTATAATCAAATTATCATAATCCTTTTTTGAAAAAAGGTTGAAATCTTGAAATATATTTTTACAATATTAGTTGAAAGATGAAATTGGTAATCATCTTTCGATTAACAAGCGCTCAGGCAGTAACTGATTTTGTTCGGGTTGAAGTTTTTAACTTATTTACATTTTAAAGGAGGCTGGTTCAATGACATTGAAGAAGCAATTAGAAATGACTGTGTTTGGACAATTAGTTACTGGTCTTAAGCCTTATAAAAAATTAAAGAAACTGCAGAAAAAGCTGCAGCAACAGAAAGGTCAAGCAACAGCAGTAGCTGCTTCCTGATTATAAATTCCCCCAAATTTATCAGAAATGAAAAGTATGTTTGAATGGCCTTTCCCCGAGGGGAGCTGATAATTAGTTTATGAAAATTCAAATTAAAAAAGTAAGCATCCGATAACGGATTTGATCGTTATTAGATGCTTATTTTATTTATGTTGAATCAGTTTTGATTAAACAATTCAGGCCAAAAGGGCTACTATGGTATTATTAATTTAATTGGGGGAATTGATAGATGTTATGGCTATGGATTCATTTGATAACTTGGATTGTTTTAGCGATCGTGGTTATAATCGGCTTGACTGTTAAAGCTGATCGGGCAACCCCTTGGGCGATGACGGCTCGGGTGCTTTACTTGGTTGCTATTATCAGCGGTGTGATTTTACTGTGGGGAACCTGGCAGTATAATCCAATTTTGAGTACGATCAAAGTAATTTTAGCACTGGGCTTGATTGCTTTTATTGAAATTGCTTTTGCCAGGAAATCAGCCGGCAAATTTCAAATTAGCCTTGTATGGTGGGCAGGTATCTTTTGCCTGCTGGTTGGAATTGTTGGTTTGATTCTTTCGCAAGGAAGACCGTTTCTGCATTAGAAAAAGGATCAGTCGAAAATTTTGGCTGATCCTTTTTCTTTTGGCAGAATTACTGAGGTGGCTGCCTAAAAGTAATTATAATTTTATGTGATCACTATCCGGGGTTGTTAAGAATCCTAACGAAACTAATTCCAGAAAAGTGATAATGATTCCGAGTAACGGGTAAAAATAGATGCCTATTGCAATAACGCCAATTGAAAGTGGAAAGAAAACGGAACTTAGAAATTTGAATGGAAACATTTTCTCGATTTTCTCGCTGACAGTTGTGTTAATATGTTCCGGTGTTTTTCTGATTGAATTTGAAAGCCAAAAGTATGCTAAGCTCCAGAAAGTGAAGACAAACAAATATAAGTATTCCGGACTTGGTGATTTGGGAAATTTACCAACCCAACCGGTTGCAACTGGGAGCAATGACATGCTAAACAGCCATAAGTTATTTACCCAATAAACTTTTTTGGAGATTCTAACAGCCAGCGAAAACATGTAGTGATGGTTGTACCAAGCGACACCAATAAAGACGAAACTGACGATATAGGCAAAGAAGTAGGGAAGCTGTTCAAAGATCCCTTCCCAGTCAGGTGTTTCAGGTGTTTTAAATTCAAGGATCATGATTGTGAGGATAATTGCAACCACAGCATCCGTATAAGCTTCAACGCGTCCTTTATTCATTTCTTCTCCCCCTAATGATCCTGTGTAAAAAAATAAGCCAAATCAGATTTTGACTTATGAATAAATTAAATATTAACTTTTATTGAATTAAGCATTAACCGAACCAGCAAAACTTGGTGCAAAGTAAGGCGAAATGGTCTGGACTTGAACAGTTTGCCCTGGTTGTGGCGCATTGGCATATTGATTATTACCAAGGTAAATAGCGTCGTGATAGACACCACCCTTGCTCCCCCAGAACAAGAGATCACCCGGTTGGGCGTTTGAAACGGACTTGTTGGTCGTTGCTTCGGCTTGGGCTTCCGCAGTTCGTGGCAACGTTACACCGTTTTGTTTATAAACGTATTGAACAAATCCGGAACAATCAAATCCCTTAGTGGTCGTGCCACCCCATTGATAAGGGATACTTTGTGTTGACAGCTTTTGAGCCAAAGTTGTCACGCCACTGGTTGTATCGGATTCGGTTGCTGTAGCCGTACCGGTATTGGTAGCGTTGGTCGTTGTATTGGCTTTTAATGAAGTTGACTGCTTGACATTTTTTGTGGATTTGGTTGTTGAAGTACTTGCGGTTGTTTTACTTAAAGATTTGGAGGTGCTGGTCTGTTTGTTGGAACTTGGACTTACATATGTACTGGTTGTTTGCTTTTTCTTCCCAGTATAGGTCTTCCCCGTCGTGTACTTTTTAGCACCCGAATTTGATGATGTTGAAGTTGTCTTTGTGGCAGCGGTTGATTTTCCCGGAATGGTGATTTGACTTCCGGCGACAATCGTATTGGCGTCCTTCAAATGGTTTGCTTTAGCCAATGTGTTAACAGTTGTGTGATATTTTGTAGCTATCTTGTACAACGTATCACCAGCTTTAACAGTGACCTTGGTGTCGGCGTTTGCGGCGACTTGGCTCAAGGTAAAGACACTGGCCATGGAAAACAAACCTAGGGCTACTTGTTTCTTGATACTCATCAAAAATCATCTCCCCGAATTTCTTAAGACTTTATTAAGACACCTATACCATAACATTTTTCTTTGCTTAGTTTGTAACAGGTCTGTTACAATTTTTAGGATATTTTGTAAATGATCAGAAATGCATGGTTTGCTATTGTAACAACACTTTCGGCTCTTTGATGTTAATCATCTCACAAGCCGGCATGTCATTTGAAACATATTTGTAATATAGCAAATTGTTAAAATTATTCTGATGGCTTTAAACATAACAAAATAAAAATCATTTTACGATATTTTGATAGTTATTTAATAATGGTTGAAGTGCAAAATAAATTTGTACCGACCGATTATTTGACTATTATAAGATTATGTAAGATTGGTTGCTTTTAGTAGACAGTGGCGAATCAGGTCGCTTATTATTGAAATTGGATTTTGTTTGTGGCGTTTTTAGTATAATGCCACGAAAGATTAGGTGAGGGAGAAAAAGAGATGGATTTTCCGGATAAATGTGATTTGACGCGACTTGAAAACCAAAAGTTGGCCATTAAAGAAATGATCCACCTGGTATACTCGGCTTCCCGCTTTGAAGATGATAAGGCGACGCTGCGACAAACCGAGACAATTATTTTAGGTTCTGACGTCTACGGACTTTCGGCAACTGACATGAAAGTTATTCGCCAGCTGCAAAGTGCGGTGGAACTGATTATTAGAAATACCAAGTCTTATTCACTGGCAGTCAGTCATGCGGTCAATGGGTTAGTTGCCAAGGAAATGGCGATTGACTGGGGGAAGCTGCGAACCGGCAAAGTTAAAATTAGTGGTACAAGTTATATTCCAGAAATTCCCGAATATGATCGGGTCGTTTCAGATATCGAGAAAATTATGAGCGCTGAACAAAGTGTTACTTGGAAGGCACTTAAAATAATGCTCTACATTATGTATAAACAGCTTTATTGGGATGGCAATAAGCGAACGGCGCTTTTGTCCGCCAATTATATTCTAATTAGAAACGGTGCCGGCCTTCTGATCATTGATGACGGGCATATGGCTGAATTTTATCGGTTGTTGAGCCGGTATTATGACACGGGCGATGAAAAAGGCTAATGACTTGGTTGTATGAGACAAGCATGATCACGCCGGAATAGCAATTAATGATAAAAAATAACCCGCTGTGGTGAGTTGGGGATTGTTGAATTAAAGCAATCCCAGCTGCCAAGCGGGTTATTTTCTATTAGCCTTTAAAAATAGTCATGATCTTTTCCAGCCAACTACTTGGATCAACGTTGTCTTTTAGTCCCTCAAGCGAGTCGGTCACTTTTGAGGCTGCGTCTTCACTGAAGTTTTGAACCTGGTCGGTGAGGCCGGAAACGTCGAAATTATTCAGCATTTCAGTCGCGTTACCCAGATAATCGCCAAGCTCGGCCGCGTGTTCCTGCAAGAACTGTTGAGCATCTTCAAGTTGACCGGCGTTAAGTAATTCTTGAAATTGATTAAATAAATTTTCTGGTGTCATGGCTTTCCTCCGTTTTTGATATAGGGGCAAGGAAACACGTTCTTTTAAGGACGTGATGAATTGCTTCTTTTTGCATTTAAAAAACGGTTCTAATAATTATCAAATTAATAAATGTTGAAAATATTCTAAAATACATGTGTGTATCAACAATGACCATATGTTATAATAGTTAAGCTAAGTTTCTATGGATTAACTAAATGACCGTTTATCGGATCCGCGATTAAAAGCACGGTACTGGTAATAGACCGGTCATGATCAAAAATTTTAATTAGCAAGGTCAACAAACAAAAAATAGAGAGGAGGTTCTCCGTATGACGACAGTGGTTAAAGGAATTAAACTACGCTTATACCCCAACCAACCGCAAATCAATTTATTATGGCAAATGTTTGGCAATGATCGATTCGTCTGGAATCACATGTTAGCCATGGCCAACCAGCGGTATAAAAACAATCCGGCCAGTCGGTTCGTTGGCGAATATGACATGAACTATCTGCTAAAA
>NZ_BAKI01000074.1 GCF_000583655.1 Lentilactobacillus farraginis DSM 18382 = JCM 14108
TTTCCCAGAAGCTTCTTTTTATATTAGTCACTTATCATTGCGGATAAGTGTAGTAAACTTTGACATCATTTCCATACGTGCCACCATCAGCTGATCGAGCCGTGTACGTAATCGTATTACCAAATGTAATCGAAACAGGTTTATTACCACTATTAGTAGCGATAATTGGATACTGCGGCGAACTGAGTGTTGCCAAACTGCTATTTCCTTTGACATACGTAATCAATTGATTATTAGTAAACGTTCCACTGCCAGGACCAAAGTTCATATTGGCTGGTGCCATATACTTGGTTAATGCTTCATTTTTAAAAGTCTGGTTGGCATCTGAAACTGCGCTTGGGTTCTGAATCAACCAATCTTCAAGATTCTGCCAATTAGCATCCTGCGAACCCTTATTATAAACATCCTGAAGGGTCTGAGCGGTATACTTATTACCATCTAAGGTAACTTCACTTGTTACATTTTTCGAATTTGATGCACTTAATTGATTTGCAAAAAGCGCTGGCGTCCATTGCCAAATTGAAGAAGTCGCATACGGTGTAATCCGACTACTTAGTGTTTGCTTAACATCCGACACAGTAAGCGTGACGTTATCACCAAAGCGACCAGCTGCAAGTGCCTGTTGCTGGGCAGTCGACAACTGCGCGTTTGTCAGATAATACCCTGTACCGGTCAATGCATTGTTAAGCAAGTTGGTAATCGACGTATTGTCATCATTTGCCAATACCCACGCTGAACCGTTCCAGGAGCCAACCGTGCTACCCTTGGCAGCGTTGGCTTTCTGATAATCAACGGATTTCAGCAGCGTACCGTCCGGCGTTACCAAATTAATTCGAACCGCGTTATCGGCAATTGGTGTCTGCTTTGAAACAGCAACGTTAACCGAACTGCCAAACGATCCTTGAGCCAAAGCGTTAATTTGTGATTGATTTAGGATGCCGACATAGTAACCGGTCCCATTCAAAGTCGTATTAATCTGGTTTTGAAGTGCCGTTTTATCATTGGCCGTTAACGTCCAGTTGGTTCCGTTCTGGGTTCCCAGTCGGCTCCCCTTTTGAGCACCGGTCTTAGCGTAGTCAAACGTCTTGATGACATTGTTATTATTGCTTGCGTCAACCAGGTTTACTCGAACCGCATTATCGGCAATTGGCGTCTGGGTCAACGTCAAACCGCTATAGAGAATCCAGCCATTCGCCTGGCTGTATTGATTGTCGGTTGCCTGAATTTGAACCCATTGATCGCCTTCACGGGTTCTCGTCCCAACCTGGACAACCTTAAAGCTGGCGTTTGCATAAGGCGTTGAATCAAGAATCTGACGGCCAACTTTATATTGTGTCCAAGCGGGTTGTTGATAGGTAACCGTCTTACCATCATTAGCAATCCCTGGACTGGCAATCTTATACAAGCTGTTTCGCTGTGCGTCACTTAAGCTGGTCTGGTTAAACGTGGCAAATTGACGAACACCACCGCCAAAATCAGCCGTACTCCTACCACCGTAAATCCAACCACGGTATTGTTGGTCAAACGAGACTACCTTGTAGTAAATCGAGCCCCGATTGGTTCTGGCAATCCGATAAGCCCGGAAGTTATCCGACGAAGAACTTGAATTGGCCAGCGTTGACAAAGTTGCCTTTGAGGCAACCAACCTGGCGCCTCGAAGCGTGCCGGCTTTTGTATAAAGTGCATTGCCACCCGTAAACGTGACATTTCGAGTTGTTGGATCGGTCGCCATTTTTCTGTTTGAAGTTACCCGCGCATAACTTTTCGCATCGGCTTGATTAGCATTGGTGACTGCGGTTACAGCAAATAATCCCAGTACAGCCACTGGGATAAACAGTGACCTTCTTAAATTAGATCCCATGATTAAAAACCTCCCCTGTATTCATATATCTTTTCTATCTCAACAGTTTAAGTATAAATCTTTATGAATACGCTTACCACAAATATGCTTGTGAATGAGAAGTGTTTTAATAACTTATCAGGGCATGAATATACTAATTAATTTTACATAATCAGCATTTTAATCAGACTAACAAGTCCATTCATTTTATTATGATGCCTTAAAAGGCCGCAATTGATATCCTTTCAGCCCTGAAGCAAAAAGAATCAATTGCGGTCACAAGATCATCCACTATTATAAGTATTCAGCTATCATTTAACGATTAACACATCAACATCAGCATTCTGTAAGACATACGAACTGTGAGAACCGATTGAAAGTTTCCCAATCACGTTTCGGCCGGTTTGTCCCAATATAATCAGGCCAATCTTATTCTCGGTTGGAAAACTTTTCGATAAAATAACTTTGGTATTGCCGACCAGCGCCTGACCATCAACGTCAATTCCCAAGTCAGCCGCCTTTTTAATAAAGGGTTGAATTTTTTGAGTAACTTGTTGGTACTGATCGCGGTAAAAATCTTCGCTTACCCCAAAATAAGAGTCCATCCCCCGGTCCCGGTTCACAATCCAAACCAAAAACAGCTTTGCGGATAACGCCTTGGCCAATTGGCAGCCGACTTCAAACGCCCGCTCAGACTGTGGCGAACCGTCCAAGCCGACCAAGATTCGTTCATATTTCACTTTTTATTCATCTCCCTGTTTGGTCTCTGCTTTGGCAAGTTTTGAATGTCGTTTACTGTAACTAAAGTAAATGCTCATCCCGATTGCCAGCCAAACAACGAACCTAACCCAAGTTTCCCAATTTAGCCCGGCAACTAGTGTCACACAAAAGATAATTGCAATAATTGGGGTTACCGGAACGCCGGGAGCCTTGAACCCTCGATGGAGTTCCGGATGAGCATGCCGCATCCATAGAACGCCAGCCGAAACCAAAATAAATGCCGTCAACGTCCCGATATTAACCAGCTCGGATAAAATATTCAAATTAACCAAGCCACCAGCCAATGCCGTAATTATCCCAAAGAACCAAGTTCTTAAACGGGGTGGCATATTTTGGACTAACATGGCCAAAGAATTCCGGAAACAACCCGTCCCGCGACATCGAATAACTGATCCTTGACTGCCCGTATAGCTGAACTAAAATAACGGTCGTCATGCCCAAAATCGCGCCAACACTAACAATCATAGACAACCAAATTTGGCCGGTTTGATGAAGAACTGCTAGAACAGGGGCATTCAAGAATTTAGCAAAGATCGTATACTTAACCACCCCAGTCATAATCAGCGTCATCGTAATATACAGCACTGTCGAAATCAATAGAGACAGCATGATTCCCCGAGGCAGCGTTTTGCTGGGGTTAATCGTTTCTTCGGCACTGGACGAGACCGCGTCAAAACCGATAAAAGAAAAGAAGGCAATCGATGCTGCCGGAATAATCCCGGCAGCCGTACCATTGTGGTAGGAATACCAGCCAAAGGGACTGAAGGGATGCCAATTTTGCGGCTTAATAAACCAAACCGTGCAGATGATAAATAAAATAATCACTGCCAACTTAATCAAAACCATTGTATCGTTAACCCGCTTGGTCTGAGTAACCCCAATTGATATAATCCAAGTAATCAACAGGACAATAACAAAGGCCGGCAGATTAAAGTAAGTTGTTACCCCAGGCGTCGTTCCCGCAGCGGCAGTCAAAGCAGTTGGGATATGAATTCCCAGATCATTTAGTAGGCTGACAAAGTAACCCGACCAACCAACTGAAACAGTTGCCGCGCCCAACGCATACTCCAAAATTAAATCCCAGCCAATAATAAAGGCAACAATTTCACCAAACGCAATGTAGGAATACGTGTAAGCCGATCCGGCAACCGGTGCCATCGACGCAAACTCCGCGTAACAGAGCCCGGCAAACCCGCAGCAAATTGCTGCCAACAAAAACGACAAGGCCAACCCCGGCCCGGCCGTCAGGGCACCCTTTCCCGTCAAAACAAAAATCCCAGTACCAATAATCGCGCCAATTCCCAAAAAAGCCAGATCCCAGGTTCGCAGGGTTCGTTTTAGAGGAGTCGCGTGTGCAATTAATTCTGAAACGTTCTTTTTTCGAAATACTGTCACAGCCATCGCCTCAATTAATGTTTTTAATTATTTTATAATTAAATTTTAACTTTGTAAATGGTTTATGTCAGAAAATATAACACTTAAGAAAGCTGATTATAGTTCAAATTACTGTGAAATTAGCAATGGCATCGGTTACATAAAAAGAGCAAAAAAATATCCGATTGCTATTTTTTATCAATCGGATCATATTTTACAGTCTATTTTGTTATTTCTTTTAACATAAGTTGCAATGCTGTTTGCCAATTGGCCTGATTCCCCTGAACAGCAGCATTATACTTTCTCAAGGCAGCCTGTTCATGGCTGTCACTGGCAGCGTCCAACGCCGTTCCAAACTGAATTGCGCCTTGATAATTAGTAAACATCCCCAAATGCTCATAGTATTGAGGCGTTGCCAAAGTACCGGCTGCCGGTCCCAACGTTTCGGCCAGCTGTTGCGCCCATTCCGGACTCAGCATCGATAAATCCGAATTAATGGTCGCAATTTTAGGAATCGTTGGCCGATTCGTCGCAAGACCATCAACCAAAAAATAGCGATGAAAATTAGCCGTAACGTAACCATTATGCTCAGTTGCCATCTGCCAGTGCTCGTCAATTCTGACAAATACTTTAGCAGTCTTAATATCCGGCAGCGGAATCGTCACACCACGTAATCGATTACCATTTATATCATAGCCGCCAATCAGGTAGTCGGGGTGGTGAACCCGGTTAAACAGGTCGATGTGGGCATCTTCAAACGTAAAGTGGCTGCTCATCTTGGCGTGGCGAATCGTTACCGCCTGTCTGACAGGAACAAAGCCGACATCAATGTCCAAAAAGCTTTTCTTGGCCAAGTGCGGCAAGAAACCATGTCCTTGGTATTGGGTGTCATCCATATGAATCGTCGGGACGTAAAAAAGCACGTTGGCCGGCATTGAAAACGCGGATTGCGTTCTATGATTCTGTCCGGCGTCTGGCTTTAAACGCTTATAAAACTCGGTTGTCCGCCCTAAAATACCGGTCGCAATGTCGACGATATTATCCGGTAAATTTGTAAAATGATTGTTTGAAAATGATTGAGACATTAAAATTCTCCTTTAACAAGATCATTTTGTCACGTTTTCACTGATAACTTTAACCGGTCTTTGAATGCGCCGTTTAAAAGTCATTAATTTTACTTGGCATTAAAGCTATTCGTTCAATTATAAGCGCAAGCCCGCTCAAAAACAATCAGGGCCTCTTTTGAACCGG
>NZ_BAKI01000073.1 GCF_000583655.1 Lentilactobacillus farraginis DSM 18382 = JCM 14108
ATTTAAACTGCCACAGGCACTATAAGTTGTAACATCGTTAAGCTACTTCCAAAAACATTGGTGATCATGACTTTAACACATTCGGGTTGAGTTTTAAAAAGCCAATGTTTTTATTACATATTTTAAAAAGGGGATTTGTGTTTTATGAGTAATTTAGAGAAGGCCGACCGCCTGATTCAAGAAGAAAATAACTATTATGCCCGTTCAGCTAGAATCAATTATTACAACTTGGTGATTGACCATGCCCATAACGCAACATTGGTAGACGTAGACGGCAATCAATACATCGACCTGCTTGCCAGTGCTTCGGCAATCAATATTGGTCACACAAATGAACGGGTTGTTAAAGCCATTAGTGATCAGGCCCAAAAGCTGATTCACTATACACCGGCCTACTTCCATCACGTTCCTGGAATTGAACTATCCAAACGACTGGCTGAAATTGCCCCAGGAAAGTCACCTAAAATGGTCAGTTTCGGCAATTCCGGTTCTGACGCCAACGACGCGATTATCAAATTCGCACGGGCCTATACCGGCCGTCAATACATCGTTTCCTACATGGGATCCTATCATGGTTCAACCTATGGTTCCCAGACATTATCCGGAACCAGCTTAAATATGACTCGGAAAATCGGGCCTATGCTGCCAAGCGTGGTTCACGTCCCTTACCCGGACCTTTACCGCCGATACAAAGGCGAAAGCGAGCACGATGTCGCAATGCGGTATTTTGATGCTTTTAAAGCACCCTTTGAATCTTTTTTACCGGCTGATGAAACGGCCTGTGTTTTAATTGAACCCATTCAGGGTGATGGCGGTATTGTAAAAGCACCGGAAGAATACATGCAGCTGGTTTATCAATTCTGTCATGAGCATGGCATTTTGTTTGCCATTGATGAGGTAAATCAAGGGCTGGGCCGGACTGGTAAACTTTGGGGAATTCAACAGTACAAAAATATTGAACCGGATTTAATGTCCGTCGGCAAATCCTTAGCTTCCGGCATGCCGCTTAGTGCTGTTATTGGCAAAAAAGAAATTATGCAAAGTCTGGATGCCCCGGCACACCTCTTTACCACGGCAGGTAATCCGGTATGTTCCGCGGCTTCCCTGGCAACGCTGGACGTTATTAACGATGATCATTTAGTTGAAAAGTCAGCTAAAGATGGTGCTTACGCAAAGCAGCGGTTCCTTGATATGCAAAAACGGCATCCGTTAATCGGTGATGTCCGTATGTGGGGATTAAACGGTGGTATTGAACTTGTTAAGGATCCCCAAACCAAGGAACCAGCCAACGAAGCTGCTACCAAAGTTATTTACTATGCGTTTGCACATGGTGTGGTTATCATTACGCTGGCCGGTAATATTCTAAGATTTCAGCCACCACTGGTTATTCCCCGCCAACAGCTTGAGCAGGCACTTCAGGTTCTGGACGACGCTTTCACCGCGGTTGAAAGTGGCAAGGTAGAACTGCCACAAGACGCCGGAAAAATCGGTTGGTAATGAGGTCGTTAGATCAAAACTCAAAAGGGCTTCACTCAGCATTGGATAAAAATGATGAGTGAAGCTTTTTATGACGCTATTTTAAATTTTAATCTGCTTTCTAAGCCCCTTAAGTGTCGCGTAAAGCCCCACTGCGCATAGAATATTAACCGTAATATCAATTACGGCAATAATCAAAACCGGCCAATGATTGGCATATGAGACTACAACCATCCCGAGGCTGCCCATAATGGTACCACCCGCGCTGTAAAGGGATGCGGCAGAACCATTATCGTTCTCCTGTTGCTTTAAAATCAGATAGGTGGCTGGCGGCCGACTAGCAGAACTGGCCAGTGTAGCCGGTAGTTCGGTAATCGCAAACAAATAAGGATTATGCAGTCCCAAACCCAACACTAGAACACCACCAACAATTCCAAGAAGAAAACAAGCATAAAGGATCACCATTCGATCAATATATTTTGACAACCGAATGTATAATAGTGGCCCCAAAAGCATCCCCAACGCATTAAAAGCAAAGAAATAGCTAAAAGCCCGACTGCTGAGACCGAAATGCACCTGAAAAATATAGGAAGACGAAGAGATAAAACTTAACGAAACAATCGATACCGCGGAAAAGTTAATTAACAGCGCTGAAAACGCTGGATTTGTCATCAAAACGCCCAAGCGGCTTAAAGACCGCCCGACACTCGTTGTTTCTTTGGACATATCATGAGTTTCCTGAAAAATAACCGCCCCAATTACCACAATGAGTCCTAAAAATGCCTGCGTAAAGAAAATGCCCCGCCAGGAAATAAATGTTAACAGAAGTGAGCCAATAACCGGCGCCAAGGCCGGCGAAATAACAACCATTGATTGCACAATCGCCAAAGTAGTTTCCTGCTTGCGGCCGGTATAAACATCTTTAATCACAGCGGTCGCAATCGTTGTTGCTACACCGCCGCCGATTGCCTGCAATACCCGAAACAGAATAATTTCAAAAGCAGACGTCGCAAGCCCACACAAAATTCCCGCGAACATATAACCGGTCAGGCCAATGAGTAAAATTGGCCGACGTCCATATCGATCACTTAGCGGCCCCCAGACCAGGGTAGCAATACTATAGAAAACAAAAAATAGAATTAACGTTAGATTCATGATAATTTCGGAAACACCAAAGAATTTCGTCATCGTTGGTAATGCCGGTAAATATAAATCCGTTGATAAAGGGACAAACGCACTTAATAATGCCAAGAAAATGATAAAACCCACATTTCCCATTCGTGGTTGAACCCGTTCAGAAGTCATCTGATGCTCCCCTTTCCGCTTGACCGCTGCCATTTCATTTCAAAAACCGATTCTCCCGTTGCTTCATCAATCGTTATTGCTTCCTTGTAAAACCCTTGCATGTGGTAAAAGTGGTAAGCCGCCTGATTTTTTTCATAAACAGACAAAGTCAGTTCACTTCGACCAGCCTTAACGGCGTCCAGAAGTTGCCTGCCGACACCTTGTCGTCGAACCCGTTTATCAACGAATAGCCCCGCAATATAATTATTGGTAATTCCCAGGAAACCGACAATTGTTTTAGACTGTGTCGCAACGAACAGAGTTGCCTGAGCCAACTGCCGCTTAACCTGTTCATAATTTGACAGCCAGTAATGCTGATCGATAAAAGAATGAGCCTCTAGATTGGCGTCCAGCCACAGATCAGCAACTCGCTTCAATCTTTCGCCGGAAACACCGCTTTCACAACTTATCATTTCATAATTACCTACTTCCAATATAATTATTGTCATTGTACAACGAAATAAATAAAAGTGGGTTTAAAAGGCAATTAATGAAAATTAATCAAAACCAGCTCGTTTTTGTTCGGAATTCGTGTACAATATGATTAATAAGAGTTTTTAAATGAAAGGCAGGCTACCTTACCATGGCAACACACCAAAATTCCGTTTACTTAGCATCCCCTTTCTTTAGTGAAGGGCAGAAAAATCGAATTGCAAAGGTTGTTTCACTATTGAAGCAGAATCCAACAATTGACAATGATCGTATTTTCATTCCTCAGGATCACCAATTTGAATCAGAACCATTTGGCAGCTTTAAATGGCAGGACGCCGTTTTTGCGTCAGACATACGTCAGGTTCGTAAAGCCGACGTCGTCGTAGCAATCTTGGATTATCAACTGGAAGAAGGTTTAACCGAACCCGACTCCGGGACAATTTTTGAAATCGGCGCGGCTTATCAAGCTAACGTTCCAGTTATTATGGTCCAGTTCGGAAACAACGGCCAGCTCAATTTGATGTTAGCCCGCAGTTATACAGCCTTTTTCAATGGTGAGAGTGATGTTTCCAACATCAAAGATTATGATTTTAATAATCTTGAAACTCGATACACGGACAAAAAGGTTCTTTAAAATGATTCGTAAATAAAAGAGGTTTGCAATACGGTATACCTTCAGAGTTAAAGTTTTTACTCTAACTTTGGGGTATACCGCAAAAACGCAAACCCCTTTTTTAATTCTTATGTGTCGTGCTTTTGGCACGGAAAGTTGTTCTATGATAAAGCGATAGCGTGAGAGTTTCAGTTAAGTTAAAATAACTTCAACATTAATTGTCGTGAATGGATCCTTCTGAACTTGGAATTGGTTCCTTGGCAAACCTGGCAATTGCCCAACTTCCCAAAAGACCAATCAACATAAATGGCAGGAAGTCCAAACCGACACTGTAAAGTGGAATTGTATTTGAAGCCCATGCATTGATATCCGCGAAAAATGGCATTTTAGCAAATACAGGCGGGAGATTATGAATCAAATCAAGGATAGCAGGGATCATCGTCAGGGAAATCGTACTTCTGTAAATCAGCTTGCGGCGACCGATGAAGGGATGCATAATTCCTAAAATAATTAAAGCGATTGCCAGTGGATACAGGAAGCTTAGAATTGGTGATGAATAGAGAATGATCTGATCCAAACCGAAGTTTGCGATTGAGAAGGAAACAATCGTCGCAAAAATCAGAAATTTATGATAACCAATTCGTGGAAACCGACGGCCCCAGTCCTGAGATAATGATGTGATTAATCCAATCGAAGTCGTGAGGCAGGCAATCAAAGTCAGTGCGGCCAGAATAGAAGCACCAGCCATGCCTGTGTAGTGCTGCATAATCGTTGTAAAGGCCGTTCCACCATCCGCACTTAGCTTGGTATATGACAGACTGGAAGCACCTAAAGCGATCAGAAAGACGTAGATCAACGCCTCAAATCCCATTGTCAGCGCCCCAATTTTAGCAACGGACTTTGATCGGTCACGGTTATTGGTTTGACCAAACAACTTTAAAGCCGTTACGATTGTAACCCCAAAACCTAAGCCGGCCAGGGCGTCCATCGTATTGTAACCTTGAAGAAAACCATTAATTAACGAACCGGTGCCCTTTCCAGCTGCCGGAAGAAGCGTCATACTCCGCATATCGCTGCCTTTCAAGAAGAAAGCAACGAAGAATAGAAAGGCTAGTAAAAGTACCAAAATTGGATTCAAAATTTTACCAACATTTCTGGTAATCTTATTTTGATTGTAAGCCAATGCTAAAGTTGCGCCAAAGAACAATAGCGAAAAAATCAATAGGCTCATTTGCGTCCAAGCCTTGGGAATAAACGGTTGAATCCCCATTGAAAAGGTAACCGTCGCGGTCCGTGGTGATGCAATCAACAGCCCCAGAGACGAGTGGGTTAAAATGAGGAAGGCCAAAGCGAAAATCCGTCCAGCCGGCAGTGCCAAATCGTACATACTATTACTCTCCGTCATACTGATTGATAGAATTGAAAGTAATGGCAAACAAATTGCAGAAATCAAAAAACCAATTGCGGCAGGCAGCCAGTTGTTCCCTGCCATTTGGCCCAAATGAATCGGGAAAATTAAATTGCCGGCACCAAAGAACATCCCGAATAATAAAGATGCGGTAATAATATATTGCTTACGCGTTAAATGTATGTTTTTATCCATATCGCAATTTCCTCCCAAAGTTATTATTTAGCGAATTTATATCCTGACAACAAAAAACGCCCTTAGCTGTTTTTAATG
>NZ_BAKI01000072.1 GCF_000583655.1 Lentilactobacillus farraginis DSM 18382 = JCM 14108
AGTATGAAACCAATTTAGGTAGTAGCCAATAATTTATAAATGCGTTCAACATCCCGCCCAGTTCCTCGGAGTTCGTAATCCGCCAAAAACGGTACGTTGAATTTGGAAGCGTAACGTTTAGCGGTGAGGCAATACTGTTCGTTGAAATTTTTGTTGCCGCTGCCGACAATGCCCCGGCAGCGTGACGCGTTTTGATTATAGGCAATATATTCACCGAGCGTGTTGGTCATCAATTCCTTGACCCCGTTGTCGATGCCGTTACCGCCGTCCAGATATGTCGGTACAAAGGCAAAAAACGGTTCGGTTTCGTCTTCAAAATCGGATTGTTCGCTGATTTCTTTGGTAATAACCAAGGGGTTACCCGCATCCTGATCATGCATCCCCACTGCATACTTGGTTAAATCCTTAACGAAAGAGCGGGTATTTCCTTCGATTGAAATAAATAAAATTCTGATGGGCGTCATAGCACTTCTCCTCATTTACAAAGATATTAAGCTGCATAATCATACTGTAACCACTATCAGGCAACTAATCAAGCGGTTTTCGATTGGTTGGTGACTGTTTATTATTAGCGTTATTTGGTTGGCTTTTCCTTACCAGCAGGAAGCGAACGCCGACGTAGCTAATCGACAAAATTACAATTAACCAGCTAAAGATTGAAATCCATTTGCTGAGCCCTAATCCCGGCGTTTCATACATAAGCTTGATTTGGTGTTTTCCAGCAGGCAGTTTGGCACCGACAAAGCCTTATTGACGACGAAGGTTTTGGTAGGCTTGCCGTCGATTGTTAATCGCCAACCACTTGAATAAGGGATTGATGTGACCAGGGTACCGCTTATGTCATTATGAGATTGGCCGGTTACCTGGTTAGTCGACACCTTTAAATTGTTCAGGCCGCTTTGTTTAAGCTTTTGCATTTGTTTGTCGTAGGATTTGTTGAATGGCATTGCGATTAATTTAACAGATTTGAACTTGATATTTTTAACCATATCGAAGTTTAATTTAATCCGTTTGCGGGACTTGGTTGAATATCCCAAGTTTAAAACCATATTATCAATTTGACGATAATTTGAAAGATTATCGTTATCATATTGTGCGTAGCCATTGTGAAAACCGGTTGTGTAGGCATCAAAATTATAACCACCAAACGTTGGCTTTAATAGGCTGTGTCTGGCAACGTTTAACTTGCCCAATCGGGAATAAAGCTTATTTTGAAGCAGATATTTGTTGGCCATCCACTTATTATGATCGGCAACTGTCCCGTCGGTTTGTTTGATACCGCTCAGTACCAAATAGAGCTCGGCGTTTTTAGTTTGCTTTGGTTGTTTGACTTTTAAATAATATTGGAGCGGTTTGCCGGTGACATCAGTGGTCAGCTTTTTGAGGCCGTTTCGATTCTCGTACTGATTATTCTCATAAATCATCCGGTTGGTAGCCAGCAAATCCTTGGTTTTTTGTAAATTGGCCCCCAGACTAACTTGCGCATGCGGTTGATTAACCAGCTGCTTTTGATTTTTATCACCTAAGATTCCCAGGCGATAAGCGTTAATTTTTTTCCGGAGTCAATAAAACTTGAGCGGTCAACTTGAACCTGATAATCCAAATTTTTACTTGGCGACTGGTAATTGAGCGGCTGCGTATTGTGCTTGGCATCAACAACAGCCCCCTGTGTCATTACCCGTTCCCGGTTGACTGGATTTAGACGATTGTACGCGTTGGTTGAAAAAGTTTTGAATTGCGTATAGGCCAGTGGCAGGGCATTGTTTGTCTTGTAAATAACCGTCCCAGCCATATTTTCGATTGCCGGCACCGCGTTGACCCTGGCTTTGGCCTGAAAGACTTTGGGCTGACCGTTGGCATTCTTGACCAAATGATAGCCATAAGGCACCATTGGCGGTTTTTTGGTGTTTGCTTTGGCAAAGACGTAGCGAACCCCCAGTAAGTTATTGAAAGCTGTTCGGTAATCCCCTTGAGCGATCGGCGTGTTCATTGAGAATTGACTATTGCCGACCGAGCGGGAGAATTTACCTAAGTAACCGTTTTGGAGGGTTAAGTAAACGGAGGTGTTGTTAATACCGCTGTTTATTGAAAGATCCGTGTTGGTGTTGGTATAATTGGCCAGGTTCTGCAGATGTTCGTTATAGTGATACCGTGGTGCCATAGAGGTCCGAAAGAAGCCGGACTGTTGTTTGACATATTGTTGGGCACCATTGTAATAGTCCTTGCTAAAGCGGGTGGCCAAGCCGCGGTTTAATTGCTGAATTGCCAAGCTGCTGGCATTGGGGCTGTAAATGCCGATGATGTTGGCTGCCAGATTCAACATAAAGAGAACCAGAATTAACCCCACTTTAATCCATGGTTGCCATTTGAAGATAAAGGTGATTAACAGTGCGATGACCGTTAACAACAGAAAGCCATAGGTTACGGCATCATGGGCCTTTAAATTTAAAATAAAGCCGTTTGCGGCCCAAACAATTATAATCAGCAAAGTACCGGCGCCCGTCAACCAGGCAATATCATTCTTGGTTAATTGATCTAAATGGTCAACCAGCGCCATTGTTGCCAAGCCGAAAATGATATTGGCCAACAGGAACCATCGGTTGGAAGGCGTTGAAACAGCGTTCATGATAGCACCAAAAGCCGGAATCAGGATGCCGATTAAGGCAACGATTAACCCGATATTTTGCCAGCGATATTTTTTAAAATGTTTGAGGGTGTAAATAACCCCAAGAAAGGATAGGCTGGAAATCCCGATAACCAGCCAAAAGTTCATTGCCCGACCGGTTGGCAGAATGGCACTCGGCATTTTCAGGTAATATTCAGGTGGAAAGAAGACCATGCCGTTGGCGAAGGCTGGTGAATGCGAGTTGATTTAGTAGCGAAAAGCGCCGTCGGTAGAAAAACAACCGCGGACATTCCCAGCCCTAAAATAACTGCCAGCGCCATCTTTCCAACTGATTGCCAAAAATGAAAATCACCGGCTTTTCGACGACTGAGAAGTCGAATGATTAGGTAAATAAACGTCCCAATTGCCAAAATCCAAGCAAAGTAAAAGTTGGCAAACAGTGTTAAAAAGACAGCCAGGGCCAGTGGAAGCCATGATTTGTTCAAGAGTACCCGATCAATTCCGTAACACAGCAACGGAAAGAAAATCAACGGCAGGATGAAAAATGGGTGATGCAGGCCGGTAGACAGCGCGTAACCATTAAACGCGTAAGCCAAAGCACCGATAATCCGACTGATTTTTTGAACTGGTAGGTTGACGTGTAGAGCATAAAAGCCAGTCCGGAGACGTACATCCGCAGGAAAACCAGAAACGCGAATGCCATTTCGAGATGATTTTTGGGAAATAGAATGACCAGGTAATTAAACAGATCGCCAATGACATAGTATGAAAGATTGGTTAACTGATCGGACCCAAGACTGATGTGCCAGCTCCAGTGAGTGAATCCCTGACTGGGGTTGGTGAGAAAGGCCGCAATCATGTGGCGGAGCTGCACCAAAATGGGATAGTGCTGGGCAAACCCGTCTAATTCCCAAACCATTGAGCGGCCGGTCATAAGTAAGCTGCCGGCAATAAAGCCGATCAGCACAGTAAATAACACCGAGTATGTAAGCCAGGCCGGTGTTTTTCGCCATAGCTTTGTCAATTTTAAATCCTCCTAGAAGATATCTTCGTTATTATGAGTTTAAACCAAAACAACCCCGATATACAAAGAGACTGTCTGCAAAACGAAACGTCTTGTGCCAGTCCCTGAGTTTTTATATTAGTGAGAGCTATTCTTATCGTCGCCGGAATCTTTAGGTGCCGGCTTTGGCTTGTGCTTGGTAACTTCGAACCAATTGATGAATGAATTTTCCAAATCAACAATCTTGAAATCAAAGTTTTCAAATGAAATTTCGTCGCCGACTTTAACATCCGGATAGTTATCCTGGAAGTAACCGGCCAACGTTACGGCGTCAGAACTGGTGAATTCCGGAAAATCAGCATCAAAGTAACGTTCAAAATCATGAGTCGTTAATTTTCCACTGACCTGATAAGTACCATTGGGTTGCTTGAAGACGTATTCGGTAAAGGAGGGATCGATTTCATCACGAACCGTTCCAAATAATTCTTCATAGATATCCTTATCGGTGATGATGCCGGAAGTTCCGCCGTATTCATCAACGACGACAACGATTGGTGTTCTTTTTTTAATCATCTGGTGGAGTACATCTGTAATCGGCGTCATCTCCGGGGTGGTTGAAATTTCTCGAAGCAACCGGTCAACTTTAATACTGGAATCAACCTGAGATTGTCGAATCAAATCGTAGTTATAAACGTAGCCGAGGATTTTGTCCTTATCATTATTGGCCACAACTGGAATGCGGCTGAATTTCTTTTGCAGATAAACTTGAATGGCCTGTTTAACGTTGGTTGTGATGTCGATGACAACTAATTGGGTTCGATCAATCATGATGTCCTTGGCAACCTTGTCGTTTAATTGAAAGGCCCGTCGCATGTATAGGTAGTCATTTTGTTCCAATTGCCCGCTTTTAACCGCATTTTTGGATAGACTTAGGATTTCTGCTTGGGAGAAGGATTCGGCATTTTCATTTGCAAACGGCAATCCCAATAATCTTACAATCCCGTTTGCGGAAACGTTTAGCAACCAGACAAACGGATAAAAGATAATGTGGAAGTAATGAAGCGGCGTTGAAACAAAGTTCAATACCTTCATTGGCATATCAATACTAATATTTTTAGGGACAATTTCTGTTAGGACCACTTCCAGGTAAGTCAGGATAATAATCCCCAAGACGGCTCCGATTGCGTGAGCCGTTGCCGGATTGATCGGTGAATTATGAATCTCCATGATGTCAACCAAAATTGTCACAACAAAGGATTCACCAATATAACCAAGGATAATGCCGGCCAGGCTGACACCAACCTGAGTTGTTGAAAGGTACTCGTTCAAGTTGGTAACCATATGGATTTCCCGATTTATTTTGGTTACTTTCTTACCCTTAACTATTTTTTGATCCTTTAATTTCTTCTTTCTTTCTTCAAGCGCACTCAGCCTTGATTGAACAAGCGCAAATTCACTTGCAACGAAGAAAGCAGCAAAGAAGAACGTCACTATAATAATCAATAAATTGGTCATTAACTGGCTATCGCCCAAAATTCTATTCCTCATTTCAAAATATATTTAAAGTTTATTTATTCCTATGCGATTGGTAATAAAAGACTACCCCTAATTATACGCTTATACAAGTCTTTTTTTAAGTATATATCGGTGCGTGGATAAGATTGTCCCGTGATTTTTCCAATTCAAGAAAAATGAGTGTTTTTTCTTAATTTTGGCTGCCAACAGTGATACGCTTAAGTTAGACAGAAATAAGGGGATGTATCTTATGGCTCAGAAAGCTAAGGAAAGTGCAAGAGAAAAAAAGGCGGACGAGGAAGAGAAACCCGAAAAGGATTTTAACTATCCGACTGATGAAGTAAAAAAGGCTGTCGATTTGATCAACCAAAAAGGTTACATTACTAAACTTGACTTTAAAGAAATGGATGACGACGATTGGGCAAAGGGCTTTTCAAAAGAAATTGATAAGGTCTTTCAAAAGAGTGACAAGAATCCATATATCTACTACGAAAAATTTGACTTCGTCGGCGGTGACATCGATTCCATTATTTGGAATATGGATGTCATTAAAACCCGCGAAGAGGCACTGGAGAAATTGGCCGACTTATT
>NZ_BAKI01000071.1 GCF_000583655.1 Lentilactobacillus farraginis DSM 18382 = JCM 14108
AAATAAAGAGGTTGAAACAAAACATGAGTTGTTTTGTTTCAACCTCTTGTTTTATCTAAGATGACTTGATAAGATACTTCAGTAAGTAATTTTGTTCTAAAACTAAATTTGAATGCCGTTTTAGCTCAGAAGGTAGAGCATTTCCATGGTAAGGAAAAGGTCCCGGGTTCAAATCCCGGAAACGGCTTAAATATGATGAATTAACAAATTTAGGAACGCTGTAAATGTTGATACTACAGCATTCCTATTTTTTTGAAGGCTTTAGAAAGTATTAAAGGGCAATATTGTTTTGACCATTTTTTGACCACTTATCATTATTATCACTGCGTAAATGTGATAATGTATTTTCAATTTGGGCATCAGTGTGTGCCTTATATTCATCAATTAAATAAGAATACTAGCTCGAGGTTGTGACAATATCTGAATGGCCCAATCTTTTTGAGATAACATACAAATTAATATTGTTAGCTAATAGATAAGCAACATGAGTATGCCGCAAACTGTTGAAAGACATATAATATAAAAACCAAGTAATTCGAGAATCCAATCTCGTTTTTACTTGGTTTTTTTACTGGGCTTTTTTTAACCAGCGCAACACATTTTTAATTTGTCCAGTTTTAAAACTGATTCGTTAAAAAATAATTGAGAGTTAATTACGTGTTTGGTATAATAAAATTATTGAACACTAGTTCCAAACGGAAAGGAAGCCTATTAAATGCAATCAAATATTCGGACACAACTGAAGAAAAAAGGGTCCCAATGCCGATATCGATATACGGGAACTTTTGAAAAATATGGGTTTAAATATACCGATCGAAGAAGGAATCATGCAATCCCGACTTTATTGCTGCTGAATGTTAAGGATGAAAAGGGGATCGAAGTAGCTGAGCATCTATGGTTCAATTTAACTAAAGGATTTGAGGCCTTGGGGATTTTACAAACTGGTGATATTTTAAGCTTTAATGGCCGAGTAAAGCAGTATACAAAGGGGTATCAAGGATTTCGGCCTGGCATTCGGCAAACCTTACAAAAAGACTATAAAATTGAACGACCAACGAAAGTTAAACTTGAAAAATGTATCTGTCAAACACCTCACCAATTATTTTTAAAAGAAAATTGGCAAAAATGCAATCAGATTTATGAAAAATATGAAGATGATTATCGCCGTCGAGGTATTTTCAAACCGTATCTCTAAAGGACAAATAGTGAGTTTTTAAAAATCGAAATTGCTTGCGAACAATTTAAGAGTTTGAAATTTAATTAAGAAAATTCTCGTGAAATAGTTAACTTTTTCTAAACAATCATGTAAACTTATTTTGTATTATAAAAAGTTATATTCTGGAGGGATCTAATATGCATAAAAGGAATTTTAATTGGGTTAAATGGTTCGTATGGGCAACTGTCGTTCTCATTGTGGGATTCATTTTGCCATCATCTGCAAAGGCTCAAGCTAACCTGAGTGACGGTACATACACGGTTCCAGTAACGTTACTGAAAGCTAACAGCAGTTCCACGTCGATTGCCAATATGTTTTTTACCCAAACAGCCGCCGTTAAGGTAACTGGAAGTAATTACCAGATTCAATTACAGACCAGCGGTGCTAACTATATTACTTCAATGACTGTCGGGGGCAATCGGTTAATGAAGATAAATCCGGTTCCAATGCTACTCTGACTGTTAATTTAACAAGTCCAGCTGACCTTGTGCCAGTCACTTTTGGACTTCAAGTACCAATTATGGGAACGATGCAGCAATCAGCCCAATTTCAATTTAAGTGGGCAAATGCTACTCGAACTCAGGATAGTACAACTGCTCCGGCTGCTAATAGTTCATCCAGCAGCAGCGCAGCAACACCAGCCGCAACCAGCAGTTCATCGTCGTCTGCCAGTTCATCAAGCTCACTTAGTTCTGTAAGTAGCTCACAGGCACCAACCAGGGAACCGAATATGGTGCCTTCTAAAGAAACTAAGACAACCAAGTCGACAAAAACAACCAAAAAAGCTGCTAATACTTGGAAATACGTTGTTTTAAAGTCCAATTCCAACGCCAAGTCAATTGCAAACAAGTACTATACCCACGCCGCAAGTGTTAAAAAAGTTAATAAACATTATCGTGTTCTTCTGAAAGTAAGTTATAAAAAAGCACTTAAGTTGGGTTCAAAAGCAGTCAAACCAATTTCGATTAATGGTTACAAGCCACATAACGTAAAGTATGGATCAACTGCCAAAACGTACACGTTGACTTATACGTTCAATATCAGTTCGACAAGCAAACTGAAAAAGATTATTAAAGGTAAAATTCATGTCACGGTGCCGTACGCAAATATTAGCCAAACCTTTGGAATTCGGTTTAAATTCAGCCATGCCAAAGCAAAGGCGACTGTTAAAGCTGCAAAGGCAACCAAACATCAAACAGCTGCACTGGTGACTGCCAGTCAATTAAAGGCACCCACTGCCAGTTCAAGTGCGAAGCTGCCACAAACCGGAGACGGTAATGATACCATGACATCGATTATTGGTGCTGTTCTTGGTAGTAGTTTGCTTTTTACTTGGGGGGTTAACCATGAAATTAATTAACCGAAAATCGTGGTTATTCTTATTAACATTTTTAGTTGCGTTGTTGGGCGTTACCGCGACGGTAAGTGCCAAGGCCATTTCTTACAAGGCACTGCGCTATGGGACCAATAAAACTTCAATTGCAAGTGGTTATTTTGTCAAACCGGCAACTGTTAGTGTAAAAAACCATAAATATGTAGTGACTATGCAGATCAAAACCGCCAAAAGTCTGTCTTCTTTCCCAGTTGCAGTTAACTGGGTTAATGGCGAAAAGCCGAAAAACGTTCGTAAGGTTAAGGATCGAAGTGGCAACTCACACTATTATTATTCATTCACGACCACTAATTTGCATAAGCGAATCAATGCTAAATTAGCAATCGACGTTCCAAAAGTCTATAAGGCACATCACTTGATTTCGTTTAAATTCAATACAGCAGGCTTGCCTAAATTAAGTCATCATGCTGCAACGCTTTCTCCAAAAACGAGTACTTCATCAAGCCACACACAAAAAGTTGCTTCAAAAACGACTAAATCGGCGAGTAAGCGATCGCCTGTAAAAAAGCAGACTGCAACCAGTTTGCCGAAAAAAACATCAAATTCAACAAAACAAACGAATCGGGTAAAACAGACACCATCGACTCATTCCACCAGTCAGTCTACAGCACCGAAGAAGTCAGCCAACGCAAGCTCTCAGGCCAGTTCAAGTGCATCTAGTGCCAGTCAAAAGCCGGTTACTAAGGCAGCCCAAAGTCAAACTCATAAATCGGAAAGTAAACCGGACCATAGTAAAAGTCGGACACCTTGGATTGTTGGCGGCGTTGTTGCGGTCGTGGCAGTGGCTGGCGTCGGATCATGGTTAATCTATAGGCATTAGGAGGCCGGTTGATATGACAGGTTCACGAAAACTTGGTCTGGGAATCCTTGCTTTTATTGCGATTGTTGGTGTTGGCTTGGGTGTGATGTTTGGTTTTAAGGCAGTTAAACCGAAGCAAAGCCAACCGAGAATTGTGGCTACCACGTATGCCGTTGTGCAGATTGCGGATAAATTGCAGCTACCGTTGGTGGGTGTTCCTACAACGGCTAATAAGATACCTGAGCGATATAAAAATGTTACTCGGGTAGGCAGCCCGATGAACCCCAATGTTGAGAAAATTGCCGGGTTAAAACCGACTGTTGTATATTCAGTAACGACTTTGGCTGATCAATTTGGTAAGGCGTTTTCAAAAAGACACATTAAGCCCTACTTTTTAAATTTAACAAGTGTGTCGGCTTTGGAAACGACTGTTAGGCAGATGGGTCGGAGATACCATCGTCAAAGCCAGGCAACCCGGGCGATTAAACAAGTTGAAACAGCCAAACAAACAGCTAAACAGGTTGCGGCAGGTTATCACCATCATCCCAAGGTTTTAGTACTAATGGGACTGCCAGGGGCTTCCTACATGATCGGTACGAACAGGTCCTATATTGGTAATCTGGTATCAATTTCAGGTGGACGCAATGTTTTTACCTCAAAAGATCAGGAATATATTCAGCCAAATGACGAATCAATTAAAAAGGCCAAACCGGACGTTATTTTGAGATTGGAACACGCACTGCCTAAAATGGTGACCGCCCAGTTCAATCAGACCTTTAAGCAGGACCCGATGTGGCAGACAATACCGGCCGTTAAACATCATCGCGTGTACGACCTTCAGGAACCGGATTTTGACGCGACGGCTAATATGCGAGCAGCAATCGCGATTAGCAAAATTTCAAAGTGGCTTTATCCACAAAGCGGGGGAACGACTTAGTGACAAAACGTGAGATAATTTGGTATTTACTGATTATTTTTATTTTAGCAATTGCAATTGTAACTTCACTAATGGTGGGAGCAACCTATTTTTCAGTATCCCAATTGATCGCTGCTTTTGGCGGTCAGGATAAAAGCAGCTTGGTGGTGTTGCTTCAAACTCGATTGCCGAGAGTTTTAGCCAGTTTGGTTTGTGGCGGCATGCTGGCGGTTGCCGGTACGATTAGTCAGGCAGCCTTTCATAATTATTTGGCAGACCCCAGTATTTTGGGAGTCACCAGTGCGGGGAGCTTTTTAATTTTGCTGGCAGGTTTTTTGATACCGGCTTTTCCGTTTGATAAGCTGCTTTATGCGTTTATCGGTGGTGGGCTGATTCTGGTTTTTCTATCTTCAAGGAAGCTGTTACAAAACTCTTATCAATTGATTATCGTGGGCGTGGTTCTCAGTTTGACATTTTCGGGATTTCAACAGCTTTTTTCTGAAAATTCAATTGCAGAAACCAGTACATTTAACGGTATCACCTGGTCTGATACACTGATCTTGCTTATCTTTGGGACGATAGGAATGGCGGCTGCCATTATTGTTTCCCCATGGGCAAATTATTTGAAAATGTCTGATCAGCAGCTTGCTTCGCGGGGGCTTTCTGCGGTATTTATTCGGCTGTCATTATTGGTGATTGTTGTTTATCTGGCTGCCGGTGTTACTTCGGTAATTGGTGTGGTGCCCTTTGTTGGGATTATCGTGCCCAACGTTGCCCGCCGGTTGGTCGGTCGTGATTATCAAACCATTGTGCCGTTTTCAATGCTGTTGGGTGCGGCTGTGTTGCTGACGGTCGATACACTTGGTCGAACAGTAGCGTTGCCAAGCGAGATTCCGGCCGCAACCATTATGACGGTGATTGGCGGACCGTTTCTTATTTGGCTGTTATGGAGGCAAAGTACAAATGAAGTTGAATGATGTTAGTTTTGGATTTCAAAAAAATCGGCCCATTGTTCAACACATTTCTGCGAAAATTGTTCCTGGAACGATTTTATCAATCGTTGGACCGAACGGGGCCGGTAAAACGACACTACTAAAATTAATGGCTGATCAGCTAAAGCCAACGACCGGTCAGATTGAAATTGCCGGTCAGGCGATTTCGAAAATGGGTCGAAAACAATTTGCCTCAAAGGTGGCCGTGGTTAGTCAACAAAATCATCTTTATGATGATATGAAAGTTATTGATGTTGTTAAAATGGGCCGCTTGGCAAAGCACCACCTGCTGGCAACGATTACCGATGATGAAGTGATGCCCTTTATGGAAATGACTCGGATCGCACAACTTGCCCAGCGAGAAATGAGCCAGCTTTCGGGCGGTCAAAGACAACGGGTCTGGGTTGCTTCAGCGATCGCTCAGCAGCCGCAATACCTGTTTCTTGATGAACCAACCACTTACTTGGATATTCGTTATCAGGCGGAGTTAATGGCGATTATCAGGCAGCTTCATCGGACTGGGAAGATGACAATTGTCATGATTCTCCACGATATTAATCAAGCATTTCGAATAAGTGATCGGTTGTGGTTGATTCAATCAGGTCGGCTATTAAAAGATGGCCGCCCAAAAAGTTTTTACGACGAACAATTGCTCAGCAATGTATTTCAGACCAAAATTCACATTGTTGATATTCCTAATTATGGTCGCTATATCGTTGAATTGCCTGCTGGGAGTTAAAAATATAGTTAATTAGTAACGTTAATC
>NZ_BAKI01000070.1 GCF_000583655.1 Lentilactobacillus farraginis DSM 18382 = JCM 14108
AGTTCATTTGCCAAGACACCTCAGCTGACAAGCATTATTTCCAACCTGACCGTTTTCCCACTGGCTGTTATCAGTGGACTTTGGTGGCCGCTGGCAATGATGCCCGATTGGATGCAGACTATCGGTAAAGCCACGCCAACTTATTTAACCAGCCATATGATCAACTTGGCGATTAATAATCGCCCCCTGCCAATCCATGATATGATAGGAATAGTTATTTGGACCATCATTGTTTTGGCATTGATTGTTGCATTAATGATGCTGGTTAAAAAGAGTGGGGAATCAAACGATGTTCAAGGGACTGCGGAATAGTTTCAAAAATTACTGGTATTCATATATTTGGCTAATTTTTCTGGTTGAAGCGGTTGATGATAAGTTACCGCCGGAATCATTAGCCGACTGGGGTTGGATTGGTTTAACCTGCCTATTTCTGGTCGCTTATATCGCAACTGCCGTTTCTCAAAAATACGAAAAAGCCGGAATGGTTGGTCAGGTTATCATTGGTGCCATTTTCACGTTTGGCGATAATAATTTTTGGTTGATGATTTTTCCTGCCTGGCAGGTCTCGTCAGTTTTAGCCTACGCACCCAAAAAGTATTTTAAGATATTTGTGGTCACCTACTACGCAATTCTATTTGGTGCCGTCATCAAAATGGGAATTCAATACGCCGGCCATTTGGACTTTTGGTCATTTACCTTCCCAATGGTGTCACCGATTTTTGCTTACGGTTTATCGCGGTCTATCAAGCGAACCCAAGATCTTGCCCGAACCAATCAGCGGCTGGAATCGGTTATCAAACGTGGCGAGCGGGAACGCATTGCCCGGGATTTGCACGATACACTCGGCCAGTCATTTTCGATGATTACCGTTAAATCCCAACTAGCCAAAAAACTTTTGGAAAAACAACCGGAAAAAGTGCCCGCCGAATTAGACGATATTATTGATACCAGTCGCCAAAATCTCCAGTTGGTTCGAAACATCGTCAATGACCTTCGCCGGGAAATGATTGATGAAACCATGTTGAACCAGCAGCAAAATCTGCAGGAAGCGGGCATCACACTTCAAACAACCGGCGAATCAACTGCCAACGAGTGGCCAACCACTGTTCAAACCAAGGTAACGCCACTTCTACAGGAAGCAGTTACCAACGTAATTCGCCACAGTCAGGCAACCTTGGTCAGGATTTCATTCACCCAGTCAAAAGACGACCATTATCAAATCACCGTTCAGGACAACGGTCATGGCTTGAAATACAGTCGATCCGGTTCTCACGGAATCTCCGGTATGCGGGAACGTGTCGAAGCTGACGGTGGCCAATTCAACATTCAAGCCAACAAGATTGGAACACTGGTTACCATCACGCTGCCAAAGGAGGGCGAATCATGATAACGTTATATCTAGCAGAAGATCAAAGTATGTTAAGCTCGGCTTTGGCTCAGCTTCTGGACTTGGAAGATGACTTAAAAGTCCTTGGCACCAGCGGGGATGGCCAAACTGCCTGGCTGGATATCAGTCACTTGAAACCCGATATTGCCATTTTAGACATTGAAATGCCCAAGGCAACCGGTTTGGACGTTGCTGATGATATTTTGGCAGCCGGCTTAAAAACCAAGGTCATTATTTTAACAACTTTTGCCCAAAAAGCTTATTTTGAACGGGCTGTAAAAGCAAAGGTCGGCGGTTATCTGTTAAAAGACAGTCCCAGTGACGATCTGGTAAAGGCCATTCGTCAGGTTATGGCCGGCCAAACCATCTACGACCCCGAATTGGTCCGCAACATGGTTAACGCTTCGGACAACCCCCTAACCCAACAGGAAATGGCCGTCCTCAAAGCAGCTGCTGATGGGGAAACGACTAAGGGAATCGCGGACAAATTATTCTTATCAAATGGAACCGTTCGAAATTATCTTTCAGCAATTTTCAGTAAGCTTGGCGTCCACAATCGATTGGAAGCCGTTAATTTAGCTAAGAATAATAAGTGGCTGGTTTAGCTGAAAAGTGAGTCGTTAGTAAAAAATAGAGAGCACCTGTAAAATCCGATAAAGTGAATTTTACAGGTGCTCTCTATTTAACCATCAAATATTTACTTTAAAATGATCCTTCACCAAATAAGTCATCAACCACGACGCTGCCAGAAAACCGGCAACGATGACGTATGGAATATGATAATTCAAATCCAATAACGCACCTGACATAATTGGTCCAACAATATTACCGACACTGGTTAGAGACATATTCACACCGTTAATTAATCCCTGACCGGTTGCGCTGGCCTTGGTTAACAGCGTGGTAATAGCCGGTCTGATTAAATCATATGACGTAAACACAATTAAAGTCGCGATGATGACTTCAAGCTTGCTGTGGGCCAAAATAATCCAAATCGTCCCGGCAGCCGCTAGAAAGAAGCAGTATCGAGTCAACCGTTTTTCGGATAGCCAGGTTACCAGCCGATCAAACAGCAGTGCCTGAAACATTAAAGACAGTAATCCATTTAACGTTAGCACCAAGGCAATATTGCCAATGGTAAACCCAAAGACTTCGTTTACATACAAACTGTAAATACTTTCAAAGCCCACCAAACCGAAAGAGGAAATCAAGATGAGCAAAAACAGGATTTTCATCGGCCCGCTGAACAACCGCTTGGTCTGGACCCAAGTCGCCTTGCTGGGGCCCTTTGAAATCGGCGGCATCACGTTATCCTTGGCAATAGCTTCAATTTCTTTTTCACTTGGCAGCATCAACTGCAGTGAAATCATACTGAGCAGGCCTAATACAGCCGCACTCCAGAAAGGTGTTTTATAATCAATCTTAGCAAGGAAACCACCAATGCCGGGGCCTAGAATCAAGCCACCGCTAAAGGCCGCCGACAACAGGCCGATTACCCTTGCCCGTTGTCTTGGCGTAGTTAAATCAGCAGCCAGCGCATTGGTAGTCGGGACAACCATGGCTGCCGACAAACCACCGATAGTTCGCGAAACATCAAACATCCACAGCCAGTTGGTGGCTGCAAACAGAATTTCCGAAACCATGTATAAGCCCAGTCCCCAAACCAGGACAGGTTTTCGACCGATTCGGTCAGAAATTTGTCCGACAATCGGGGAGGCAATTAACTGCGCGAAAGCAAACAATGAATTCATAATCCCCATATCGGTAGCTGATAAATGAAGCTCGTTTTTGATAAACGGCATCACCGGAAAAATTAAACTCATCCCGATACAAACCAGAAAATTTCCAAATATCAGCACAATAATGGCATTTCTTACTTTAGCCGACAATTAATCATCCCCCTTAAAAAGTCACAAAACGCATAAAAGTAAGTATAACGCTATCCTTTGTGTAATGTCCACAGAAAGAACCAAATTTGGCATAAGCAAAATTGGCTTTTTTCATAGCAATTCTGTACACTGCTCGTAAGGGGAAATCTATAACTAAAATTGGAGTGGTTATTTTGACAGAAGGCACACATTTACCTTCAAAAATCAAACGCGTTTGGCAAGTTTCAGCTTTTATCAACTTTGCCATCTGGCTGGCAATTGGAATCGGCTGTTATCTGGGCCTTAAGTTTCTTCACTGGGAGTGGCTTTTTTGGCCCGGCATCGGTTTTGGTGCAATTGCCATTATTGATTTAATTTTTGAATTAATTCTGGTCCCTTACCGCTATGCATTCTGGCGGTATCGGTTAACTGATGATGCTGTCGAATTACAATCCGGCTACATTTTTAAAAAGATGGTTTCGATTCCGATTGCCCGGGTTCAGGATGTCACGCTATCGGCCGGACCCGTTCTACAGTCCCAAAAACTGCAAAAAGTCGATGTCACCACTGCTTCGACTTCCCATAAAATTGACGGTCTGGAACCACAAGTTGCTGAACAGCTGCGCAAACAAATCATGCGCCTGGCAGTGGAGGTGAAAGAAAATGACGTCTGAAGCACCCAAGAAACATCTCAACGCATTTTCACTGCTTTATTATGCCTATAAGGCTGTCCTCAACTGGGGCGTTTTTGCGATCATTGTTCTGCCGGCCCAGCGAACCCATTTTTTGGCCGCTCTTGTAACGTTAATCTTTTTAATTATCGCTTTCAGTCTACTCAAATTTTTCTTTTTCACCTATCAAATTTCAGACGAGATGCTGACCATCAACTCAGGTATTTTCGTTAAACGACACACCCATATTCCGTATGGCCGGATTCAAACGGTCCAGCGCAGCCAGTGGTTCTTCTTAAAACCATTTCAATTAGAACAGTTAAAGATTGAAACCGCTGGTCATGAAAGTCACCGCCCGGAGGTAGTTTTCCCGGTTGTTGCCGAAAGCGTTCGGGAAGCCATCGAGCAGAAGCGACTGGCACTTGGAAAAGCCGATCAGAAATCCCCAACTGCCGTTCAGGGAATCACCCCAACCAAAGCGACGCCAATCCAGTCAACTGCTGTTCGTCAAGAATATCAAATTAATCCACATGATTTAAATATTTTCGCGTTAACTTCGTTTGGAATCCTGCCCTTAATGGGAATCTTGGCGGCAATTTACGGCAAAATCCAAGAATACATTCCTCAGCAGTTTCTCAATACCATTACTAAAGAAATTGTTTCCCAGTCAATCCTGATTATCAGTGTTGCCGTTGTTCTAATTGTCATCATTGCTATTGCGGGTTCCTATTTATCACTTGTTCAAAAATATTACCAATTCACATTAACTTCAACGGGTGATCAACTGCGGACCTATCAGGGACTTCTCCAGCGAAAATCGGTAACCATTCCAATTAATCGGATTCAAGCGCTCAGAATCAAGCAAAACGTTCTCCGTCAATGGGCTAAATTGGCTACCATTCAAGCCTTGGCCGCTTCATCAGCCGGGGATGACGACAAAGGCAACGACATGATGATTTTACCGGTTATCAAATCTCACGACACGTTTGATCGGCTAAAGCCTTTCATCAACTGGGTACCAACCCATTTTGTACAGTTAAACAAAATTCCCGGGAAAACCGGTTTTATTTTATCCGTAACGCCATGCTGATTATGTTAATCCCTGTGGCCGGCTGTCTTTACTTCTTTAAAATCTGGGGATTGCTTAGCCTGCCGCTTTTGATTATCGCCTTTTTTATGGGCTGGTATTCGTCAAGCAACACCGGCTGGCAAATTTACAAAGATCAGTTACTCATGCAGTCCGGGTCACTGTTCACCAGAACCGAGTTTATTATTCCCAAAAAGAACGTTCAATCATTCAGCCTGAACCGCTCCATTTGGATGGCCCATAATAACCTGGCTCATATGCAGGTAAACGTTCGCCATGGCAACCACAATGAAGCTGTTGAAATTCGTTACATTCCGATGAAAGACGCGGAAAAAATTTTCAATTGGCTGCGGCTTAGGAACTAATTGCGCAACCGAGCCGAGACTCTTATAATGAAAACAGGTATGATATTTTCATGCGCGCTTTTCAGCCGAGTGATTTTAAGCTGAAAAACGGACTTCTACTAAATTGGAGGTTACATTTTATGAGAGAATTACATCTTGGCGACAGAACGGTGCCGGCAATCGGGCTTGGTACTTGGCACATGGGCGATTCAACTGCAACCCGCGCAAAGGAAATCAAAGCCATTCAAGCCGGTATTGACGCCGGCGCAACCGTGATCGATACCGCGGAAATGTACGGTAACGGCCGTAGTGAAAGTCTGGTTGGTGAAGCCATTGCCAATATTGACCGGGAAAAATTGTTCCTGATTGATAAGGTACTGCCTTCAAACGCTTCCGCCGACAGAATGCCCCACAGCTTGGATACCAGCTTAAAGTTACTGGGAACCGATTACGTGGATTTATATCTATATCATTGGCGTGGTGCTGTGCCGTTAAGTGAAACCGTCGAAACGCTTCAGTCCCTGCAGCAGCAAGGTAAAATCAAACATTGGGGTGTTTCCAACTTTGACCTCCCCGATATGAAAGAACTGCTTGACCTCCCAGGCGGTGATCAGGTTGCCGCAAACGAAGATCTCTATAACCTCGGTAGTCGAGGGATCGAATACAGCCTACTACCATGGCAGCGAAAGCAAGGAATTCCGCTAATCGCCTACACGCCGGTAGCTGCCGGTGACGAACGCGGTCAGTTAATTAACAATCCGGCCGTTAAAGAAGTCGCCGAGGCCCACCAGGCAACCCCTTGGCAAATTTTATTGGCTTGGGCAATTCGTGATGGCAGTACCTTGGCTATCCCACAATCCGGCGATCCTAAGCATGCAGTTGACAACGTAAAGGCCGCTTCATTAACCTTAAATAAGGATGATTTGGCAAAACTCGACAAGGCATTTCCAAAGCCGACGAGTAAGCAACCGTTGGATATTCGATAATATTAATAGTGTCACTATGAGGGGCTGAGACGAAAATAATTTTGTTCAGTCCTGTTTGTTTTTTATTACGATTATTATCGACTGGAAACATGCACCGAAGGCAACTTTCTGGCCCACGCTTTGTAAAAAATAATTATCTTCTACTATCAAATTTCCAATATAAGTCCGATAATAGAAAGTAGCGTATATACGCATGAAAGGATGATAAACATGGCTGGCAAAATTGATGATTCGCGCTATTTCTGGAAAGCCCGTTCAGAAGACGGTCACTTTAAAATCGGTTTAAATGATGATGCCCGCGTGGAATTTGGCGAGATTTCTTCAGTAACGTTCTCCACCAACAAAAAGGAAATTTACGACGGTCAGGATTTCATCACTATTGAAAGTCCAAACACCGTCAGTGACACAACAGTCCTTCATTCCCCGGAAAGTGGAGAAGTCGTCAAATATCACACGGAACTCCTGTATCACCCGCACCTAATCAATAGCTCCGACAGAGCAAAAAACTGGATCGTGGAAGTGTATTAAGAAAAGTGTGCGGAGCTAATCTGGGATAAACCGGAGTGTAAGGCGTTTATTTCGGAAACCCTGGGTTTGGGTTTTTGAAATAAATCCCTTACATGCAGGTTTATGATTAGCGCAGCAGTCCTAGAAAAGTGTGCGGAGCAAAACGGTTAGCATCCGGAATATAAGACGTCGATTGGGAAAATCCTGGGTTTGGATTTTTCAAATCGATCTCTTATATGCAGCGATGCTGTTTTGTGC
>NZ_BAKI01000069.1 GCF_000583655.1 Lentilactobacillus farraginis DSM 18382 = JCM 14108
AAGTAGTTTTTGAAGATCAGGGTACGGTAAATTAACATTGGCATGGTTCAATTCCGGAATTTCCGGGGGTTGTTTTTCTTGAAAAGCCGGGTCGTTTTGATATGAAAATTGATTTGATAAGACCATTTTTATAAATCCCTCCTTTGGTTTGTGAATTTAGGATACTAGCATTTTTGAAGCGCTACAAGGGAACAGCTGAAAATTTTACAAAGTTTTCCTAAAAAAATATTGGAAAAATTACGTAGAGAGTTAACGAATTTCCCGAATCCGCAAATCAGTTTTCGTCGGATTAAGCCAATCAACGGTCCGGGTGATTTTCTTGGTATGATGGTGCCGGTAAACCGTTAATTCGACTTTATAGCGGCCGGGAATGTAGGGGCCAAATGTCCGGGTAACGTTTCGATTGAGACTTCGAGCGACAACTTTACCGTTGACCTTGACCTGGACATTATCCTGGGAGGACTTGATAGTTGGGAAGACGGCTTTTGTTTCGAGTAGGTATTTTTCAAACAAGAAAAAATGGTGACCTGAATCAACAAAGTCCAAATGATCGTTGACGATGCCGGTACTTGTCATTTGACGCTTGAGCTTTGCCCGCTGATTGGGATGGTTTTGATAATAGGTGATAAGCGGTTGGACTGAACGCGGCGTGATTTTTAGATCGGCATCGTCTGTTCGAACAATTGAAGCGACAGTTCGGGCATCGTTTTTTTCGATGGCGACTATAAACCGGTCGGCGGTCGCTTCTCGACTATAATAATGATCAAAGTAAAAATAACTGCCAATCAGCACTACTAAAATAAGTGTAAAAATGGCAGCCAGGCACTTTTGCATAGTTGTTGGGGATTGTTGCGACTTCAAAGGCAATCTTTCTTTCTAAAGGTAATTGGTGATTATTTCATTATATATTATTATAATATAGTTGATACAATTTAGAAAAAATAGATTGGTGTATAGGTGATAGTAATGGTAAAACAAGGTCGTTTTGCTAAATCAAGCAAACTTCGACAAATTAAAGAAATTCAAAAAGCCCGGCGGCAAAAGGCCGAGAGAACAATTAACGATAAACAATTCAGCCAATTTGTTTTTGTGCGTTACGGTTTGACAATGAAGACGCAAATGGTCGGGACCGATAAAGAAACGATGCAGCGCTTTCTCATCGAATGGGTAGCTCACGCGCCGGCAGCCGGTGTTTGGTCCGTTAAACAGCTGGCAACGGCAACATTGAAAGCAATTAACGTACGGGCGCCGTATCAATTTTATCGAGCGGTTGTGCGAAACTGGTCTAAATTTCAACGGTTTTTAAAACGGGAAATTCCGGCTGTTCCGTTGAAAAATCGGCTGATTTTAGCGGATTTTTTGACAACCGAAGCATTTGAACAGCTGGTTGCCCGTCAATTGGCAGCCAACGTTTTGATGGCCACGCTGGGGAACAATCCGCAGTTGATGCAGCAGGTTAATCTCAAGCAGGTTGGCGAACTTGCCCAACATCTAATGGTTGGCGAACGGATTGATTGGCAGAAGGTCCGGGTAGCCTTTCAGCCGTTGCCGTTTGATATTGATACGGCACCTGATACACCGACCCGAAACTGGTTGGGACATCTTTTGAATGAGAAATAGGGAGGTTGTCATGCAAACGGAACATGCTTTGAATTGTGTAAGCCTGGTGCCGTTGTTTCAGTCGCTGCCGCTGGATGAAAAAACAGCGGTTGCCAAACTGGTCGTCCAACATCAGTATCCGAAGGGCACCATCATTTATTTGGCGGGAGACAAAGTTGGCCACTTTATGATTTTGGAGCGGGGCCAGGTCAAGCTGTCCCAAGTCGCGGAGAACGGTAAGGAACAACTTTTAAAGGTGATGCAGCCGGGTGATTTTGACGGGGAAGCCGCTTTGTTCAGTAATGATCAGCGAAACGTTACCGCCACGGCATTGGTTGATTCAACAGTCTGCCAGATTGATCAGGATGCTTTTCAGGATTTATTGAAGCAAAGCCCCCGGCTGGCCGTTAATCTGTTAACAACAATGAGCCGGCAGATTAACAATCTTCAGGAGGAACGGACTGTTTCGGCGACGTCCGATGTTGCCGGCCAATTGGCGAAATATTTGTTGGAAACCAGTGCTTCCTTAAATAAAACCAACTTTAAACTACCTTTAAAGAAGAAAGACATCGCAACGTTTATCGGGACGACGCCGGAGACAATCAGTCGAACGTTCAAACAGCTGACCGCGGCCGGTACGATCAGAATGCAGGCGTCAACGGTTGAAATTTTGGATCGGGACGGTTTGATGGAACTGGTCTAATGATTACTAAAATGTATTTTAAAGGCAGTCAAGGATTGAATTAAGACGATAAAAAAGCTTTCCACCGAATTGCCGATGGAAAGCTTTTAATCGTGATAGTGTTTAAAGTGAATCCCAACTCTCGTGGCGTAACGACATCCCCCAGTAGCCGAGTTCATAGGCACTGCTTCGGATAAAGGCGGTGGTCATTGCCTGTTTTTCGGTTTCATCAACCTGTCCAGCCGCCCGATTAGTCAGTTGAATCATCTGATTAACGCTGTCGGTATAGCCGTCACTATCATAGGTTTCGATCCATTGTTGATAAAGTGAAACCGGTGATCCTTGACTGATTAGGGCCTGGCCGATTTCGTTGTAGAGCCAGTAGCACGGCAACAGGGCGGCAATCGCCCGTTGCGGCGACCCTTGATAAAGGGCGGCATACATATGATTGACGTAGTTATAAGCAGTTGGTGCAATCGGGGTTAAATCAATTTCTGCTTGGGTGATATTTAGTTTGGCGAAGAAACCCTTTCGAACCGCAATTTCACCATTTTTCAAGCCGGCCGCGCCTTCTCTTAAAAAGTTGATGGCTGTTTGATCGGTCAATTGATCGGCAATCTTGTCGTGTAATTTACCGAATTCGCTTAAATAATAGCGATCCTGCAGTAAATAATAACGAAAAGTCGAGAGTGGTAAATCACCCGCGGTTAATTGTTTAATAAATGGATGATGAACACTTCGCAACCAAAGTGGTCTTGCAAGTTCGTGAATTTGATCGGTAAAAGTTGTCAACGTGAATCCCTCTTTCGGTTTTACCTTGGGCACGGTGTTTCGATTGGCAATTAAATAAGGCCGCTTCGATTAAATGAAGTGGCCTTTAGTCAACGATTAATAAACGAATTTGAGCTAAAAACGGTCTTCCTGCGGCAGTACTGACTGCATCAGGTTCCATGGGTATTTCTCAGCCGATTAAAGCACCCCAGACCACAAGGTAATTATATTTTGTGCGATAGTCGCAACTTCAATATACAGCAAATATTTCTGCTCGGCAATAACCAGGAACGAAGTGGTTTGACGCTGCAAAAATAAAATGATAGCCTTATTACCAAATTATCAGCTTAAGAAAGGAGTTTTCTTGATCAAACCAGCGATGACAATCCGAAATAAATGGCTATTCGCGATTGAAAGTATCAGCTTAATAATTTCAATTTATTTTTCTTTATTTACCAATGGCAGTGCGCTGTTGAAGGCCGGCCTTTTGATTCTGGCTGGGATTATTAATTTTGCCGGACTTCACTTTGTCTTTTATCTTTTTACTTATGATGGGTTTAAAAAAGATAAAAAGCTTTTTAATTTACAGGATACGGCCGGGTTCTTGGCGATTATCATTGCTGACGTCTGCGGTTTTATACCACAGTTTTTATTTCCAATAGCTGCTTTAAACGGACCAGCTTTGCTTGGTTGGAAAATCGGTTATTACCTCTTTGGATTTAACGTTTTTTCAGTTTGCTACGCTGTTATTTATTGGTTACTCTTTTGGCGGCGGCATCGCAAATAATCGTTTTTGGGCGACTAGCCGGCAATTGATTTATTCTATAAATAACAAATACCATTGATTTATCCGTACGAATATTTTACAATTAAGCAGTAAACGTAATTCAATAACGAGCAACTCTGGAGGATAAAACAATGGACGAAAGTCGAGTACGAGACGAAATTGTAAGCGGAAACATTTCGTTAGGTATCGAGCTGGGATCAACCCGAATCAAGGAAGTCCTGGTGACGAACGATTTCCAAACAATTGCTTCTGGCGATTATCTTTGGGAAAACGAATTAGATAATGGCATTTGGACCTACCCGATTGAAAAGATTTGGATGGTATTCAAACCAGCTACGCAACGTTGGCACTGGCAGTTCATGACAAATACGGTGTTGAACTCAAGAAGATTGGGTCAATCGGGGTTAGTGCCATGATGCACGGTTATATGGCCTTTAATAAGGATGGTCAGTTATTAGTGCCGTTTAGAACTTGGCGAAACAACATTACCGGCCAAGCTGCTGAATCGTTGACCAAATTGTTCAACTTTAATATTCCGGAACGTTGGAGTATTGCGCATTTGTATCAAGCAATTTTGAATAAGGAAGACCATGTTAAGGACGTTGATTTTCTGACAACGCTGGCCGGCTACGTTACCTGGAAACTTTCAGGTCAACGGGTTCTTGGTGTTGGGGATGCCTCAGGGGTCTTTCCAATTGATGAAAAGACGACCTACTATGATAAAGGGATGGTTGATAAGTTCAATAAGCTCCCCGAAGTCCAACAATACCCGTGGAACCTGGTCGACATTTTGCCAAAAGTTTTACCTGCTGGTGAAAAAGCCGGTGAATTGAACGCTGAAGGTGCCAAATTATTGGACCAAAGCGGTCAACTTGAAGCCGGTTCTCTGATTGCACCGCCTGAAGGGGATGCCGGAACTGGGATGGTTTCAACCAACAGTGTTAAGAAACGGACCGGTAACATTTCTGCCGGTACGTCTGCCTTCTCGATGGTGGTTTTGGATCAACCAATGAAAGCTGTTCACCGCGACATTGATATGGTTACCACTCCGGACGGTGCTCCGGTTGCCATGGTTCATACCAATAATAGTTCTTCTGATATCAACGCCTGGGTCGGCCTGTTTGGCGAATTTGCCAAGGCTTTGGGCCTTCAATTGAAACCGGATGATTTGTACGGGACATTGTTTGCCGAATCCGTTAAGGGTGATCAGGACGCTGGTGGTTTGGTGAACTTTGCCTACCTGTCAGGTGAAAATATTACCAAGTTACCGGAAGGCCGGCCGTTGTTTGTCCGTAAGCCGGATGCCAAGCTGAATTTGGCCAACTTTATTAAGACCCAAATCTACTCGGCATTTGCACCCCTGAAGATTGGGATGGATATCCTACTGCGTGAAGAGCACATTAAGACCAACGTCTTGGTTGCCCAAGGTGGAATCTTTAAGACACCGGTAGTGGCGCAACAGGTTTTGGCTGATGCGTTGAATACCCCGATTTCTGTAATGGAAAACGCCGGTGAAGGCGGTCCGTGGGGGATGGCTGTTTTAGCCCTCTTCTGTGTCAACCGGAATAACGGCGAATCCTTGGAAGACTATCTGGCTAACCGCGTCTTTAAGGATTCAACCAAAGCAACCCTTTATCCGGAATCTGCCAGTGTCCAAGGCTACGACAAATTTATCGACAATTATAAGGCTGCTTTGCCGGTTGAAAGTCAAGCTGTTAAATCAATGAAAATGAAGTAATTGAAAGGTGAATTCAAACAATGCTAGAAGATCTTAAACAAAAAGTTTATGAAGCAAACATGCAACTTCCCAAGCTGGATTTGGTAACTTTTACTTGGGGAAACGTTTCCGGAATTGATCGTGAAAAGGGTTTATTTGTAATCAAGCCATCCGGGGTTGATTACGACAAAATGAAACCATCCGACATGGTAGTAGTTGATTTGGACGGTAAGGTTGTCGAAGGTGATATGAATCCTTCAAGTGATACACCAACCCATACCTACCTTTACAATCATTTTCCAAATATCGGCGGGATTACCCATACCCATTCACCTTGGGCCGTTTCCTTTGCCGCTGCTAAAATGGACATTCCAGCCGTAAGTACGACGCATGCCGATACTTTCTATGGTGATATCCCATGTGCCCCGGCTTTGAACGAAAAGCAGATTAAAGAAGCTTATGAATTAAACACCGGTAAAGTCATTGTTGACGAGTTTGAAAAGCGTGGCATTGATCCGGATGCCGTGCCAGCTGTTTTGGTTAGCCAACACGGTCCATTTTCTTGGGGCCCAACACCGGACAAATCGGTTTACAATGCCAAGGTTTTGGAAGTGGCCGCTGAAATTAGCTACCACGCCCTGCAATTAACCCGTGATGAAATTCACGTACCACAATATTTGTTGGACAAGCACTACTATCGTAAGCACGGTGCCAACGCTTACTATGGTCAAAACAGTGCCAAGTCAAAAGATCACGCAGAACACGAATAAATTAAGTTAATTAGAAAGGTCTACAAAGTAAACTCATTTTGTAGTCGATATAATAAGCCAAATTTAGGAAGCCGGACAAAAAGTAAATTTCTGTCTGGCTTTTTTGACGTGTTGATAACGTGTCATTGACTCCCTAGCAATTCCAGTTAATTTGGAATATACTGGTTTATATTTTGAGAATGGGGAAGTAATTGAATTTTATGAAAGAAAAATAAAAAGGGCGACTTGATGTTTTTGTCGATGCAATCATTGCAATTTTGGTTACGGTGATGGTCCTGGAGTTGCCCATTCAAATTAATAATGGTGCTTTGGACTACCGGAGTTTGTTTACGGCAATTGGCATTTACGCTGTTAGTTTTTGCTTTATTGCCAATTTGTGGTATCAGCACGCAGTGATTTTTAATGAAGTTGAAAAAATTTCAAATGGTGTTGTGGTTGGTGACTTGGCGCTGATGTTCTTTGTATCACTTATTCCAACTTTTACCCGGTTAATGGCTATTGATACCAATTCAATGACGGTGGTTATGTACGGGGTATTGGACCTTGTCATTTCGGTCTTGTTTCGGCGAATTGTAAAGACAATTATCCATGATAAATACACTGATAAAGATGATATGCAAAAATTATACAATGTTATTTATAGTACTGCTTTTCTTGAATCCTGGATATCATATTTGATTTTAATCGTTATTGGCTACTTTTTTCCGAAGTTCTCTCTGATCTTATTTATTATTATTCCCGTTCGTTCGTTTATCCGGCATGCTTCGGATAACGAAGAATTTAGCGACGTTGGAGATTTGGGAAGAAGGGAACGCAAAGCTTTTATCGAACTAACACCAAGTCAGCAGCGAACTTTTCGTCGGTTAGCCCACGACTATCGGCGAAAGACCAGGTCAATCGGAAACCAACCAGATGCTCAAAAGCAAGCTTGGCAGGATTTCTCGAATCAAATTCAGGAAAAACTTCATTTGTCCGCTGAAGATGCTATGAAATGGCGTCATCAAAATAACCAGCATGAGCATCGTAACCAAAGACGATAGTCAACT
>NZ_BAKI01000068.1 GCF_000583655.1 Lentilactobacillus farraginis DSM 18382 = JCM 14108
GATTAAAGAAACTAATAGCGAACAAACAGTTTTCAAAGGTAGTGAATTAAACGAACGTTTAATGAATATTCGTGATGATTTATTGACCCAGCAATTATTGACCTTTACCAAGCGGCCATACGTTGGTTTTAAGTTATTAATGCAACAAGAAAAAGAAGCCAAAATTGATCTGAAATATACGCTAATGATCCACTCTGATAGCTTAGAAAGCCTAGAACACATCGATAAAGGACTACTAGAAAAGTATTCACCAGCAGAACAGCAAAAGATTACTCGAGCAGTCAAAGACCTACGGACAATCATGGCCGTTAAGCAAGTCATTCAAACGCAATACCATGAAGTATTGAAAAGAGCCTTTCCTAATGGTGATTTAGATGATCTTTCACTAGTTAGACAGGAACAGGCTTATACAGCCGTGATGTACTATGATCCAACTTTAAAGCCATTAAAAGTCGAAACAATGGAACAATGGCAAGAAAACCCAAAAGCGGTTTTCAGTACCCAAGAACATCAATTAGGGTTAGCTTATTTGTCGGGACAGCTGAGCTTAGATCAGTTAGAAAATCATCACTTACAACGGGTTTTAAAGCATGATGGCACTAAACAACTCTTTTTTGGCGAATGCAAAGTCGATCCAACGATTAAGAACAGTCAAATCGAGAAAATCCAAAAGCAGTTAAAAGGCAACAAGCCAAGGACGACCAGTACAGAAAAGAAAATATTGGACATTATCAACCGCTAAATTACAAGCCAGTTAGTCCAAGCTACTACTTAAAGACGGCCTTTAGTGATGCGATCATGATCGCCCTATATGCCCGTGATGAAGATTACGGACGGCAAAAACAGGCGCAAGGTTTAAAGGAGACTGAGTGGGAAATGACGAAAAAACAACGGCAACACCAAACTCGAAACCGGCATGAAGATGGGGGCATGCACTTGTAATCACAAAATTAGCGACTGGTTAATTGGTATGAATGGTAGCCCATAATGTATTTTATATTGAGAAAAATTTGGTACGTAGAGCGTGCTCGATTAGTTACGTATAGCTGCCAGCCTTGTGTATGGTCTATCAAAGAGACCAGGCAATCAAAAACTTTAAGCCGGAACCCTATTTTGAACTAAATGCGGAAATTTTAGCTAATCAGCAAAAATTTGTCGCAAAATTAGACCCCTATCAGCGATTTAAAGACGAAGCAGGACTAATAACATTCATGCAAGCTAAACGCGTTCAGAAAGGCTCACAGGCCGGTTTAATCAAGAACGTCCAAAAGCAAGGCAAGAAGCGTGCTAGTCCCCAACTATTCTCGCTATCTAGTCTCCAAAGTGCCATGAATAAACGTTATCACGCCAGCGCCAGCCAAACCTTAGCGGCTATTCAAAGCTTATACGAAGACAAACTGCTCAGTTATCCCCGCACCGATTGTGCTTATATCACTGATGAAGAATTTGGTTATTTAGGGGCTAATCTGCCGAAGTATCTGGGGTTAGTCTCTAAGCCAGTCGCTTTAACCAATACCGCCCCGAAAAAGTGTTGACTTCCCTTTGTATTAGGTAAATATTTTTTGAAAGTTACCCAGGAGTTAACTAAGAGTGGAATGCTACCACAGAATGACTGGTATCGCTTCATGGAGTATGGAACAGATAGTGACTTACGAATTTGGTTACAGCAGAATGGTTATTCCAGAGAATCTTCAGAATATATTGAGGCAAATAAGAATGTACTAATTGCCGGTAATTCTGGTGAATGGAGACTTTCACGTCAAATTCAATTTGTAGAGGACGTAGATGTAAAAAAAGAAACGCAGGAAGTTATGACAAATGTTCCAGGAATATTCTCCAGAGGTAATTTGAATGAGTATTAAAAATAGTAATATCTTGATAGCCATATATTAGCATAGATGGTGCATTTTTTTGTATGGGATTACTAAAAATTAGGGAATTAACTGAAGTTAATTATTGCAAAATTATATTGTGTAAATACTAACATAATGTCTATAATGATAGAATGACGGTTGTTATTTTGTTTTTTAGAAAAGGAGGAATTACTTTGCAGGAACCTGTTGAGACACTTGAGGGTTGGTATTGTATGCATTTACTTTGGTCCATTGATGGTGCTAGTTGGCGTAAAGTCACTTTTGAGCACCAACAAGAAATGGTCCACCAGTTTCAATTACTTTTGGATGATTTTGTGCAGACAGAAGCTAAGGGTAATGGTAGTCACTATGTATTCAATGTATCTGGTCACAAGGCTGATCTAGGCCTCATTATACTTCGCGAAACATTGGCTGAGTTAAATGAAATTGAGCTTCAGTTAACGAAGTTGCCACTGTTTGACTATTTAAAGCGAGGGACTTCCTACGTTTCCGTTACTGAAGTGGGTACTTATACTGGTAAACCTAAATCAGATAAAGGTTGGGCCTATGTGAATCAACATCTGAAGCCTGAATTACCTGATAAACCTTATATCTGTTTTTATCCCATGTCCAAGCTTAGAATACCTGGTGCTAATTGGTATACCCTAACTTACGATGAGCGCCGTCAATTCATGCATGATCATGGCACAGTCGGTCGGACATATGCTGGTAAAATTTGGCAATATATCACTGGATCCATTGGTCTGGACGATTTCGAATGGGGCGTGACTCTTTTTGCAGAGACACCACTGATGTTCAAAAAAATTATTGCTGAGATGCGTTATTATGAAGCCAGTTCTGTCTATGGTGAGTTTCCATATTTTGTGGTGGGCACACACATGGACAATGCTGGATTACAAAAAATGTTTTTAGAAAATTGGGAGGCTTAAGTTATTAATGATTAATACGGTTGAGAAAGTACGATCGCATTTCTGGATTTATGCAATTGCAGTTTTTATTTCGCAACTAGATGGGGGCACGGTGTCAACGATGCTTCCAGCACTAACCCGGACTTTTGGCTTGAGTTCAGTGAATTCATCCTGGGTTGCAGGCATTTATACATTGGGACTAGTGATCGGTACACCAATCGCTTCTAATTTATCAGATATTTATGGCGCAAAAAAAATATTTATGGGTGAACTAGGTATTTGGTTCCTGGGTGCCCTATTAACCGGTATTGCGCCAACATACGGTTTATTCCTACTAGGTCGTTTTATTCTGGCTTTAGGGGATTGTGGCATTATTGTATTATCCATCAATCTCATGTTACATACGGCTGGACATCAACGCCAAGGCCGTAAAGTCTCTGTTGTTGGTGTTGTTTCAGGTTTAGCTTCAATCTTCGCCCCTATTTTTGTAGGGTTAACGCTGGACTTTACAGGTAACTGGCGTGCCTTTTATTATAGTTTATTGCCATTTATTGCTATTTTATTCCTATTAGTATGGCGGATTTTAGATAACGAAGTGAAAGAAGAACAGTGGCAAACTGATTTTCCAGGTCTAACCGCCTTTACAATCTTTATCACCTCATTCATGCTCTTCCTGACATTTATTCAACAATTCAACACTTATAAGTATCTCATCTTTGCTCTAATAGTAGTTGCAGCAATTAGCCTGTGGACCTTCATCAGAGTTGAACGCAATATTGCACCTAATAAGATGCCATTTTTACCAATTAATTTATTGAAGAAACCCGCATATAGTTTAACGCTGTTATTAGGTTTACTCGGCGGTACACTTTTCGCCGTATTCATCTACATTCCTACCTATGTTCATACTGTTTTCCATCTACCAATGCGTCTATCAGGATGACTCTAGTTGTCACCGGGTTGGGGAGTGTGATCGGTTCTTGGATCGGTGGCCTAATGGTCGATAAACTAGGTAATAAAAGAACATTAATTATTTCGGCCGCTTCAATTGGCTTATCCGGTCTTTTAATTATTTTTGGTCTAAGCCAATTACGCCTCTTCACAATATTCTCCTTCATCCTCGGCCTTGGTTTAGGTAGCTTCATGTCTGCACCATTGCAAGTTATTGCCGGTCGGATGGCTGGTAAGGGGAATCGTGTCCAAGCAATCGGCGGCTATCCACCACCAAAAAATTGGTGCCACCGTTGCACCAATTGTCTACGCCTCCGTTATTCAATTAAATGTGAATAATGGCCACATGGGTATTCAAGTTTATCGTGGTATTTTTGTCCTATTAGTAGTGATTGCAGTGATCAGCATCATTGTTACTAGTTTAATTCCCTTTACGAAAGAAGAAAATCTATGAGTAATAAAAAAGCAGTTCTATTAATGTCCTATGGTACACCCTATGAAATTAGCGATATTATGGGCTATTACACCAATATTCGCAACCATCACGAGCCACCAAAGCCATTGTATGATGAATTGGTAAGCCGTTATAAAGCCATTGGCGGGACTTCACCGTTAGCTAAGATTTCTGACGCCCAGGCGAAAGGATTGCAAGCACAATTAGATCAAGAGTTCCCCGGTGAATATCAAGTTTTTGTCGGTTATAAATATATTCATCCATTTATTCAAGATGCAGTTAAAGATATTTTAGCCGCTGGGATTAAAACTATTTACGGTATTCCTTTGGCACCGCACTACTCAGCTTTTAACACGGGTGACTATCATGCCCGAGCTAAGGAAGTGTTGGTTAACCATGGAGATGTAACCTATGTTGAAGCAAAGAGCTGGTGGCAAAATGATGATTTGATTCATTTTTGGAGTGATCAATTGGTAGCATTGAAACCACAAATCGACCAGCCTGATACTAAAGTCATTCTCAGTGCCCATAGTTTACCAATGAGTATCATTGATGGGGGTGACAGTTATCGTGATGAAGTTGAAGCAAATATGCGTACCGTGGTTAAAACTGCTGGATTAACGCCAGATCAATATACCATTGCTTGGCAAAGTGCTGGTCGGACAGAACAGAAATGGATCGGACCAGATTTTGTTACAGTGGCACAAAACTTAATTGAACAGGATAATATCAAACATATTATTTCCGCATCCGTTGGTTTCATCAATGATAATCTAGAGATTCTATATGATGTGGATATTGAATTAAAGCAGGCTATTGAAACTAAGGGTGGCAAATTAACCCGACTACAAATGCCTAATGACGATCCTAAGTTGATCAGCGCCCTAAAAGCAGAAGTACTTAAATTAGCAAAAGCATAAGCAAAAAGAGCCTGGACATTAACGTCCAGGCTCTTTTTATCTATAGATGATTATGGGAGGATAATCAATCAGATAGGGGATGAAATTAATTTAATACTTGAACTGTTGCAGAAGTGACACCATAGCTTGGGATTGAGCTATTAGGCATAGCAACGTCCAATTGTTGTGGGTTACTGTATGCTGACCGCATTATTGAATTTGCAGATGGTAAAATTCAGCAAGATACGCGGCCATTTAACGGGAATGGCAGTACCACACGTTTTCGTTTGAAACGAACGAAAATGAGTTTTTTCACCGCATTAAAGTTATCTTTTAATAATATTCGAACCAAAAAGGGGCGTACTTTTTTGACCATGTTTGCGTCCAGCATTGGTATTATTGGTATTGCGGTGGTTCTAGCACTGTCAAATGGGTTCCAAAGACAAATCGATCAGACCCAGAAGGAGACTCTATCTCAATTTCCAGTAACTATTAGTCAAGTGGGACAGGATGGCTCCGGGCAGCAGCAAAATTTAAAACAAGAATTTTCCAAAAGTAATTCGGTTACAGCCGCTACTAGTGCAGCTGAAAAAGTTCAGCATGAAAATAAATTGACGTCAAATTATCTTGACTATGTGGATAAAATTAGTCCTTCGCTCACTAAAAATATTAGTAAGACCTATGCCACTGGACTTAATTTGATTAGAAGTGTTAACGGTAAATATCAGGCTGTTAAATTTTCAAATACCAAACAAAGTGGTCAAACCGATTTTGCGACCTTAATGGCTCAAACTACAGGTGTAGGTGGTTCTGTATATCCCATTGACCGGAATGGCGGTCAAAGTTTTTTAAAGTCTAACTATAAATTATTGTCTGGGGCTTATCCTGATAAACCGACAGATGTTGTGATGGTCGTTAATCGAGATAATTCAATTAATATCAATGCTCTCCGTAATTTAGGAATTTCTGTTAAAGAAAATAAAAAGTTTACCTTTGATCAATTAATTGGGACGACGATGCAATTAGTTAGTAACGATGATTTTTATCAATCCCTACCGACGGGTAATTTTTTACCAGGAAACGACTATCAAAAAATGTCTCAAGCCAATAAAACCAAGACGTTAAAAGTGGTCGGAATTTTGCGAGTTAAGTCTAAAAATAGCGATGGTATTTTAGCTAGTGGGATTGCTTATAGTGATCAGTTGACTAAACAAGTTATGGAAGATAATCGCGATTCGGCTATTGTCAAGGCACAAAAGAACAGTAATCGTAATGTCATGACCAATCAAGAGTTATCAGCAGAAGCCAAGCCGCAGATGTTAGCCATGATTGGTGGCAATGCTGTACCAACTAGTATTCAGATTTATCCTTCAAGCTTTAAAGATAAAGATCAAATCTTGAGCTATTTAGATAAATATAATAAAGGTAAAAGTAAGGTCAATAAGGTGGTTTATACTGATCTTGCAGGGAATGTTTCTAATTTAACCGGTGGCTTGATGGATGCGATCACTTATGTGTTAGTGGCCTTTGCAGGCATTTCGTTAATCACAAGCATGATCATGATTGCCATCATTACCTATACTTCGGTACTGGAGCGGACTAAAGAGATCGGTGTTTTAAAAGCTTTAGGTGCAAGAAAAGGGGATATTACCCGGGTATTTGACGCTGAAACAACTATACTAGGTTTTGGTTCAGGTATTTTAGGTGTCTTAATTGCGTGGTTATTGACTTTTCCAGCAAATATTATTTTGGAGAAAATTACCGGCTTAAGTGGCGTAGCCGCCCTTAATCTCATGCATGGGGTAATTTTAATTCTGATCAGCACAGCATTAACCGTCTTGGGTGGCCATGTGCCTGCTAGAATGGCAGCTAAAAAGGATGCTGCCATTGCCCTAAGGTCAGAATAAAACAGCAACCAATGTAATTTTCTATTTACATTTAAGCTAAAATTCTATACATTTAGTTAGTGTGTTTATAATTGGAACAACTAAATTTATATGAGGTGATTAACATGGCTGAAGAACCAAAGACCGTTGATATAAAAGATATGTTACATTTTAAAACTGGTAATATTGCCTTACCTGTTTTGGAAACAATTCTGAATACGATTCCCTTTGAATTGGGATTTTGTGACGAGAATGATGAATTTCAATGGTTCACTGATAATGGACATCGGGTCTACAAACGTTCTAAAGAGACCTTTGGTAAAAACGTTTTAGGCCTACATCATGGCGGCGCCCGCCCACAGGTTCAAGAATTATTGAAACAATTTCATGCTGGTACAAAGGATAATTTTGAATTTTTACTAGATCTTGATGGTCGTAAAATTTATATTTCTTTTTATGCAGTTCATGATGAGAATGGTAAATACCTTGGTTGTTTTGACTTTACAGGGGACATCACTGAGTTACAACAAATGAAAGAAACTGCTAAGGTGATTCCACCTATGGATGCCATTAAAGCTAAAGAAGCTGCTGAAAAATCGACAGATAAAGATTAATTAAAGCAAGCCTTTAAGACAAAGTTGACGTCTT
>NZ_BAKI01000067.1 GCF_000583655.1 Lentilactobacillus farraginis DSM 18382 = JCM 14108
CAGGCTTCAATCTTTTTTTATTTCTCAGGTTGAAATGGACGAAAAATAATAGCTATATTTTGTTAAATAGTACCAACAATAAGTTACGAAAGTATTAAGTTTATAGCAACAAAACGACCGTTCGATTAAATTTGAGCTTAAAAATAACTGTTTTTTCAACAAAGTGGTACATTAAAGGTGCGGCAAGAAGTGTCGTGTAATTATATCTTGGGGGTATATTAATTATGAAACTAAATACAAAGAAGTCGTTATATGTCGGCTTGGCAGCCTTGTCAATGGTTGCGGCAACTGGTTTTGCTGCAACTAACGCGAGTGCCAAAACCTACGCGACAGTAACGTCAAATTCAACGTTAACGACCGACCCAACAACCCGTAACGTGGCAACCAACGGCACCAATGCTTTATATACAAAAGCAGGAACGCTGCGTGGTGCCCGGGTGGTTGCCGGAAAAGCAACACTAGCACAATATGGCAGCTCAAACAGTTCGCAGCAATATTTCCGGGCTTACCGGGTGGCAACCACCAACCGGGGATCCGTTTACTACAAGGTAGTTTCCTTTAACGGTAATCTGAGAGGTTGGATTTACGGCGGTCAATCAACATCTGCTTTTGGCGGCGGTATTTCATCAGCTAACACAATGACCCAGGCCAGCCTGCCTTCAGTTACCAAGGGTTATACGTTAACCAACGTTGCCAAGAACTCACTTTGGTTAATCCAAAGTGGAGCCAATACAAAGCCCAACCAGCTGATATGAGCGGCTATAAGAGTGGTGACACCTTTACAATTACGGGTGCCGCAACCAAGACCCGTGAAGGCTGGTTATATTATCAGGTAACTGATGATAATAATTCGGCGGTTACCGGTTGGGTATTTGCCGGTGGCTTGACTGCACCAACAACGCAACCATCTACGCCAACGACACCAACAACAACGCCTACCAAGGATAATAGTATTCAAATTGTTTATCTGAATGCAGGTGGTCAACAAGTCGGCCAGACTTATAACTGGATTATTCAAAACAGCGACTTGAAGTCCGGTGCCAAATTGACAAATGGTGCTAAATTAGGCGATATCTTAACCAATCCGGCTGCGTTGACCGATGCGGCTAATAAGAATGTACCATCTGGTTATACGATCAGCAAGAGTCAGCCGAATAACCCGGTTGCCAATGTAACGGTTGGTAGTAATTACACCGTTTATGTTGATCAAAAAGTCCAAAGCTACACATCTCAATTGAGCTATTATGATTCCGACAGCGGCCAACCGATTTCGAGCTCGTCATTGGTTGAAGGCATTTATCCGGTCTTTAATGATACTGACAAGGCGGTGTTTACAAGTTCGACGCAGGGTCAACTCCCGGCTTCGGTCTTTGATAATAACGTCTTTAAGACCGGTAACCTGGCTACCTTGACAGGTAACGCGGTTAATATTGGCGGCAAGCTTTTGACACCAACATGGAATTTTGACGCAACAAAGACAAAGCAGGCAAACGCCAATGCCAAGTACGGCGATACGGTTAAGCTTTATTACAAAGCCAACCCGCTTTCTTAATAATAATTCGTTAAGCAAAAACGGCATCCAAATCGGAGGCCGTTTTTTAGTTAAAATGGATTTAAACTGCTTTGACAATGAAAAGTTGGGCATTGAAGTCTTGAGACGTTTCACCATTCGGCTTGATAGTCGGTACAAAATAGCCGGCGTTCATTAATTCGTCACCGTAATAGGTTTCGGAATCATCGTTAACCCGATATTCCCGGTCCGGATCAAGTCCGGTGAAGTAAAAGCGGGTGTAAGGTGGATTAGGCTGATTTAATAACTGATAGCGGGCTGCGATTGCCTGCTTTTGATCATTACTGACCACCTGCCAACTAATAACGTTGCCCTTGCCGACAAAGGGACTGTCAAGCCGATAGAATTTACCGAATTGAAGCAGATGACGGTGTTGCTTGTAAAAGGCAACCTGTTCTTTAATTTGGGTAAGCTCAGTCGGCGACATTTTCGTAATGTCCAACTCGTAGCCAAAATCACCGAATAAGGCAACGGCGCCACGGGTTTTTAGCGATGTAACACGGCCAACCTGATCATTTGGAACAGCAGAAACGTGGGCGCCCATCATTGATTGTGGATAACCATAGGAGGTCCCAAACTGAATCAACATACGTTCAGCAGCGTCGGTATCATCACTGGTCCAGGCTTGAGGTGCGTAGTACATTAACCCAAGGTCAAAGCGACCGCCGCCGGAAGCGCAGGACTCGAAAAGAACGTCGGGATAGGCTTTGGTCAGGCGATCGTAGAGCTGGTAAACGCCCAGGATATAGCGGTGCGGCATTTCCAATTGCTGGGCCGCAGTTAATTGTGAGCTGAACATTTCGGTAATGTGGCGGTTCATGTCCCATTTGATGTAGTCTAACTTGGCTGATTCGATCATGTGACTTATTCGATCATATAGGTAGTCAATCACGTCCTGCCGGGTCATATCGAGGACAAATTGATGACGTCCGGGGGTTGGCGTTGATTTTGGATCGTGGATCATCCAGTCGGGATGTTTTCGATAAAGGTCACTGTCGATTGAAATCATTTCCGGTTCAAACCAAAGTCCGAATTTCATGCCAAGCTCGTGTACCTGTTGGCTGAAATGTTCGATCCCGTTTGGAAACTTCTTTTTATCTACAAACCAATCACCCAAAGAAGTTGTATCATCATCCCGATGACCAAACCACCCGTCATCCAGAACAAACATTTCAATGCCGAGTTGGTGGGCCTGATTGACGATTGTCATCAGCTTGGCTTCGTCGAAATCAAAATAAGTGGCCTCCCAATTATTGATCAGAATTGGGCGATCCTGATGGGTAAACCGGGGATTAACCAAGTGTTGACTGTAAAAATCGGCCAACTGCTGGGAAAGCTGATTCATGCCGTTACTTGTATAACTTAAGACGCTTCCGGTGTCTGAAATGATGCGCCTGGTCCAAGCTGCCAGCCAAATTCATCCGGATTAATCCCGGTTAAAATGCGACTGGTATTATATTGATCAACTTCAATCGAATCCAAAAAATTTCCTGAATAAACAAGATTGAAGCCAAAAGCAGCCCCTTGTTGATCGGTAGTTTCTGGTCGCACCAGTATCATGAATGGATTTTGCTGGTGACTGGATGATGTTCGCAGGCTGCTGATACTCTGAATACCGGGACGTAAATGATTTCGATACAGATGCCGTTCCTTGGCCCAGGTACCGGAAAATTGAATCAGATCGTAATTATCGTCTGGCAGATCCAGCTGAGAGCTAAGCGCCCGGTCAATTACCAATTTTTCCGAACTTGGGTTGGTGAAAGTGGTACTTCTGACGATGACATCTTGGTGTGGAAAAAGACTATAATTCAGATCAACTGTTAAGCCGGTAATCTGATCCTTAAAAGAAATAATCAGCGTTTGAGCATCGTCATCCGTATCATCAAAGGTTGACGGTAGGCCGGCCAAACGCTTTTTACCGGCTGATAATTGATAATGGTCATATTGCAGTTCAGTAATTCGACTGCCATTTTTTTGAGTAATTTGGAAAGCGGGATATCGGAAATCACCCTTTCCAAGACTTGAATATTCGGCTTTGATTGCTGCCGGTTGAAAATTAGGAGCGGCTTCGCTTAAAGAGGGATTGTCATCCCGCCATTCTTTTGAAGTGAGATTTTGATATGCTGGTTGAACGTGAATTTTACGGCCATAGTAAATTTGACCGGCTTCACCGTTTTCCATAATTTGAAAAATATAACTGGTGTGATCAGTTTGAAGGTGGAAAATCAGATTTGCTTCATTAACGTGAATTGTCATAGGAGCCATCCTTTCAAAATTGGGCATATGCGTGACGATAAATATCAGTCATCTGCCTGTTAAAATTGGTTACATCTCTAAGGTAACCGTTTTCAATACTAAACTCAACTAAAAATTTTGAAATATCAATTTCTAGCGTTTTTTAAAATTAAGTTCCATAATATAACTACGCTAATACAATTCGAGGAGGCATCATCATGTCAATTCTAACTGAAACATATCCATTGAATAACGGAATTCAAATTCCCAAGGTTGGTTTTGGCACCTGGCAGATTCCAGGCGGCCAACCGACTTATGACGCGGTAACCGTGGCTTTAAAAGCGGGGTACCGTCACATTGATACGGCTAAAGCTTACCGAAATGAAGAAAGTGTCGGCCAAGCGATTTTTGATTCCGATGTTGATCGGGAGAATGTTTTTGTAACCTCTAAATTACCAGCGGAAACTAAAACCTATGATGGCGTCATCGAAGATTTTCAGTCTACGATGAAAGCACTTGATTTTTCCTATTTGGATTTGTATCTGATTCATGCGCCGTGGCCGTGGGCGCAACGGGGATCAACTGAATATGATGAGGCTAACCGCGAAGTTTGGCAGGCAATGCAAGATATCTATAACAGTGGTAAAGCCAAAGCAATTGGTGTTTCGAACTTTAACGTACACGATTTACAAAATATCTTAGAGGTGGCCGATGTTAAGCCGGCTGTTAATCAGATTCGGTACTTTGCCGGCTATACGGAGCCGCAAATCACCAAGTTTACCAAGGATAACGGTATTTTGGTGGAGGCTTATTCGCCATTGGCAACCGGAGCACTGTTCGAAAACCAGGATATTCAGGATTTGGCTACCAAGTACGGCGTTAGTGTTGCCCAATTGGCAATCAAATTTGTCCTGCAGAACGGTGTTTTGCCATTACCGAAGGCGGTCAGTGAGGCCCATATCAAAAACAATACCCAATTAGATTTCGAAATCAGCCCGGAAGATATGCAGCGTTTGGATAATCTGAGTGGGAGTGACTTTGGGTAGAGTGTGAAAAGAAACGGTTAGCTTCCAGAATATAAAGCGCCTTACCAGATATTTCGGTTTTTGGAATATTTGGTAAGGCGTTTTATATGGCCGGAAGCTGTTTCTTTTCACACGTTTCGGCTCGGTTGCCGAAAAAGTGTTGGGGCTTATATGGCCGGGATCAGTCTTGTGGAGCACGTTTCGGCTGGGATGCCTGAAACGGCCAGATATTTCGGTTTTTGGAATATTTGGTAAGGCGTTTTATATGGCCGGAGGCTGTTTCTTTTCACACGTTTCGGCTTGGTTGCCGAAAAAGCGTCGGGGCTTATATGGCCGGGGTCAGTCTTGTGGAGCACGTTTCGGCTAAGGTGCCGAAAAGCAAAAACAATCCAAGTTATTCTGAAATCGACAACCTCACAAATCGGCTGAATGACGATAAGAATCAATCCGTCTGGTTCGCAGCAGCATGCCGTTAATACCGTCATCCAAATAATGACGTAAGTTGGTAACTTCATCATGAAGGTTGATTGGACTGCCGGGCTGTAAAAAGCGCTTTAATTCAGCTAAAAGCGTTCGGCTTAAGAGTGCTTGGAGAAAGTTACAATAATCATTGCTGATCGGCAACTGTTCTTTTTGGCTAAGATCGGTAAAGATGTTGCCGATCATTTGGCGAAGGTGGTTGGCGATGACATTTTCCGGGGCATTTTGTTGATCAAGGATAATCACTTTCTGATAAAACAGGCGATTATTTTCAAAGTAGGTCATCATCTTCAAAAGCGTTTGTGGCCAATAACGATAGGTGTTACAGTATTTGACGGCTTCATTAATTTCGGTTGTATAGATCCAATCGAGAACAGCGTACTTATCGTGGAAATAGTCGTAGAATGTTTGGCGTCTTAAATTGGCAGTCACCATGATATTTGTGACTGAGATCGATTCAAACGGCTGAGAAATTACCAATTGCTTAGTGGCTTTGGCGATTTTTAATTTGGTCTTTGAAATCATTTTAGGCCCTCCTATGATGTTATAACGCGATTAGCGGACAATTGCGCCTAGTTGTCCGTTTTATTGCCATTTTTTCTGGCTATTATTGGGTATGTAATCAATTTTAGAAAGGAAGCGTGTCATTAATGGCAACAGTTTTAATTCTTGGCGCAAATGGAAAAATTGCCCGATTAGCGGAAAAAGAACTTTTGGCCCGGACAAACCATCATTTAACGCTATTTTTACGAAATGCGAAGCGGTTAGCACCGGCAGATTCCAAGCGTGAAACGGTGGTGGAAGGGGATGCTACCGACCCGGCAGCGCTTCAAAAGGCGATGGTTGGCACTCACATTGTGTACGCAAACTTGGCCGGGAAGAATATTGAACAGCAGGCGAAGTCGGTTGTCAATGCAATGGATAATACCGGCGTAAAGCGCTTAATTTGGATTTCCACGTTAGGGATTTATGACGAGGTCCCCGGTAATTTTGGTAAGTGGAATCATCAAATGCTGGATGGTGGGTATTTGGAAACCTACTCAGCTGCGGCTAAAGTTATTGAAGCTTCTGACTTAAATTATACGCTGATTCGACCGGCTTGGTTGTCCAATAAGGATCTTATTAGCTATGAGACAACCGAAAAAGGAGAACCATTTAAAGGAACTGAAGTTTCCCGCAAAAGTGTTGCGGACTTTATCGTGCGCCTGATTGATGATCCCAGCAAAGAAATTCGGCATTCGGTCGGTGTCAACCAGCCGAATACGGATGGTGACAAGCCATCATTTTATTAATTTTAGTTGGTGAAAAGATAGTATCTGGGACAATTTTTTGAAATTTAAGGATTTTAAGGTTGAGTTAAGGTAGAAACGATATTCTTTAGACATTAAATATTCAGGGTGTTTAAGCAAATGATTTCTTCTGATGATACCCCTACTCCAAGCGAAAATGTATTTGAAGATGATAAACCCTTAATACCCCCGCTCTGAATATTTAGGAAAATGCAATGGACAGTTAGATACCCGATATAATAACTCGCCCCAGATAATTACTAATACCAATACTTTCTAACGAATACACACCCTAGTTACATTTTCCCTTAAGTTGGTCCTGCAAAAGCGGGGCCTTTTTCTATTGGTTAAAAAAGCCGTGTTTGCCATAATCCTGAAAGTGGCTGAGCACGGTTTTTATACGTTTAAGTGATCGAATTTAAAATCGTTTTGTGAAATCGTCCTAATTTAAGTTTGAATTAAGTTGAACCAGCTAAAGTATTCAATATCAAGTAGCAATGGCAGCACAAGCAACAATTATTTCTAGAAAGCCAAAAATAATTTATATTTAAGTTTCAATTAAGCTAAAGGTTATATATTATAGACAATCGATAAACGGTTAACTAAAAGTTGACTGTTAAAATTACCCGGAAATTAACGAAAGGATGGTTTATTAATGACATTGGCCGTTAAAAGACGAATAAAATCAAAGTTTAAATACGATTGGAAGGCTGGAAAAAATAGCCGCTTGGTTGTGTGGAGCTGTTACTAATTAAAGCGGCAGGTACCTGACTTGGGTTAATTCAGTTCGAGAGCTGAAACCTGAACACGCCAACGAAGACATTGAAAGGAGTGATGCGATGGTAGTTGACTGGTTACAAGATGCCGCCTAGTGCATCCAAATGACTCACCCCTCAAATAATCAAAAAATTCAAACGATTTCTTAACTAACTTTATGATAGATAACCCTTCAATATATAAAATGAAAACTCTTCCCTCAAGGCCTTGTGAACACAGGGCCTTTTCTTATGGATAGGTATCTGTTCTCTTCTCAGCGAATGTACTGATGGATAATATCCACAATAACACGAAGCACCAACTCTTAGTGAGGTGTTGGAATTAAAAATGAGATCTCAGGCTTG
>NZ_BAKI01000066.1 GCF_000583655.1 Lentilactobacillus farraginis DSM 18382 = JCM 14108
CTTTATTCAAATATTGTTATTTAGACAACTTTTTTGCAATCCAGTTACCAAGACTCTGGACAATTTGTACGAGGGCAATCAAAATCAAAATTGACGCATACATTACATCAGGCTGGTACCTTTGGAATCCGTACTGATAAGCAATATCACCAAGGCCGCCAGCGCCTACCAAGCCTGCCATAGCAGTTGCACCAATTAACCCGATAATTGAAATTGTTAAGCCTCGTGTAATACCACTTCGTGCTTCCCTCAAGAGAATAAAAAAACAATCTTACTGTTTTTTATTCCCATTGACTGATAAGCTTCAATAATTCCTGGATCAACATCAAGAAGTGAAGATTCAACTAAACGGGCAAGATAAGGTGCACAATAAATCACTAGCGGTAAAATAACCCCTCGAATACCAATAGTGGTACCGGCAACTATTTGCGTTACAGGTAGAATCAGAAATAGCAAAATAATAAACGGTAATGAGCGTAAAATATTTACAATTGTCTCAAAAATAGCATGCAAGGGCCGGTTAGGATACATACCATTTACATTGGTTTCTACCAAAAGAATTCCTAATGGTATCCCAATAATGATGGTAACAATCAATGTAATGGCCGTCATAGCCAATGTAGCGCCCAATCCAGTTGTAAGGGTTGACCCCCATTCACTGATAAAGTTACTCATAGGTCCGTCACCTCTTTTACAATTACACCTTGATCACGAATATACTTTAATTCTTGTGAATAGACATCATCTACTGATTTGATAGAAAGCAGCAATTTACCGTAAGGATTCCCCTTAAGGTAATTAATAGAACCCGCTAATATGTTGGGCTTAATGCCAAAGTGTTGAGAAAAATCTGCAATGATTGGTTGACTAGCTTCATTGCCAACAAATTGTAGTAATAAAAGCTTCTTAGTCTTTTGTTCAGCTTTCAAATAATCAATTGGAACGCCAAGAGAATCACTGGTTCCTAAGAATTTTTGAGTGATCGTCTTTTGGGGATGGGTAAATAAATCAATCGTTTTTCCTTGCTCGATTAAATTACCTTTATCAATTAAGGCGACCTTGTCGCAAATTTCTTGAACAACGTCAAGTTCATGAGTAATTAAAAAGATGGTAATTCCTAACTCGGTATTAATTTTTTGCAGTAGTCGCAAAATGGATTTTGTTGTTTCCGGATCCAGAGCACTAGTTGCTTCATCAGATAACAAGATTTCCGGCTCATGCGCCAACGCTCTAGCGACTGCAACACGTTGTCGTTGACCACCTGATAGTTGCGTTGGATAACTGTTGCGACGTTCCCACAATCCAACAATTTTTAAGTATTTCTCAACCCGTTCTCGAATGTCATTAACAGGTAATTTTTCTAGCTTTAACGGTAAGAAGATATTTTGGTATACCGTCGCCGTCTTTAACAAATTGTAGTTTTGAAAAATCATGCCAATTTTATGACGTAACTGCTGCAATCGTTTCTTGCTTAGCTTTGCAACATCTTCCCCACTAACAATGATTTCTCCACTCGTTGGACGCTCCAAGCCATTAATCATCCTGATTAACGTGCTTTTCCCAGCACCTGAATAACCGATCACTCCGAAGATTTCACCTTTTTGAACACTTAAAGAGACATTCTTTACGGCGTGGACCTCTTTAGCGTTTCCAACGGCTGCAAATGTTTTTGTGACGTTTTTAAACTTGATTAACTCTAAATTGTCTTTTTTTACCATTCGGGTACAAGCGCCCCCTTAAATTCCTTTTTAACATACTTTTTGATCTCTGGAGATTGGTAATACTTTTTGATTTGTTTTACGACTTTGTCATTTTGATGGCCGTCTTTAACAACAAAATAATTTGGCCAAGCATTGTTCTTTAACGATTCGTGATAAATTGCTTGCTTAAGGGTTAAGTTATTATCCAAAGCAAAATTGCTATTAATAGCAGCTGCATCAAACTCTTTAAGTTGTTTAGGAATTTGAGAAGCATCTAATTCATAAATTTTTAATTGCTTAGGATTAGAAGCTAGATCGTTTTTTGTGGCTTTCTCGCCAACTCCAGATTTAAGCTTTAAGATTCCCGCTTTTTGAAAAATTCGAAGGGCACGGGCTTCTTGGGTAGCATCATTTGGAACAGCAATTTTAGCACCCTTTTTTAAATCGGTAATTTTCTTAACCTTGTTCGAGTAGATTCCCATTGGTAAAGCAACCGTTTTAAATGCTTTGGCGAATTTATAGTTTTTATCCTTTTCCTGTGTTTTTAAAAATTGGGCTGTTTCAAATGAACTCGCCTGAATATCACCAGCGTTAAGAGCAGAGTTAGGGGTATTATAATCCGTAAATGATTTTATGTTGATCGTTAAGCCGTGTTTAGCCGCAATTTTTTTAACCTGTTGCATAATTTGCTCATGAGGTCCAGCAGTAACTCCAACAGTGATGTTCTTGGTGCTTAACGGTTTTGATGAGTCATTCCCGCATCCAGTAAGAAAAACTAGAATGCTAAACAATGAAGCTGTAAGTGCAATTGCTTTTAAGATTCTTTTCTTCATGATTAAATCTCTCCAATTTAGTATTTAATTATTGAGTGACTATTTCAGCATGTTCAGCTAGGTGAACTAAATCACGCAAAAAGTCATGTGCCTGTGCGTTGTAATGGTACTTTTTGCCAAGGTCATAAAGATAACCATTAATGTAATCCACCTCAGTTGGGCGTTGTTTACTGATATCCTGGTACATCGACGGATAGTGAAGTGGTGTAACATCCCTAGTAGCGTGAACAATCGCATTAAACTCTTCCTCTTTGGAATTTAAAGGCTCAATTCCGGCTAAATCACAGACATGATAAGCTTCATTAATTAATCGGTTAATGAGTTTGGTCGATACTGATGCCGATATAAACTCACCTTCTTTAAGCTTATACATTGAGCAAAGCGTATTAACAACGGAATTATAAATCACTTTTGTTAACAAAGTACCCAAAAAATTAGTTGTTAATTTAGGACCCAATTGAGCTTTCTTAAATTCACTAACAACTTGCTTAGTGAACTTATCTGGCTTTTCCGTTTCATTTACTAAATGTATTGTTCCGGTTCCCTTTTTACCAATGAAATCAACGTCACCTGCATCATTTAAAACAGTTCCAATCATTGCAGTACCAGCAATTACTTTTTCTGCCTTGAAATATTTATTAATTTTTTCAATATGTCCCATACCATTCATTAATGTGATAGCGTACTGTTGGTCATCAAATAGTTGCGCCGATCTTTTTAGCATAGCCTTTAAACCCATCTGCTTTGTAAAAATAATAAAAGCATCTGGATGGCCATGATAATTTCCGGAAAAGTAATATTGATTAGAACAAGGTGCCGATTTTCTCCATCTCTAGATACATACACCCCGCCCTGTTTAGTGATCGTAGATACTTGTCTATCCCAAGTGTCAATGAAATCAACTTTTTGGCCTGACTGTTGAAGTAGAATTCCGAATCTCAGCCCCATAGCACCTGAACCTAAGACAGCATAATGCATAATCATTTCATCCTTTCAATTTTACACAGTAATAATAAAATATCCTTTGGTTCATACGCCCAAAGGATATATCACACACTTCTTAAATCATTTACCCCCACAAAAGCCATCAGAGACACTTTTTGTGTCATTGCAAGTTGCCATAAATGAAATTTATTATTTGTATCAACTCCATTTAGACATTTAATGTGCCGATTTTTCCTCATTTATTTTAAAGTATTCACAAGTTTTATAGCCTATTCAAGTAAGTTAAGAATATAAACGCCCAACTGGATAGTCGACAAATTCCACTTAACCTATCTTGGAACAACTGCAAAAGCTCTTACTGGAAATCCTGGTGCTTCTTCTGCTTTGGGAACAGAAATAAAGATATAAGCACCTGTTGCTGGAACCAGATCAAGATTATCGAGCAATTCAACCTGATAATGACCATGTGAGAGTACATAATATTCGCCAACCAAACCATGTTCCTGTTTAACGGCGGTGTCTGTATCAAAAGTTTCGTGTCCATTTGCTGTTACACCGCGTTGTTCATAAATAAATTTTAAGGCATCTAAATCCCAACCAGGATAATGTGCTTGCTTTTTGTCATCCAAATTTTCAAATTTTTCTTGGCTGGGCCAACGCTTAGACCAGTCAGTACGTAAAGCAACAAATGAGTTTGCCGGAATCTTTCCATGCTTCTTTTCCCATTCTTTAATATCATTTACAGACAGAGAAGAATCTGGGCTTTTCTTAGCTGCAGCAGAATTGTCGATCACAACCAATGGAAGAACTAATTCTTTGAGCGAGAAATTCTCAACATATTTATCTTGGTGCTCGTCAAAGTGGATTGGGGGATCAATATGCGTACCAAATTGGCCAGGAAAAGTATATTGTTTAACATAAAATCCATCTGAATGGGTAAAAATAGTTTTAAATTCTGGTCGCGCAAATGATGGGAAGCGTGGACTTTCCGGCCCAAATGAGTGGGTTAGATCAACCCAATTAAAAGCCTTCAATTGTTCTACAACTTTTCCGACGGATTTTGGATCGCCGGTATTTTCACCTGTTGTAAATTTTACATTTGATTTTGTTGTAAGTGTCATAATGAAATTCCTCCTAATCTTTGTTTGAGAAGTCTAGACTTGGTGTTTTCTTGGAGAAGAAATGGGTTTTAGCAACTAAAATAGCTACGCCAACCAAAATCCAAACAACACCGACAATTTTCGATTCAATCGATAGGCTTAAGAAAATCCATGTGCTAACGGCGAAACCAATGAAGGGCGAAACTAAATATTTAATAAACGATGAAACCGAACTATGATCGCCCTTAACATAAAATTTCCAGATAACGGATAGATTTAACAAAATGAATCCAAACAAAGCACCAAAACTAACTAAATTGGAAACCGTATCTTGAGAAAGTGTCAATGATAGGATCAATGATGCCAAGCCAACCAAGACGATAGCAAAAATTGGTGTTCGATATTTCTTATGCAATTTAGCAAAGGCTGAAGGTAAAATACCATCACGCCCCATTGCATAAAGAATTCGTGAAACCGCTGTTTGGCCTTCTTGACCACTAGCAAACCCAAATGACAGGATAATCGTTACATCTGCTAACTTAACTAACCAAGTACCCCCAACGCGTTGTAAAATTCCCAAAAAGGCGGTATTCGGATTTAAGTTTTGATAATCTGGAGCAACAAATCCAGCAAGAACTGTGATAACAACAAATAAAATTCCAATTGATAAAATTGAAAGGATAATTGCTCGTCCAATTGAGTGATGCGGATCTTCAGCTTCTTCAGAAAGAGTACTGATGGCATCAAAGCCTAAGTAACTAACGATAACAATTCCAGTTGCTTGAAGCACTCCTTGAATATTAAAGTGCTGCGGGTTATAAAAAGAAATTGCCTGTGGTTGAATTGTTCCCGATAGCAGAAGTCTAATAGTACCAATAATAAAGGCAACTAAAACAATTCCTTGCAATGCAAATAAAATCCAACTAACTTTGGTAACCACATTGGCACCCAAGATATTGACAAAGGTATTAAACAGAACTAGGATTACGATCCAAGCCCACCCAGGAACTGCCGGAAACAATGATTCACCAAACGATTGACTGATTAAATATGTGATGGTCGGAATCAAAAAATAATCGAGTGTAATCCCCCAACCACCAATAAAGCCTAAGCCAGCATTGGTTCCTTGTTGAACATACGTATAAACTGATCCGGAAAAAGGATATCGAGCTGCCATAGTAGCATAACTGAATCCCGTAAAAAGCATTGCAACCATCCCAACAAAATAGGCTAAAGCCACCATGCCATTTGCTGGGGTTAAGAATGAGCCATAGAAAGCTAATGGTGCGACTGGAATCATAAATGTAATACCGTAAACCAATAAATCTTTTGTAGATAGGCTGACTTTAAGCCCACCTTCTATACTTGCGTTTTCTGCCATAAAATAATACCTCCTTAAATAAAAATTAAATCAACTCTCCGATTAAGAACTAAATAAATTACAAAAACTAATTCCTTAATCTCAATTAACTCCATTCCAACAAAAAAAGTCGCCCCTTGTTGTCAAATTAATGACAAACAAGGGGCGACTTTTGATCGCTTTACCACCCTACATTCGCACCTAAAAGGTGCCTCAACAGTACTTGATAATACCAGGGAAGCTAACGGTTCCTACCGGCTTATCCAGCAAATACAACACCGGATAGCTCCTTTTTGAAGCTCATCTTCACTTTGAGATTAATATCCGCTTTCACCAACTCGGACTCTCTTTAATTAATCTGTTCAGTTACTCTTCTTCTCTTAGGATTATTAAAACGGAATTAAAAGATTGTGAAAATAATAAGCCCAAAAATTCTAATTGTCAATACTTCTTATTAAAATTATTTGTTTTTTTCAACTTTTTTTCACTTTTTTTCAACCCTTTTTTCAACTTTTTATCAAATCAGATCTAGTAGCTGAAGGAGGAAAAAGTAATCAACTAGGCTACTGAACACTGATGCCTGCAAACGAAGTATCAAAAAGATTTTTAATTGAAGATCCAATCAGATTATTGTTTTATCACAGAAAATCAGGCCAAAAAATCAAATTATAAAAATTTATCGCCTAAACCTTTAATGATTCACATTTGGAAAGCATCTAGAAACTGGTTACGAAACAACAAAAAGTAAGCTAGAATTTCTCCTACTAATCGGGGCGTGCCTTTCAAGTATCTGTCTAGCTTCGACCTCAAAACTATTTTACAAAAATCACAATTCGTTTATTTGCCGAAACAAAGTGTCCATTTTGGAGGATAAAACGGGTAGTCAAATGATAAACTTTGATATCTTTTACCTTTAAAATAGTGCCATGACGATCATGTTTTACCTTATTGCTTAAGTTTAGTTTTCGGTACTCGTTAAGCCCTTTCTTACCTATCACTTTGATACTTGCAACCTTATTCTGATAATAAACTGGTTGAACATATTTTGAACTAGCTGTTAAATAACCGCGCCGCCCAGCAGTTCTGCTCCGTGAATTAATGTCAACCACCTTGTATCGCAATCGGCCACTGTTATCACGTACATAGTCAGTAACTTTGAACATAGGACGATCTACCCTTGCTCGTTTAGCATATGAAGTTAGTCGATTTTCCTGGCTAAAATTAGCGCTCTTATGCAAATATACCTTTTTTACCGCGTAAATAATAATCGACTGCTTTGGGGCTTTCTTCTTACTATTGACATCAGTCTTCGGAATCTCTGTTGAAGAATTGCTACTTGACGTTTCAGCTAAGCTTGATGAACTAGTTGAACTTGAAGTTGATGATGAGACCTGTGTCGAATCACTACTTTGAGAAGGCGTTGTGGCAGAAGGTGCCGGTGTGGGTGTCTGAGTTTGATGTTTAAGTTCTTTAAATAATCCATTATTCTCAAATAAACTACCAACCTTTAACAACAAACGATCTTGATTTTTAGCAGCCTCAAATTGAATCCCTAAAGGCATCCCATCTGAACTAACATAAGTTGGCAAACTAATGGCTGGGTCACCTGATAAATTAGCCAATTGAGTGAATGGCGTTTTGGACAAACCGTGTAACCATGCATTATAGATAAGCTGCAATTGTTGAGAACTATCTAAATTACCACTATTTTTTAATTGTTCAACATACTCTGCAAAAAAGCCGGGTCATCATTTCTCGGTGCTGTTGTGGCAGTTGTTGGAGTCAAGTACAATGGATATTTCTCATGAAATGCCGTCATTTGCTGATTAATCAGGTTAAGCTCATTATTAT
>NZ_BAKI01000065.1 GCF_000583655.1 Lentilactobacillus farraginis DSM 18382 = JCM 14108
TTATACAATTACTTGGAGATAAGGTTAGCATCCTTAATTGTGTCAAGTGGTTGACTATTGGATGCCAATCGGGCTTTAACAGTTACTGTTCCACCATATGTTGCACCCGCAATAGCGCTGTAATTAGCACTTTTATCAGCCGCACTTAAAGTCTTGTAAGTATAGCCTGGTGCATAGGCGCCCAATTTAGCTTCATCAGCGGCACCGTTACCAAGCTCTGTGGCAACAAACGCCGGTGCGTTGGTTAAATCTGTTCGGGTATTGGTTAAAGTTTGATCCGCAACTACCAGCCCGGAATCCGCATCAATGATTTTGGCATAGACGATCTTATCATTATTAACTGTCGGCGTCGGCACCTGTTCAATAACAGCCCCTGCGTAAATCCAACCTCGAATACTTGGATCATTATCATTAACAATATAGTAGTATGGCGTTTCCTCACGGGTCATCTCAACGGATTTGGTTACTGTAAAGTCTTCACCGCCATAAGGGGTTGTATCAACCAAAACTTTTTTAGCCCGGTACTGGGATCGGTATGGCGCATCCCACAAAGAATTGATAACACCTGGATTGGTTAATTGAACCGTTTGCGTGTCCGGCATGGCTGCTTGTTTCGTTGTTTGAGCCTGCTTCAAACCATAGCCAACCGATGCCCAATCCGAATCCGGATTTGTTTTACCGACATAAATCCAGCCACGATGTTGATAATCAAACGAAACTACTTTTGCATAGTAAGAACCTTTATTGGTTTTAGCTACCCGATAGGCTCTGAAATAATCCTTTGAACTTTGGGAATTGGCAAGATCGCTTAAAGTTGTCTTGCTGGCAACCAACCGAGCTCCCTTAACCGTTCCCGGCTTTGTATAAATGGCATATTGGCCGGTCGGCACAACATTTCGATCCGTCCCCTTTGCACTGGCAGCATAGTTTCGGGTAACCCGGACCTTTTTACTTTTGGCACCGGCACTTTGAGCATTCGAAAAACCGGCAGCAGCAAATAAACCTAATGCTGCCACACTGATAAACAATGATTTATATAATTTCATATTCATCCCTGCTTCCTCCAAACGAATTCAATGATAATTGCACTGTAATTATATAATAGTTAACCATGTTTTAGGAAGCATTTTCTGGTTCTAAGCCAAAAAAGCGCCCCGGAAAGATTATCCGGGGCGTTTTTTTACCTGGTGAACCAACAGAGCAAGCTTGAAGGAACCCTGTCAGCATGCAAACAACCGGCTTGAACAGCTGCCTGCAGACAAATCAATTTATATGGTAATTAGATATATTAATTGAAGGAATGTATATCTATTTTTAATAAAGTATGCAGGTAAAACATACTTTATGTATGTAGAAAAGAAAAAGAATATTCTTTTTCTTTTCTATGGCGTGTTTTATAATCCAAAAACAAATGATCATTCAAACCGAAACAAACTTTTCAGCTAAATTACTTGGCAACGTAGTTTGTATTGGCGTTGATAGACGTATCTTTACTGTTTACAGTGATTTGGGTAACGTATCTGTGAAGAACGACCTTAACAGTTGAACCATTGCTCAACGAAGAAGCGTTATTGTTAGCTGTGTTCGTTGCATCGTAAACGTAGAAGTAACGCCAGTTGTCAGACCCGGGTACGTTGGTACCAAAGAATCCGGTTGATTGACCCAACAGCGAAATTGGTGTGGTCGATGCCGTACTTGAATATAGATTTGTATTATTCAAAGTTACCTTGGTATTTGAGTTATCCAGTGCTGTTTCAAATTTTCCGTTCGAAGCAAAATAATCGCTAACCTTAAATGAGCCGTTAGTGTCACCACCCGAAGGCAAATCAGCGGATTGTTGTGCACTAGTCAAACCAGGGTAGCCGAGTGCAAAATCAGATGATGAAAGGCTGGTTAAACTGCCACTATTGTTAAGATAGTTGTACGAAACCTTTGTGGTTGCAGCTACCGGGGTCACATCAACAGTCACTGTTGCACCAAAAGTGGTATTGGCCAATGTTGGGCTGATATTTAGATTAGTCGTTGTGCCATCACTTGTAGCCGTTTTGCCATCAGTGGTCGTAAAGGCATAACCGGAAGGCGCACCGGCATTCACAATTGCAGCACCTAAATCACGACCAGTACTGTCTTTGAAACTCGAGCCACTATTATAAAGGTTTTCACCCTTTTCTGAGTTGGATGAACTCGTCGTCCAAGTGTCGGTTGTGCTCAAAAGATTTCCGGTAGACGTGTTCCGATACTGAATCTTGACACTGGTATCGGCGTTAAAGGAAGCTGACGATGAAGCGGATGAAGAAGCCGATGTCGCCTTCAATGCAGAAGCTTGAACCCACTTACCATTTAATTGAGCAGCGGCTGATTGTGCAGCAGCAGAAGCGCTGGCTGACGATGAAGCGGATGAAGAAGCCGAGCTTGAAGCACTTGAAGTGGAACTTGATGCACTAGCGGAGCTTGCCGGCGCAGCTGAAATTTGATACCAGGTATCGCCTTCACGAGAACGGGTCACTGCCTTGGTGATTGTAAATTGTGCACCGGAGTACGGCGTTGTTGTCGTTACGACACTACCGTTAACGGTTGCCCGGCCAACTTTATATTGGGTCCAAGCAGGTGCGTTGTACGCTAAATCAGCTGAACTTGAACCAGGGTTGGCAAGCGTATAAGTTGCACTCGAAGCGGAGCTGTCCAAAGTAGCATCTTTCGTAGTTGCATAAGATTCAATACCGCCGCCAAAACCGGTTGTTGATTTACCACCGTAAATCCAACCACGATACTTGCCATCAAACGTCACAACTTTATAGTAAACTGATCCTCGATTAGTTGTTGCGACCCGATATGCCCGAACATTTTGTTCCGAACTGTTTGAAGAAGCCAGATTTTTCAAAGTTGTCGTTGTTGCAACAACTTTAGCACCCTTTAAAGTACCTGCTTTGGTATAAAGAGCGTTTGAACCGGTAAACGTTACGTTGCGTGTTGTTGCATCAGTCGTTAACGTTTTGTTTGAAGTCACCTTAGCATAAGACTTTGCACTTGCCTGAGTATTGGCAGCACCGGCGGCAGCAACAAAACTCAATGCAGCCATTCCAACAAATAAAGATTTTTTAAAATTAGTTGTCATAAAAGCATTCCTCCATTTTCTATTGTGTTTCCACAAAGAATATAAACAGTATAGCTTCAAAATTGGTTTATGACATTACTAATTGACAACAGAAACGGTCTACATTTACAACTACTTTTCCAAACGATAACATTCTAACAATCCGGCAAAGGAACCGATAAAAAAATCAAAAATTCACACTTTCTTCACATTTAGCATCAATAATGGGCTGTGAAAGGTAGTTAAAACGTCCGCTTTCGTTGTTACCCAAGCATTTTGCCGCAATTTCAAATTGTGAAGAAAGTGTGAAGATTACAATTATGGAAATATTTTGAAATTTATCATAAACAATCGGGAAATGGTTAATTAAAAATCGAGCGCCATTTTTATTCCAAGATTATATTAATATCTGTACTTTTATAAAAACAGGATCAACAGTCTTGGAGTGAACTGTCGATCCCGTTTTATGTTTACCTAGTGAGTTGTTAAAAATGAGCTTGAATCATCTTTAACAATTAAGTGACGAATGCAATCAGCTTGAATAATTACATTCGATCATCCAAATCAATTATGGAGAATCAAGATAGTCAATATATTGATTATCAATGATTAATAAGGTCATCTTCATCAAGATGCCTTATGTATAAAGAGGTTCGGGAAAATAACCTGACTTATCCCCCGAACCCCCCATATTGTTTTAAAGTGAAGAAATTAATGCTCGATGATCAACGTACGCAAATGTAACTACTTGGTAATGTAGTTTGTGTTTGCGTTAACTGATGTATCCTTGCTGTTAACAGAAATTTGGGTTACGTAACGATGGAAAGCAACCTTAACAGTTGAGCCGTTGTTTAAGCTGGCCGCATTGTTGTTGGCAGTGCCTTGTGCATCATATACATAGAAGTAACGCCAATTATCGGAGCCTGGCACATTAGTTCCAAAGAACCCAACTGATTGGCCACTACCAGCAACTTGCTTGTTTGATGTGGTATCAGTATACAAGTTCTTGTTGTCAATCTTACCTGTTGCTGTATTAGCACTGTTCAATGCACTTTCGAACTTACCACCATTACCGAAGAAGTCGCTTACCTTAAATGAGCTGTTTGTAGCACCACCGTTTGGCAAAGCATCTTTTTGTTGCTTATCAGTTAAGCCTGGGAAACCGAGGGCAAAGTCTGATGAAGTCAAAGCAGTCAGTCCGCCGTTGTTGTTATCATAGTTCAATGATACTTTAGTTGCGGCAGCTGTTGGTGTAACATCAACAGTTACTGTTGCGCCAAAAGTAGTATTGTTCAAGTTTGGACTAACGTTCAAGTTTGAACCATCTGGGTTAACAGCTTTGCCGTCGCTTGACTTGAATGCATAGCCGGCAGGAGCGTCAGCATTTACAATATAGGCACCCAAGTCACGGCCAGTGCTGTCTTTGAAGCTGGCACCACTATTGTAAAGGTTTTGACCCTTCTTAGTGTTTGCTGAGTTAGTTGTCCAAGTGTTTGTCTTGTCCAAAGTCTTACCAGTTGTCACATCACGATATTGAACCTTCACACTCTTGTTTTCATCAAATGCAGCTGAAGATGAAGCAGATGATGAAGCTGAAGTAGCCTTAACAGCTGAAGCTTGAACCCATTTACCGTTTAACTGATCAGCAGATGCTGAAGCTGATGAGCTGGCTGATGATGCGGCACTTGAGTTAGCACTTGATGCTGAAGCTGATGAGCTTGCTGATGATGCAGCACTTGAGTTAGCACTTGATGCACTAGCAGAGCTGGCAGGTGCTGCAGATAATTGATACCAAGTTTGGCCGTCACGTGAATTAGTAACTGCCTTGGTAACTTTGAAGCGTGCGCCAGAGTACGGTGCAGTAGTTGTAAGTACTTGGTTGTTAACCTTGGCACGGCCAACTTTGTATTGGGTCCATGCTGGTGCTTCATATGCTAAGTTGGCAGCATCCGAACCTGGTTGTGCCAAAGTATAAGTAGCGTTTGCAGCAGAACTGTCTAAAGTGGCATCCTTAGTAGTTGCGTATGATTCAACACCGCCACCAAATGATGAAGTTGACTTACCGCCGTAAATCCAGCCGCGGTATTGGCCATCAAATGAAACAACCTTGTAGTATACGGAACCACGATTGGTTGTAGCTACCCGGTATGCACGAACGTTGCTCCTGCTGTCCTTTGAAGAAGCAGCATTTTGTAAAGTAGACTTGCCGGCAACAACCCGGGCACCCTTCAATGTACCTGCTTTAGTATATAAAGCAGCTGAACCGGTCCAGTTTACGTTACGAGAATTTGCGTCAGAAGTTAAAGCCTTATTTGATGTGATCTTGGCATAGCTCTTAGCGCTTGCTTGGGTATTAGCAGTACCTGCTACAGCAGCGAAGCTCAAAGCAGCCAAACCAACAAATAATGACTTTTTCAAGTTATTTGTCAAAATATATTCCTCCAATTTTTCTTGTGTGTCCACAAAGAATGATTACAGTATACCGTCTGAGGCGTTTAGTGAAATTACGAAAACTTTTCGATTTAAAGGTTTTATTACAATAACATTACATTGAAACAACATTGTAACAAAACCAGAAAGTAAAAATTAAAAATTTTAAAACATCCCAAAAATTCACAAAAAATTCACATCTTCATACTTTAATTATCGTAAAGAACCGTTGACGCTGCTGAATTAACGCACCGACGGGCTTGAACGCTATTTCTTAAATTGTGTACAAATTATGAAGAAATTGTGAATATTCTTAATAAGTAATCAATTTTGTTAATGCCATTCATTTATGACTAAAACCAATAAAAAAGTAGGTAAAACCCCTTTTTAATTGTTTTTATTTCACAAATGTTACATTTGTTATCAAAAGGCGATATTTAATAACGGATTTTCATAGACCATTTCAAAGAAGCAAGAAAAAAAGAAGGTCATTGAAATTTCAAACACATTTTTCAATAACTTTCTCTTCACATTTTATATAATAACGATAAATCTAATTACTGATCAAACTTGGTGCTAGCTGGAATACTAGCACTGAAATTAACGCTAACAGGGGTTGAACTGCCGTAAACGCCATCGTCGGCTGCTGAAACTGGTATAAAGGTAATGTGATACCAACGAAGAACGTATTGTTGACCAATCCCTAAGAAACCGCCCTCTTTAACAAACTGTGGATAAAGTGGTGACCGGACACCGTTAGCTTGACTAACAATGCTGCCGGCAGTGATCTTATCACCACTGATACCATGGAGTGCTGGTAAACTTGATGTAAGGTATTGGGACATAGCTGCCTTCAGATACGTTTCATTAATGCCGTCCTTGCCGTCAACATTATTATCTGTTTTCTGGAACCATCCTGGATTCATGCTATTCATCAAGGTCTGATAATCTTTTGTATTATCCTTTTGCATTTTATATAATTGGGAAGCTGTATAATTTAGATTGGAATCCTTTCCATATCCCGGATTAGCACTATCATTAATTGTTGGTCCATCAACCGCAGTCAGCCCATTTGCCGTCAAGCTCAACGAGGATTGACCTAAAGCAACCGCTTTAATCGTAACGGTCGATCCATACTTAGTCTGTGCCAGCGCACTGATTTGATCAGTTGTTAAGGTCCCGTTAGTTGACGTACCGGATAATGAGTAGCCGGTACCGGTAAGTGCCGTATTAATTTGACTAGTCAACTGCGTCATATCGTTCGAAGACAAATTCCAAGTAGAGCCATTTTGAGTCCCCAGCGTCTGGTCCTTTGCCCCATTACCATAATTAATTGTCTTAATCTGATTACCATTTGGATCGGCCAAGACAATCTTAACCGGGCTTAATGTACTTGAGCTACCAGCTGAACCTGTTCCACTTGTAGAAACTGCCGTTAACCCCGAATAAAGAATCCAGCCGTTTGCGGCCGAGTTAGCAGAATCAGTCGCACTAATATGGACCCACTGGTCACCCTCTCGACTTCGAGTAACTGCTTGATCAATTTTAAAGGTTTTATTGGCATATGAACTGGAATCAGTAATTTGACGGCCAACTTTATATTGCGTCCATGCCGGTTGTTGATAAGTAACCGTCTTACCATCATTGGCAGTTCCGGGATTAGTAATCTTGAACGTGCCATTTTGCTGATCGGTCGTCATTGCAGCGTACTTGGTGGTTGCATATTGCGTTAAACCACCGCCGAAATCGGATGTACTTTTACCACCATAAATCCAACCACGATACTGCCCATCGAAAGTAACAACTTTATAGTAGACTGAGCCACGATTAGTTTTGGCAATTCGATAAGCTCGAACATTATTGTTCGACACGTTGGTGTTGGCCAAGCTGCTTAAGATACTTGCTGACGCCACTTTTTTAGCGCCCTTCAATGTTCCTGCCTTTGTGTACAAAGCACTGCTGCCGGTAAAATTAACGTTTCGGTCAAACGAATTCATTGAAAGTGCTTCGTTCGACGTCACTTTAGCGTAACTTTTGGCACTTGCATTTTGCCCGCCGCTAACACCTGCTGCAAAAAAACCTAAGGCAGCTGCTGACACAAATAGTGATCGTTTTAGATTAAGTTTCATTATAATATTCTCCCCAATATAGTTTTCTGATACTATGATGTATTTTACAGTATCATTCACTCATTGGCTATGCAACCACCATAAATGTTTAATCGTTTTAACATGTATGTAATATCATGCAAGAATTCAAATTCCATCATAAAAAAGAAGCCTCCAGGAAA
>NZ_BAKI01000064.1 GCF_000583655.1 Lentilactobacillus farraginis DSM 18382 = JCM 14108
GCTGCCTTCATGGCAGTTTTGCAGACGGACGAGGAAGAAAAAGGCGACAAGTAGGCATTCTTAGAATCATATGCTTACTAATGATAACCGGTTTTCCGCCATTCTTCCGCCATAAATCGAAATTGGCGGAAGTTTCTGCCTAAATTTGTTGCTAATGGCGGAAAATTGGCGGAAGAATTAAGAGTCTGATTTGCTTTGCTTCATAATTTTTTCGAAGATATTAACCGTCTGCTTTTGCATTTTGTGCGTAACATGTGAATAAGTGTCCATTGTTGTAGTGATTCGCGAATGGCCAAGACGGGCTTGAATATCTTTGATATTAGCACCATTTTCTAGTAGCATGGTGGCATGTGTGTGCCGCAAAGAATGGAAGTTAAACGGGAAACCTAACTCTTTCTGAATACGATCACATTGATATTTGATGGTGTTTGGAGTGACGGGTTTCCCGTTTTCCTTTGTACATACGAAGTTTGACTCATAATAATATCGGCCATATCTTAAACGCTCTTCCATTTGGTGTTTCTTGTGTTGCTTAAGCAAATCAACTAGAGAATCTCCAATTGAGATTGTTCGATAACTAGCAACAGTTTTTGGAGTAATGATACTAAAGGCACCTTTAGCTTCCTGCATCATAGCTTGTTTAACGTCGATAGTATGGCTGTCAAAGTCCACATTAGCCCATGTCAAGCCGCAAACCTCACCACGGCGCATACCTGTTCCAAACGCAATCTGAAGGGGAATATAGAAGGGATTAGACGGCGGTGTGATCGACAGAATCTGTTTGTACTGTTGCATGGTAATAATTTTTAGTTTCTCTCTAGTTTTCCGATTATCATCGCGATACTTCGGCATGGTAATATACCTTGCTGGATCTTCCTTGATTAATTGATAAGGGTAAACCGCCTTTTTAAAAGCTTCTCTAATGACCGTTACAATAATCTCTACAGTGTGCTTTGATAAATCTGTTTTTCCTAAATTGTTGACTAAATCCTGAATAGTTGCCGGACTGATGGAACGAATACGAAAGTTGCCAATGCTTGGATCAATATATTTTTTGATGATATTTAAATAATTGGATTGTGTATTTGGTTTGAGCTCTTTTTTGACGTAATTTTCATGCCAATACATGAAATACTGATGGACGTTCATATTACTCAGCCGAATGACTGAGCCGCCATTTTCAAATTCTTGCAGGGCAATGCGTAGGGCTGCTTGTGCTTGCTTTTTGGTTTGACCACCATACCTTTCAACTCGACTTCGCTTGCCGTTTGCCATACCGGTATCAAATGCGTAATACCAGTTATTACCTTTCTTTCTGACTGTTCCGCGTGCCATGTTTATCTTCCTTTCTCATAAGTAACGGGTTGTATATGAATAAAACGTGTGTTCTTTAAAACATCTAAATAAAAGCCCAGATGAGGGCAACAATTTACAGATTATGTTAAAATCACTTTATAGAAGGTGAAATTATGAAGAACCAAGAATTTTTATTTGAAAAAAAACCAGTTAGGGTTAAAGCTTATAAAACAGACAAACCATTGGACATCCAAACTCTTGAAGGAACAATGCATGCTAGTGCAGGCGATTGGATAATTACTGGATTACGTGGCGAAAAATATCCTTGTAAACCAGATATATTTTGGAAAACATACCGTAAAGTTTTAGACAATTAACGGTAATAAACCTTGTCTAAAGCTTTTTTTATTGCTTCGTAATTAAATGTCCTGGCCCATTCCGCATTGATTCCATAAAGTGGAATAGGAGTAGTGTTGGAATTGTTCAGTTTAATTGCTACTACAGGCTTCCCAAGTTCAACTGCTTTATCAATTTCCCAGTCTACCCAATCCGATTTATAAGTATTTTTACCAACTATACAGAGAAATCGTCCTTTTTTTGATTTTTCAGTTCGATGGAGGTTCCAGCATCTTTAATTTCATAATTCCCTCCAACTTATATTTTTATAGTCATCAGTATTTGGACTAATTCCCCATGCCTGAGTCGAACAGGTACTGGTTCCGAGTGGGGAAAATGAATCAATTATTGATTATTTAAATTTGAATTATGGCTTTGTACATATGATTTACTTGGATGTTGTAACATAGTGAAAACCGTTGCAACAATTAGAACTACTAATGCAGGAAAAGCCATAGCAGCAGTGAATCCGAATAATGCGCTACCAATAATACCTAAAACGGGGCCTACTAATGAAATGCCATGACGGCGAGATTGCAGTAAAGCAATGACGTTTAGGATTACCCCAATCCAAGCCATTCCATAAAAGAATACTGCTGCAGAATTAGTTGCATTACCTCCATTAGACGCATCGCTAAATGCAGTTCCGGCGATAACAAACCAAGAAAGAGCAAACAATACGCAATTAATAATATCTAAAATTCCAGTCCATGTGTTTAACTTTAACCGATTCATAAAAACTCGTCCCTTCAAATTTCAGCTTTTAATGTCGTCAGTATTTGGACAACGATTAATTAAGATTAACCTTGATTGTTTTATCATCAAGAAAAGATGGTTGATATTCAAGCTTTAATTTAGCATTCTTTTTGGCTTGGCCAATTAGATTGCCAGAAACAGTGGCGCCCTTGTCTAGTGAGCCACTATCTAAAGTATTGTTATCGTAGTTACCGGATGTAAGAATTTCGTCAAAATCGGTAGTATCACCATCGGCATTTAGTTCAAAATCCATGGCATTGTAGTCTTGCTTTTCATGACTATCATTTTTAATAGTAACGTTGCAAATAACATATTGATTGCCACTCTTAGGCGTATCCATACTATTACCAGCAAAGTATTTAACTTTATTAACCTTGAATTTATAGCCTTTATAATTGGCAATTTGACCAACCTTATAAGTCTTCTTGAATGGCGAAACCCTATGAGTATTCGGCTTACTACTCGATGAACTAGAAGAGCCACCGGAGCCACTCATCATACCGCCAAGCACGAACAAAACGATAACCACTAGTACCCAAAACCACCATACTTTATACCAAGGTTTTGGCTGTTTTTTCTGATTATTCATTTAACCCACCCCTTAATAAATTATTAATATTACTCTAAGTCAACTACTCGTCACTAAAGTAACGAGTTTCCTCGTCTAGCAACTCTTATGAAAATGTTTGATCCATCAGCTCCTTACTTTAATAAGCTTGTGGCAAATACGTATTTACCTAATATCCTAAAATCTTGGTCAATGTTCTTAGGAAAAATGAGCGGTTTATAAATAGGATTAAACGACTCTGGTTCAAGGATAACTGCTTTGGAGGTTTCCTTAAACCTTTTTAATGTAGCGTTCTCTCCATCTACTAGAACAGCACATATATCGCCATTTTCAACCTCACAGTCTTTTGCAAAAACGGCAATAAATCCGGGAGCAATAACCTTACTCATGGAATCTCCATCAACCTGCAATGCAAATAAATTGTCACGTCCAAATCTGCGTATTAAATCATCGGGGATAATTGTTTGACCAATGATATGTTCATCGGCAAAGGTAGGAATACCAGCGGTAATTTTCCCATAGACGTCTAATGATTCATGCGATGTTATCCACTTAGTGGTTGCTGAAATTGTTGCACCATCGCTTGTTGGCTCAACAGTTAGTTTGTCCACTGAAGGGGTGTATCCAGCCAACTCCATGAGTTTTTCATAATTAACATGGTAAATAGTGCTGATGGTTTTTAATTGGTTGGGATTTGGATGAGGAACATTTCCTCGGGAATTCTTACCTTTTTCAATTGCCCAAAGTGTTGAGTGGCTAATAGGCACATCACACAGTTCTGATTGCTTTGCAAGTTCCCTTAATGAAAGGTTATGCTTACGCCGAATGCTGCTTAAGTATGTTCCCAATTTTGTCATTACTTCAACTCCTCGCACTTAAAGTGTATTACATGGTGAACAAAAAAACTACAAAAAAGCTGTTTTACATGATTGACATTAAGTATATCTGGTAGTACACTAATCTTGTAATCAAAAAGAAGGAGGTGAGCAAATGAAAAACAATGTGAGAGTCATCAGGGAATACATGGGGATTTCACAAACCAAGCTTGCCAAGATGGCAAAAATTTCAAGACCTGGACTTAGTACAATAGAAAATGGTCATAAACAAGCCAGTCTTGATACGGCGTGGAAAATTGCAAATGCTTTAAATGTAACAGTTGATGATGCTTTTTTTAACCAAAACGTTCGACTTGTTATACAAGGCACCGAGCATTCTGACAAAATTACTGCGAGTAGTTAGTGATTCATCAAAGAACAGGAAGGATGATACCAATGAATGAATTAGTAATCATGAAAGATCAGCAAGCTGTCACAACCAGTTTAAAAGTTGCACGTCAATTTAAGAAAAATCATCAACACGTTTTACGTGATTTGGATCGAATTATTGAGCAAAAGGGGGGTGTCCAAAATTGGACAGACCCCCAAGGAAACCATGTTTTTGCTGAAGGGACTTACATCCATCCACAAAATCATCAAAAGTATCGAATTATTTACATGAATCGAAAAGGCTTCGTTTTATTAGCGATGGGGTTCACTGGGAAACGAGCTTTTGAGTTTAAAAACAAGTACATTGATGCATTTGATGCGATGGAGTTAAAGCTTCAGGAGCAACGAAAACAACAACTTTTTCCAAAATCACCAATGGAAACTTTGAAGTTAATGTTTCAAGCAACTGAGCAAACCGATAAGAAGGTAACCAAAGTTGAGCGTCGTGTGACCGATTTGGAAGATAACCAAAGCTTGGCGCCTGGCGAATATAATTACATTTCTCACCGTGTTCGGGCAGCGGTTAATGAATACGAAGCCACACACCACTTGCTGTTGACGCAGAAGCAAAGAAGCAAGCTTTATAGGGATATCAATACGGGGCTTAACCAAGTAACGGGAATTAAAACACGCACGCAGTTGCGCAAGAAGGACTTTGATACGGCCGATGAGTACATTCGCAATTGGCAACCATCAACTGCAACCTTGCAGATTATCAAACAGTTAAGTGGCATCGCAAAAGGCCAAATGAGTTTGAAGAATCAACGAGCTTAATTTCAAGCTCTAAGTAAATAATACGTTTCTTGGCCTTCATAAAGAACGGGGAAAAATTGAAGGAGGAGAAGTTTATGGATCAAGTTTTTGATTTACAGCAAAAGGTGTTGATTGGTCATAAATTAAGAGAATTTATGAAGATTAATCCGGAACTGAGTACAACCGACCTTGGCCGGTATCTCGGAGTTACACAGTCGATGGTGTCGAAGTTACGACACGATAAAGCAACATTTCATTTTGACGATTTACCAAATCTTTTTAAATCGACTGAAGGGCTGATGGGTTCGGACGAGTTCAAAATCGCCATTCTAAATGTATTTACTGGTGGATTCATTCCACCGTTGCCAAATTATCAAAACGTCTCAACAGACTTGGCAGCATTGTCAACCAGGGTGATGGACGAAATGCGTCAGTCAACGGAAGCATTAAATGTGGCACTAGATGACTTTTCGGATCCAAGTAGTCCGAACAACCTCAAAAATATCGATGATCCTGAGCAGGCATTCAACCAACTGTATGATGTTGTTCGCTATGCGTTGCCACTGATGGCGATTATCACCAATGCATACAAGCTAAGTTGGACGGATGAAGCCAATCGGCGAGAACGGGAGATTGCGAAAAATCACGAACATATGATTTGAAAGGAAGTGAGTATATGGCAACTAAAGCACCTGTTGAAGCGGCTGTTCATAGTGTTAAAGAAACGGCCAAGAAAATGCGTACCGATGTCGGAAACGTGTATGCACTAATCAAAATGGGGTATATCAAACCAATGATTCTTGGTTCAAAGATGATCTCAAATATTGAGATTGACCGTTTCTTATCACAATATGCCGGTGTTGATCTAAAAAGTGAGATCCGACATTTTAAACAGAATCCGGATGAATGGAGGAAAGAACATCATGTTTTATGAATTAGGAAAATTTATCGTTTATGGCGGCTTGTATCTCGCGTTGTTTGCCATTATCTACATGGTTTATCTGATGATTAAGGATCCAAAGGATTGGTTCAACTAATGGAGGTGATGGTAATGGAAAAAACGATTGCACCAACTTCTGAACGCATTAATGTTCAACGTGATTTTATCCGTAAAATCGAAGGTACCTTAAACGCCAAAGAAGTTAGCCGTTTGGATAATCGCAAGTTTGCCCAATCTAGTCATTATGACTACTTTACTCATGCTTTTGGCAAGCTCGATGAAGCAAAAGCAAAATTATTAGAGCTGGGAGGTACTTTGAATGAAAAATAGGCAAGAAAAAAGCGCTGAACAATGGCAGTTGTCCAACGCGACGAAACAGAAGTTGTTTTCAAATCAAAAATATTTACATGTTCATTATAACCGTATTCAGCGATTGTTTCAAAGGAAGAAAAGAGGGGTGGCAAATGTATCCCGATAATCCTGGTGAAGACCAATATTACGATGAATTAGCTGATGAGTACGAAACCGGTACGGACGAAGAACTGGAGGAATTGAAATATGAATATGAAGCTGGCGAGTGGGACTAAGACACTCGATGAAGTTGAACAGGCAATCACCAATTTGAAACTTGAAATTGGCCAAGATAAAAAGAATTTGGCGGATAAAGTTACCCAAGTAAAAGCCTTGGAACAGCAACTGGTGCTTCTAATGGGCGATGCTCGAAAGGTTGAAACTGATGAATGGAAATATACCATGCACGTCCCTAATCCAGCTAAAAAGAGCTGGTATTCGGTTGTACAGGAAGGCGGCACGGCTGAGCAGAGACGTCTTAACGTCGATAAACTCAAAAAAACATTGCCGGAGCTGATCAAAGTTGAAACCAAAGAAAAAGTTGATACCGACAGTATCAAGCAGCGTTTGGCTGATGGTGAATTAGTCATCACGGATTCTGGCAAACTCGTGACGGTAAACGGTGAAATCGTCCCCGGCATTATCGGGGAACTCAAACCGGCATCCGTATCAGCCAAAGCAAAGGAGAAATAAACATGAAAATGAGTGAATCAATCAAGAATTTGGCGGCTGCGATGTATGCCTTCCGTAAGGCAGTTAAACAGCCGAAGAAGGATAAAGAGAACCCGTTCTTTAAATCCACCTATGTTGCTTTGGAAGGCGTTCAGAAGGCAATTGACGAAGCTTTGCCGGACGCTTGAGTTACACGCAAGCCCTGATTACGGAAGATGGTCGGGTAGGCATTTCAACCATTATTCTGCACAAGAGTGGTGAATTTATGGCATTTGATCCGGCTTATGTGCCAGTCAAAAAGAATGATGCCCAGGGCTATGGATCGGCTGAAACCTATGCGCGTCGATATTCCTTGTCCGCCGCATTTGGTATCTCAAGTGATGTTGATGACGATGGCAATGCAGCCAGCCAAGAACAGTCCAAACCGGCAAGGCGGACTACTCGTTCGACAAGCGCCCGCAAACCGACACGACCAACGGCACCCAAGCTGGCAACGAAAGCTCAGACAGATGAATTGAAGAAGCTCATGGAAGAGATTAGTCAGCATTCCAATCAAGACTTAAAAGTAGTAGCGAAGAATTCAATGGCCAAGGCCAAAGTTACGAGCTTCAAAAACATTTCAATGCAAGACGCTGGTTATTTGAAGAAGGAACTTGACACAGAGCTGATGGAGATTCAACAAGCTAACGAAAAGGATTCAGATGCAGCATTTGCTGGTTTATAAGATTAAATAAGTATGTGGTGGGTGGGTAGGAATAAGGAGGTGCATGCATGGCACGTCCAAATAAGAAAGGACTTGATTACTTTCCCTTTGATGTTGATTTTGCTACAAACGCAAAAGTAGAAGCAGTGATGGGTGAATTTGGTGCGAAAGGTGTTCTGATCATGATTTATCTGCTGTCGGCGGTATACCAAGATGGATACTTCTTACGGTGGAATAAATTACTACAGATGCAGTTAGCTAATCGAGTGGATGGAAGTTCACCAGAATTAGTTAATCAAATTGTCGACCGCTTGATTGATTATGGAACTTTTGATAAAGAACTGTTCAATTCGGCTAAGGTTTTGACAAGCCAGCGCATTCAGCAAACTTATCTAGATGCTACGAAAAGGCGAAAACAGCAAAAACCAACGCTTTACTGGATTAATGATGACAATAACCCCCATTCAAGTGTAGTTAATGTCGACATTAATCCACAAAGTAAAGTAAAGGAAAGTAAAGTAAATAAAACTAAACAAAAACCTCTTCGTCAAAAACGTGCCAAGCGCGTTTATGACCAGGAGAGTGATTACTACAAACTTGCCAAATTCTTTGTTGAAAAGATTCGGGAAAACAATGCCAACTTCAAAACGCCTAATCTGCAGACGTGGAGTGATGATTTTCGTAAACTCATTGAGATTGATAAGCGAGACAAGCATCAAGTAGCCTTGTTAATTAAATGGGTTCAGCGTGATTCCTTCTGGGCACCAAATGTTTTATCACCCAGCAAGCTCAGAAAAAAATTTGATCAACTTGCGATGAAGATGGATCAGGATGGCTCAATGGGTCCCTCTGAACCACCAGTTTCTAAAAAGCCGGTTTACTCGGATGGTGAACAACGCTCAATTGACATCATGCAGGCGTTTAGTACACACGATCATGATGCCCAGCAGGCAACCCAGGCGCTACAAGTCAAGTATCCT
>NZ_BAKI01000063.1 GCF_000583655.1 Lentilactobacillus farraginis DSM 18382 = JCM 14108
GATTTTATAATTATTAGAACTGCTTTTTAAATGCAAAAAAGGGCAATTTATCACGTCCTTAAAAGAACGTGTTTCCTTACCTTATATCAAAAATATTGATGGCTTTGTTAACCCATTACAATTTTACACCTACGACCTTGAAAAAAGGCACGCTAAATATATCGGCCTGCTTGATACGCCGAGTTTTATCAAGGTCAAACAAACCGTTATTGATATTTTGAATTAATTCCCGTCATACCTATTTGAATCGGCTCGTTCTTGCATTCTCCAATCATTCATGTCATACTATTTCCAGCAGAAAAAATAACGAGTGTCGGTGAGCGCTCATTTTGGAGGACGACTATATGGAAAATACAAATACAACCGTTACGCACAGCCATGCTTTTACGAAAAATCAGAAATGGGTGATCGCTTCAACCAGTTCTGGCTTCGCATTAGAAAATATGGATGTGCTTTTTCTATCTTTTGCGATGAGTTCGATGATCAGCCAACTTCATTTAAGCGGTGGTGCTGCCGGATTGATTGGTTCCATCACAAACTTGGGAATGTTATTTGGTGGGGTCTTGTTCGGCTTAATTGGTGATCGATTCGGCCGGGTTAAAACCTTTACTTACACCATCTTCATCTTTGCTTTTGCGACTGCTGCGATGGCTTTCGCCAATAATATTACCCTCATCTACGTTCTGCGGTTCCTAGCCGGTATTGGTGCCGGTGGTGAATATGGCGTCGGCATTTCACTAATTGCCGAATCATTTCATAAAAACCAAATCGGCAAGATGACATCAGTTGCCGCAATTGGCGGCCAGATTGGTGCCATTTTGGCCGCGGTGGCCGCTGCCTTTATCATTCCCCACCTTGGATGGCACGCCCTCTTTCTAATCGGACTGGTCCCAGTAGTGTTAACCTACTTTGTTCGGCGTCATTTAACTGAAACAACTGCTTTTATGGAAGCCAAGAAAGCAGAAACCGAATCGACAACCAGTGCCGTTGTTAAATTTATGTTCAGCTCACCAAAGCTGGCTTATCAAAGCTTTGCGCTGATGATTATGACGACCGTTCAAATTGCCGGTTACTTCGGTTTAATGAACTGGCTGCCAATTATTGTTCAAAAGCAACTCGGCTTAAACGTTTCCGGTTCATCGCTTTGGATGATCGCAACCATTATTGGGATGAGCCTTGGATGATGACCTTTGGTTCAATCCTTGATTTCTTTGGACCACGCCGAGCTTTCGGAATTTTCCTGATCGCTTCGGCTGCGATGGTTTACACAATTACGTTGGCCCACAACACGATTTCGCTGCTGATTATTGGTGCCATCGTCGGCTTCTTCTCAAACGGGATGTTCGGTGGTTACGGTGCCGTTATCAGTCGGCTTTACCCGACTGAAATCCGCTCAACCGCAAATAACATTATCGTAAACATCGGCCGGGCAGTTGGTGGCTTTTCTTCAGTGGTTATCGGTATTTTAATGGATCATTACTCAATTGCCGTTGTTATGGGGTTCCTATCCGTCCTTTACATTATCAGCTTTACCACGATGATGACCTTACCGGGATTAAAGAAACTGGCTGTTAAAGCGAATCATTAATTACAACTAAATATTTAATTCGAAAATGAACCGTTTGATGGGCAATTCCAATCAAACGGTTCATTTTTATTTTGTACTCCTATTACCTAAAAATCGGTAATGTCATCATCGCCTTGGCCAACCAACTACCGGTGGGCTGGTTATACCAGCTACACGTTGGCTTTTTGGGCGCAAATTGGGATACAATTTTAGGAAACCTTTTTTGGCTGATTATTCTTTCGGTCATCACGGGACTTTACCGCCAAGCCGTTGAGATTAAGCAGGATAATGATTTGACGGTTTAGCTCTATCTTCTCGGCAGCTGTTATTGGAAGGCTGAATCATTAATTGTAGCTTCCAGGTTGACCCTGGAGAGCTTTATTACGCCAAGAAATTACAGCATCAACTGCTAAATGGCACACCATTTCTGAGCAATTCATCATTATAAATAAATCAGGCGTTGACTTATCCGGATAAATAAAATATGCTTTTATTGTAAGCGTATGCATTTTTAAGTTGCATGCTCATTTTTAAAACTAAATTCTGGAGGCTTATTAACCATGTCAGACACTCATACAGTCGGAAAAGTTGAAAAGTTTGATGATTATAACGACCATCAAATCGATAAATTCACCCTTTCAAACCAAAATAACGTCTCAATTTCAGTTATTACACTCGGCTCAACCCTTTACGAACTAAATGTTCCCGATCAAAATGGTGGAACCCGCAATCTTGTATTGAACTTTGAACACAGTCAGGATTATTTTGAAAACCCATTTTATATTTGCATGGGCATTGGTCGGGTTGGCGGCCGAATCGCTGATGGTCAACTAGTCGTTGATGGCAAGCAAACCCAACTACCACAAAACGAAGGAACAACAACGCTTCATGGCGGTCCCCACGGATTCAACACCCAAATCTGGCAAGGAACCCTTGGCAAACAGGACGGCAACGATGTTATTATCATGCATCATTTACAGAAAGCTGAAGAGGACGGCTTTCCCGGTGATATGGACGTTACGATTACCTACACGCTGTCTTCTGACAACGTTGTTTCAATGAATTTTTCTGCCAAAAGTTCGGCCGACACAGTCTTTAATCCCACGCAGCACACTTACTTCAACCTTGGGAAAACAACGGATATTATGAATCATCAACTAAAGTTAAATTCGGATCAGGCACTTAAACTAGACGAAAAAAAAGATTCCAACCGAAGACCGCATCGACGTTGCCGGTACGCCGTATGACTTTCGCCAAACTAAAAGCCTGGGTGACGCAATTAATGGCATGGCTGATACCAAGGAAAAGGCTTTGACGACGTTTTTGCCGTTAACCCGGACGAGAACAACATTATCGCAACATTAAGCGATCCGCAAACGCATTGCGCAGTTACAATTGAATCCAGTCGAAATGGTATGATTCTTTTTACCGCCAATTCGTTTACGAAAGATCATATGAACTTTGTCCGAACAGATGGTATTGGCTATCCGCATGAAGGCGTTGCGATGGAGCCAATGATTCTCCCTAAACCCGGTCGGGAAAAAGACTTCTCGGAAATGACCATCAAAAAAGATCAGCCGGTTTCCTATGCGATTAAATATCATCTCAATTTTTAACCACCATTAATTTCAGTAATTAAAATCCCTTCATGGTTGCCGTATTGCATACCCGTGAAGGGAATTTTTATTTATCATAGATATTTTTAAATATTTTGAAGTAACCCGGCGCCAATTGGTGTTATCAAACCGATTGCAAGAATCATCAGGATTGCTCCCAAGCCAATTAACAACCATTTTGTCATTTTTGACAGCCACACTACCTTAACGCCCAACGTAATTAAGCCAATACCAAGCAGTAAAGTTACTGTCATCACCCAAAATCCCATCAGATCAACTCCCTAATAATTTCAATTTGCAGTCGAATTGAAATTAACTCAACCTAATCAAGTTTCTTTAATTCAAGCGGCCCTGCCAATAAATGAGTTATGACTGCCGCTATTCCCAAGCTGATTACCAGTAATAGTAGTTCAACCCAAGATATCATCCCCAAGCTCCAATTTTCGCCAATATCAGATTTTTCATATCCCCAAATCAACAAAGAAAAACAAACTTTAAAATAAAGAATAAGCAAACTAAACCAAATCAACTGGTGCTTAATCCGAGCCCGTCTCCGATACCGATAGTGCTTTAAGTCCAAATGAATTCCTCCAGCATTATTTTGATAATTTCTTTTATAATATCACAGGATTTAGCTTTAATAATGCCTTTTAGTAAAAAAGTCGTTTGACATTTTTTTAAATCCAGCATATCCTAATATCAATCCATATCACAATTGGCATTAAAATATTCGTTATAAAGCAATTTAAAGGAGTCAACTTAATTGAAAAAGGTAATCGTTAAATCAATTCTAGCAGTTCTTGGGTTTTCGTTACTGACAACCGGCCCACTTTTTACCGGCACAACAGCAATCGCCGCTGCCACCTCGGCTAAATCCAAGCCGACTTCAATTTCTGATTCAATTACCATGAAGGTTTCAAAACGAACTACTTATTCAAAACCTAAAGCTTACACTACCAATGCCAAGTCAAGCCTTGCTTTGTACAAAGCTCGTCTCTTCAGTCACGCTTCAAAAGTGACGTTTACATTAACCGGCTTCACTAAGCCAAAAACAACTTACAAAATCACAAAACTTATCAATGCCCAAGGCGTTAATTGGTATTATCTTAAGGGCTGTGGTTGGATAATCGGAGGTTCACACCCATCTCATGACCCAATCCGCTAAACAATTTCACCCATTCATGGCCTACTTGGAGTTTTGGTCAAAAGCATTTGTCTTTAACGCGACCGCTACTCGAAGCCAATACTGGATTCCGTGGATAACCAACCGCTTAATTTTCTTTGGCTATTGCCTGGTTACCCAACAATGGCAGCACTACACCAAATACGGCTCCGTTAACTTGGGGCTCGCACCACCCGATTCAATACCACGGGCGATTATTGTATTAATCGCTATGGGAATCTGTCTGGTTGTCATTATCGGCCAATTTACACTTCGAGCCCGCCGGCTTCACGATCTCAATCTTAGTAATTGGTTCATCCTCTTATTTCTGGTTCCCGTCGTGGGAAATATTATCATGTTTATTTTAATGTTAATGCCTACCAAAGCTAATCCTCGATGGTGGATCAACCAGTCTAATTACTAAGGAAAAATTAAAATCCCCTAATAAATTTTGTCATCCAGTAGTATAATCGAAGCCAACAAAGAAATTTTCTTAATGAAAGGATTTGATGCTATGGACACAAACACAATTAAGGTTCAGGAAGGATACATGCCGTTTCGCGGCTACAAAACCTACTATCGAATCGTTGGCGAGCCCAGTGAAAATAAGGCCCCGTTATTACTAATTCACGGTGGTCCGGGTTCCTCACACAACTACTTTGAATTATTAGACGATTACGCGGCTACTGGACGACAACTCATTATGTACGATCAGGTGGGTTGTGGGAAGTCGTCGATCCCCGATGACCGCTCCGTCTACGTTAAAGAGACTTGGGCCGAGGAATTAATCGCCCTACGAAAATACCTGCACTTGGACAACATCCATATGCTTGGCCAATCATGGGGTGGCATGCTCGAGATGTTCTATCTGACCAATTACGATCAATCCGGTATCAAGAGTGTTATGATCGATGGCTCACCCGCTTCCATTAAATTATGGGTTAAAGAGCAGCATCGATTAATCAAATACTTAAGCTATGAAGATCGGCAGGCAATTAGCGAAGCCGAACGCACCGGTGACTTTTCCGGGCCAAAATACTTAGCTGCCAATGATAGGTATATGGAACGTTATTGCTGGGATGATCCCGATGAAAATTCACCGGAACCATTAAGGCGACCAACCAACGGTAAGAAAGCCAGCTTAATCGCCGAGGGGCCAAACGAATTCACTGAAAATGGTACCATCAGCGATTTCGATGTTACCGATCAATTAAAAAATATCCACGTTCCGGTTTTGGTTACCAATGGCACTGATGACCTGTGCACACCACTGATTGCCAAATCCGTTTATGATCACATTCCAAACGCCAAATGGCACTTATTTGCCAACAGTCGGCATTTAGCGTTGCTGGATCAGCACGATGAATTCATTTCAGTTATGGATAAATGGTTGAACGAACATGATTAAAATTAGTAAAGCTGCCAATGTTTTCTGAGCGTTGGCGGCTTTTTAGTAGAGATAGTTTATTCGTGCTCTTTATTTTTAAAAAAATAAAAAAGAAGTTAACTAATTATGGCAACTTTAACACCACGGTTCACTCATTCGGTTTCACTAATTTTTAAAATTCAATGTACATTGATCATTGCTATCTTAAGCGGATCACTGCTGATTAACGCTCAATTCACAATGGCTCAATTCGGCAGCTGGGGCAACCTGGTTATTTTGTTTGGCATCCCAATCATTGGCCTAATAATCCCCAGCCTTAACCACACGGCCAACGAGTCGTTTTTGCCAAAAGGCATTAAAATCTGTCTTCGATTGCTGATAACGTCATTTTACCCCAACTTAGTATTTTTGAGTATCGCTTTTTTGCTGCATCCTTTAATTGAACAATCCCGTTCAGCGAAAATGCCGATCATTTATTTAGCATTTCTAATCGCTGTAATCAGTTTAATCCCTTACATCAAGATCATTATCATTGATGAAACCGGCCCAATCGCTAGAATGCTGATTATTTTTGCTTATTTATATTTTTTCCCCACTACCAGTTATCGTTTGGGCGTGCTGGGATTTAACCCCTACTACGCTGATCAGATTGCCATCAAGTTTAACGGTACCTCCATATTAGCAATTATCAGCTATTTATTTCTTTTTGCCACTACGGGCTATGTGATGCATCAGTGGAGATTTAACTTACCAAAGTTTAAAATTAATTCTAAAATTCACGTCACTTGGCTATTCATAATTTGCTTGGTAGCCTGCCTCGAATTGAATGCAACGGCCGCCAGTTGGCATAACATTTTTTATCACTTTGATTGGCAGCCAGTAAGTGGTCCGCTAGCCTACTTTGTTATGATCGTCATCTCGGTTTGCTGCTATGAAGAGTTTATTTTCCGATACGCAATTTTCTGGCAACTATTACGGTTTAAACATCCAAACAACAAGGCCCAAATTCTTGAGCCAATTCTAATTTCTTCGCTTTTGTTTGGCCTATGGCACCTTAGTAATCTTAATCATCAGAGTTTACCAGCCACCTTGCTTCAACTGATCGGTGCCATTGGAACTGGATTCATCCTTGCAACGATTACCCTCTACACTGGCACAATTTGGATTAGTATTGTCCTTCATAGTTTAATGGATCTAGTCGCTTCCCCGAAATCACCAGTGCCTTTTCCCAAGCCCCTACCACCTTTGAAACTGAATACATGTTGCTTATTGCGCTACTTGAAATTGGCATATCGCTGTTATTATTACTGGCCAAGAGACCTCAAGCCGCCTTTCAACAGACGATGGTTCACCTTCAAGCTAAATGATTACGGATATTGTTCAAGAGCTTAAGCTTTTGACAAATTGATGGCCACAAGCGATACTGACATTAGAAAGAAGGTTGCCAAATGAAGAAGAAATTCCGCAATTTATTAATTGCTACTGTTGCGCTCTTAGGTTTTACCGCCGCCTTCCATGTGCAAGCGTCTTTGAACGACGATCCCGATGCGGTTTCTGTCCAGCCCGTTTCTAAAAAGGAGCTTGCAAGTATTAAAAAAAATTACGGTCATATTTGGTATCATATCAAGTTTTATCGCACTTTGAAACCCGTTAACGTGACAATCAAGTTTAGTGATCGGCAAAACACAAAGCTGGTTCACCCTAAAGTCCTCAGAATCCCCCAAAATACCATTGTTTCTGGAAACAAATTTAATGACTCGGATAAAGGACTTGTCCGATATAGCTTTAATCTTGATTTTGATTCATTAAGTTATCACCTGCTGAAGCCCAAAGTTTCCAAACAATTTGCAGAGCCAAACTTTGCTATTAGCGTGACGGCTAAATCTAAGCAATCACTTAATCGCCGGTTTAAACGAATTACAACGCCCAAATATCTGCCAACCTATTCGTGGGGGATTCTCAATAAATATCCGCATACCCCCAAAATCGATCCATTCACTCCGACAACTGATCAGTTAAAAATCACTCCGGATGGTAACGTTGAATTCTATCCAATTATTCCCGGACAAACGAAGAACAATCAATTATTTAGTTTAATTCCACAATCATTCGCAAAAATAAATAAAACAATCGTTAAGGGCAATACCCGTTATTTGTATTACTCACACCATATCACCGGTGTACATGATCAGCGGGTTGCCAAATCCGGCCACTATCAATATCGCCTAACAATGACTAATCTTCATCGCCCATTTTCATTGTTTGACGGTGACCAGGGTGCCATCATATTGAGTAAATACAAAATTGGCAACACCGTCTATTACACTCGCAGCGGCTCTTACAGCGCGTAGAATAACGCAACCCATCAAAATTTAAAAACTTATCAAACCAAAAAGGTCCAGTAAAATCATCGTTGGGATATTCGCCACATTGAGATGATGTAACAAACTTTAACAGAATTGGGTTACACCCCAATTTATCTGTATAATAGAAATCGCAAGAAATTTTAAGGGCAGTGGCCGTCCTTTCCCTTACGAGATAATGTCTATGGGATCATGGAGCAAATCTTGGAAAGGGTTCACAGTTAATGAGCGTCTTCCAGATGCTTTCGTTGATGTTGCTGTTTGGCACATTTTAATTGCGCCACTCAGTTATATTGACCAGCACAAATAAAAAAGCCGCCCTGCTATAACTTTGGCGAGTTACAGGACGAACTTTTGAAAGTTTTGTAATTTTTGTCACCGTCTTTGAAGCGGCTTGTTTAGAAAGACCTGCTTAAACAGGTCTTTCTTTTTGTACTTTCATTATATCACGACAACCGATAGCTATCTAAACAGAGGGCCAGCACAGATAGTATCAGTATTTTAATAAAAGTCGGATTTTATTTAAAAAAATGTTCTTGAAAAATTTCTGCGTTGAAAGAAACTCACTATCTAATTCATTTTATAGCAATATAGTTAATACTTTTAAAATAAGCACGCTGAAATACACAACCAGCAGAACTTTGAATTCAGAGGAACCTACTTCTTTAAAAGCATTCCACCAATTGATAATAAAAGATTTCTTGTGGTCATATTGTAATCGATATTTGTATGATTCACTAAGCTTCTTAATAAAACTGAACCAAATTAATTGTATTATTAATATCCCAATTAAATAAACAGAGTTAACTAACAATATCCCCCAATCACTAATCACTTGAAAATGCAATGTCATGATTTCAACTACTAACGGTATTAGTGCAACAGAAAATTGACCCGAACCAATTATCGAAAGAAAAATACCTGAGAAAAAATAAGTTGGAAATAAGCTTAAAATAAGTGCTGGTAATGCTAGCTTCATAGTCCATATAAACCAGGATAACAGTCTGTACATCATATAAATAACATCTATTCTTAGCTTCTCTGAAGTGTATTGAAAAGATGGTGGATCAACAAACATCGCTATTCCTTGACCTATGCAGAGTAGGACCCATAAAATCACAAAAGGGTTCCTTTTTACTTTACTTAAATAAACTATTAGTTTCTTTTTCCCAAGCATTGTAGTCTCCCCCCCCTTTATACTTTCGTAAGTCTCTGTACATTCACCAGTACATACTAATCAGCAATTGGCCCTTATATTTTCCGTTTAAAAATGAATAGGCTCAATCATCCAGAATTTTATCGTGTACAGATAATTATGCTTCTCTTGTCCAATTTTATACTAACTGCATCAAGATACAATATGCTCAACATAATTAAACAGAAGGTACAATATGCTTGGCGTAATTAAACACAAAACGTTTCTGAACTTTAAAGTTATATACTTCATAAGACCTATCAGACGCTGCATAACCATACTCACTTTCAATTGAATAAACCGGTTCTTTGAAATATTTTTTTGATTTTGAAAAATATTTTGGATTACATTTTATTGCAATTAGTGGATGCCCATCCATTGCAATTCTTAAGCGAACTGATTCTTTTGGGGATAAAGATAGCATTGCAGCTAAAATAATAAAAGTACAAAGAAAAATTACCAAAATTTTTAGCGACTTAAAAAATTTTTTCAACCTCACATACCTTCCCTTTCAATCGTTCAAAATTTAGATTCGTTTTTAATAAACTCCCAAAAAATTTACTTAGAAATATTTGGG
>NZ_BAKI01000062.1 GCF_000583655.1 Lentilactobacillus farraginis DSM 18382 = JCM 14108
TCGAAGGTCTAAAGATGAAAAACTCAAAGGGTTACTTAGTAGTTTTACCTTTTTATGGCTTAATTATTTGGGATGCAATCTTTGATGAAATTTCTTTGAAAATGAAAGATATGTTTTCTCAACCTCTTCCCGGACCTGGTATTGCCGACACGTATGGTTGTTTCCAATTCACATCCGGTTTATTAGCAAACGGAACTCCAGGTCCACAAGATGATTACCAACTTCATGGAGAATTCCCCACTACAAAGATGGATGAATCGTCTTTAACCTTTAATGAAGATACTATTACGATTCATAGCAGTTTTGAATATGTTAAAGGATTTGGCAATCATTATTTGGCCCAGCCGTCTGTGTCACTACACAAAGATAGCGGATTATTTGATATCCAACTTAAAGTTACTAATTTATCAAATTATCAACCAATGCCTTTGCAATACTTGTGCCACATGAATTATGCCTATGTCGCAAATGCTGAGATGAGCTCAAACATCCCTGATAAAGCCTTTCAGCTTCGACAAACTATCCCAGCACATGTTCATCCAACTCCTGAATGGCTTGAGTATAACGACAAACTAAAGGCCTCTGGAAGACTTATTAATAAGTTGGATGATCCTAACCATTATGACCCAGAAATTGTCTTCTTCTCTTCCGATTTATCAAAATATGCAGCTGAAGCACAATTTAGAGTGAACGTTGGGCACGGTAAAAACTTCTTAACTAAGTTTTCGACTAAACAATTTCCAATTGCTACACGATGGATTCTTTATAACCCCGACCAACAAGTAAATGCATTTGCTATTCCTGGAACCAGTACCCCAGAAGGGTTTCATGCAGCAAAAGAAGCTGGTACTTTAATTATGCTTAAACCTCATGAATCAAGAGAATTTAAAGTAACAACAGGTTTAGAAAATTAACAGGAGGAAAATACAATGAACAAAAGTGATGTCTTGGTTATTGGATCAAATATGATTGATTTAATTTCATATATTAATCGAATGCCTGTTGAAGGCGAAACTGTAGAAGCACCTGATTTTCAAATGGGGTTTGGAGGTAAAGGCGCAAATCAGGCCGTTGCTGCTGCTCGTCTCGGTTCAAAGGTAAGTTTTATCTCAATGGTGGGAAATGATGCTTTTGGGCAACAGCAGTTAAACAACTTTAAAAATAATAATATCGATACTACTGGTGTTGGTATTGGAACTAAAAGTAGTGGCGCAGCACCAATTTTTGTTGATAAAAGTTCAGACAATCGAATCCTTATTATAAAAGGTGCCAATAACGAACTCACTCCAGAAATTCTAGATAAATATGTAGATTTAATTAAAGGCACAAAAATTATTGTTCTACAACAAGAAATCCCTCTCGAAACAAACTATCGTGCCATCGACCTTGCTAATTTATATCACGTTCCAGTTCTTTTGAACCCTGCTCCCGCAAATAAAAGCCTTGATATTAATCATGTAAAAAAAGTAGATTTCTTTTCACCCAACGAAACCGAATTGGCAACGCTCACTGGAATGCCAACCAACAATATGGATGAAATCAAAAAAGCAGCTCATCACATGATTAAACTAGGTGTTAAGAATATGCTAGTAACACTTGGATCGAAAGGCGTTTTATGGATGAATGAAAACAATAGTCAAATTATTAAAGCCTTAAAAGTAAACGCCATAGATACTACTGGAGCTGGAGATTCGTTTATTGGCTCGTTTGCTCATTATTATGCCAACGGCGATGATATTCCTACTGCAATAAAACACGCAAATCAATATGCAGCTATTACTGTTACACGTCGAGGAACACAAAAATCTTATCCTAAAGCTGATGAGTTATCTTCACTTGTAAAATAATAGTCTTTCTGATTAACCTTAATAAACTTTATAACTTCTTAAAGGGCAAAAATACCGTCACAGCAACTTGACCGTGACGGTATTTTTATAATTTTAGTTTATTCTTGGTTTTCTCGATTTTCCCAACTTTTAATGCGGATTTTTGCGTCATTTTCATTTACCAAAGCCCAAGTATAAAGGAAATAGCCTTCCCAAATTTTCTTTTCAAATGCTTCCTCAAATTTATCGATATATGGTGAAATCGTTCTAGATGGTTGTAACAAATTAGCAAATATTTCTAATCCAGTAGTTGAAAATGCCGTTATAGTTACTTCACCATCAAGATTAACCGCTTCACGAAGCTTAACGGGATTTAAAAATAGGAAAACGTCATTTTCAATCTCATTAATAGCCATTCTTTGTTGCATTAGATATAGTTTCCATTCATTTTCACTCGGAATATATTTATGGAAATAATAATCATGAAGAAATGAAGGAAAGCTTCCTGCATAATCTGCTGGATTTCTAAAATCATTTTTATCTGGTCGACTGTATACTGATGCTTTTGATAGAATATCTCTTAAGATTTGAAATGAATTATTCCCATCAGTAAACATTGAAAGGAAGCGCATTTGTCGTTGATATAATCTAATAACATCATTGACTTTCATTGATCGAACTGTGGAAATTTGCAATGATTTATCAAACTTATCAATATAACGAGATTCCGTTGATTCAACCAGCCCCCGTCTTCGAAGGCTCGCTATTTCATAATCAAACTCATTAAATAAAGCCAAACGCTTATTTAAATCCGGCAAATCATTGTTCGGATAACGCTTAGTGTATAAATACGCATCACCAATGTTTTCGATATCACTTGGCAAACTATATCTGGGGTTGTCATTAATAACTTTTTCAACCATTTTTTGAAATTTATGAGAAGGCCAAAAGGCGCTTTGACCGACCATGTCCAGCTGGACTTTTTCCACTCCCTTATATGTGAATAGATAGTAACCAATTCCTGCCATTGCCAATAATCCTGTAATCATGTCTTTTGACCTCCTTCTATTACGATAAACCGTAATTAATTTAAATTCATTAGTACGGACTTTATTAATGAATTTATTATTGTATATAATATACGTGTTTTCTTGATTTATCAATCTTTTTAACACCATTTTAGCTAGACAAAATAGCAAATGTGTATAAAAAGACGTATTTTCTGGTTTTAATTCTGGTTGATCGTACACTCCTCGCTATTATCGACGAATATTTAATAATCCCTCAGCAAAAAACGTTAACTTTAAGGTTACAATTTCATACCAACAAATTGAATAAATAAACGTTTAGAAAACACACAATAATAATTCGGCTGCTTTAACTAACGCTATTTTGCTCACCGAAGTTCTAGCCATCTCTATTTAATCCCGATATGCCAGCGTTCAGGTCTTCTTTCAATTTTAGATTACCTGATTATTAAAATCTTCTGACGACATACAATGGTGACTTCCGTCAACTGATTTATTAATTGAGGATTCTCGAATTATCCAATCTAAGAAAAAGCAGGTAATCACTTTTTTTCAACTTTCAGTTAACTATTTTGCAAAAGTGGCTCAATCTTATTGAGTGTTTTTGCATCACCCTATCTTAATTAAACGAATGAAAGTATCTTCAATAGATAATAAAAAGGCTTAACGCCACTCAAACGTTAAGTCTTTAGAATTTAGATCTATGAATATTGTACCGAACTACCTTGGAGATACTTAATTGAATTGTCTAACAATTTCAAGATGGTACTGTACGAATAAAGATTCATAATTTCATTAATTTGTGGTGCTGATTGATTCCCAGTGAATGAAATGTTAAGTGGAAAATATAACTTTCGCCCTGAAACACCAGTTTCTGCGCTCACCATGTCAATCATCTTCCTGAAATCAACTTCATCATCGGGGCTGTCCCTTAGCTTTTTAATCTTGTCACTTAAGGTGTTCAACACTGCTAATGTATCATCCTTAGGCAATTTATCAAGCTGATTAAGCCCCATTTTATGGTCGCAAACATTAGCATAAAAATCGACACGCTTCATAATATCCGTAAGCTTATAAGATTCATTTTGATAAATCTTCGTCACCTGATAGATGAATTCTTTCAGATTAGTAAGCGATAGCTTTTGCAACTTTTTTGCAATATCCGTTTCGCCTTCACTAATCAACTCAGTAATCTTACTTACCAAGTCATCAATTGTATCCTTTCGAATATATTCCGCATTCATCCAGTCTAGCTTATCCTGATTAAAATATGCGGGCGACTTTGACATTCGTTTTGGGTCATACCGTTTAATCAATTCATCTTTCGAAAAAATTTCATCTTCACCAACCGGAGACCAGCTAGGAACGCAATAAAGTTAAAAATTGCATCACTTAAATATCCTTGCCGCTTGTACTCACTAATAAATTGGAGTGTATCTTTATCTCGCTTGCTTAATTTCTTTCGAGTCTTGGGATTATAAATTAAAGAAATGTGGCAGAAATTTGGATGAGTCCACCCCAACGCCTCATAAATCGCAATTTGTTTTGGCGTATTAGCAATGTGATCGTCTCCTCTAAGAACATGTGTAATGTCCATTAGATGATCATCTACCACAACCGCAAAATTGTAAGTTGGAATGCCGTTACTTTTTTGAATAATGAAGTCTCCGCCCATGTTGTCACTATCAAAAGAAACATGACCCTTTGCAATATCATCCCATGCATAGGTGTGGTGTGAGGGTAAATGCAGTCTTACACTTGGCTTTAATCCTGACGCAGCAGCTTTTTTTTGATCTTCGATGCTTCGCCCATACCATCTACCATCATAATGTGGTGCCTCACCATTAGCCCTCTGAACATCTCGCATTTCTTTAAGTTCATCTTCAGTTGTGTAATCCTTATATGCAATCCCTTCTTTTAATAACTTCTCAACATACTTAGAATAAATCGCGGTTCTCTCAGATTGGCGATAAGGTGCATACTTTGGATTAGGCTTATCTGGTCCTTCATCCCAATCAATTCCTAACCACTTCAGATTATCCTTCTGACTTTCTTCCCCATGAGGAACATTTCTCTTTGTATCAGTATCCTCAATTCTTAACACCATTGTTCCATTAAAATGACGGGCAAAAAGATAATTGAATAATGCTGACTGTGCATTTCCAATGTGTAAAAATCCCGTTGGACTTGGTGCATACCTTACCCTCACATTTTTATGATTAACTCCATTATCCATGATCAACTCATTCCTCCACTTGTTACATAGTCGTTACTTATTTTGTTACCATATGTTGAACCGTGTCTTCATCAGCAAAAATATTTTGCGGTGCTGGATGCGCTTTATTCAAACCATTAATTGCTAAATGTAGATCATCAATGAAATCATCCGCAATTGTCATTGTCATTGAAGGGCGTACAACAATTCGACTGATAGTTGTATCATCACGGTTCTTTGGAAGCGGATATGCGGGAACTTGCCAGCCGTGCTTTGCCAATTCTGATTCCAAATCATACAATGTCCAACCAACATTAGCGTCATCTGCTAACTTCCAGCAATTAATTGGTAATTGTGAGCCATCGTTCACAATTTCAAAAATCCCAAACTTTTTCAGCTCATCGGTTAACTTCAGAGACACTTTACGTACATTGTTCATAATGGCTTTAAATCCATTAACACCGAAACGAATAAAGTTATAATACTGCGCAACAATGTGTGCACCACTATGTGAAAAGTTAATTGCAATTGAATCAACAGTTTTGCCAAGATATGGAACTTGGAATCGCATTTCCTTAGGCAAATAGTCGTAGTTATTCTTTTTCCATACAATCCAACCAATACCGGGATAAACCATGCCATACTTATGTCCGGAAACGTTAATTGAAACAACATTCTTCAAACGAAAATCCCAAGGCTTGAATCCATCGACAAATGGTGCAAATAATCCGCCAAATGCTGAATCAACGTGAATTCTAAGAGGCAATACAGCTGTCTTATTATATTCAGAAACTAATTTATCGAGTTTCTGAATATCGTCAACCGCACCTGTATAAGTAATACCTTGAATACCAACAATACCGATCGTATTTTCATCAACATAATCCATTACATGGTCCATATCCATCGACATATGTTCACCATCAATAGGAACTTGTCGCAGCTCAACATTCCAGTATGTGCAGAACTTTTCCCATACAACTTGATAGCCAGACATAATAACTAAATTTGGTTTATGTGTATGGAGATCATCAATATCAAATCCAGCAGCTTTTGCACGATGTTTCCACCCAAGTAAAAGTGACAACCCACCTAACATGCAACCCTCAGACGAGCCCACTGTTGATGTTCCAATAAAATCTTTGTACATTTTCTGTCCATCTGGCACACCCCAAAGGTGAGCAAGAAATGACACACAATAGTTTTCCATAGCGGCTGTTTTTGGATATTCTGATTTATCAATTGCGTTTGTGTTTAGTGCACTTAGCATCAACTTATCAGCTTGGGGCTCCATTTCGGTTGTGCAGAATGTTGCCAAATTCTGATCTGCCTTTGCTTCATTCAGTCGGTAATGCTGGACAAGCTGGGCTGCAACATCTGGTGCCATCGGATGCTCTGGCATTTTGTCAGTAGGCAGCGACATACCAGACTCAATGCTACCTAAAAAGTTCTTTTCTAAATCTACTCTGTCTAAGTTTTGTTCATCGTTGTTTGTCATAATATTATGCGACCTTTCTTTTATTAATGTGATGATTTGTCATCATGAGTTCCGGAAACGACATGTGCAGCTTGAGAACCCGCTGGAAGAACATTTTTTTCTTCTTTGGAAAGCTCCTGTGCAACAGGAATCCCCAATTCGCCAGCCCATTTTTTATGATATCGGTAAAGAACAAATGGGATAAACACTACAATTACGAATGCACTTCCAAGCAATAGCAGATACGTACGCTGTGCAGATGGTGCAAGTTCAGCAGGTGGGAAGAATGTTACGACAAACCCAAATGCTGATAAAACAAGTCCAAGTACCCCATACACTTTTCTGAACAGCGAACTTTTAGCCGCTACAAATGTTCTATTCAATTCTTTATGCTTGAATTGAAGCACTAAATAGCTTGCAAAAAGTAATACATACATCAAGGTATAAAGAGCAACCGTCAAGCTAATCGCAGTTTGGAAGGAAAGATTTGATGAATTCTTTCCTGAACCAAACGTTAACAATGCTCCCATAGCTGAAACAATAAGTCCCTGAAGAATCATGACATTTGTTTCAATGCCATATTTATTTGCCTTGGAAAATCTTGGTGGTAAAAAGCCAGATTTTGCTGCTTCAAACATCCCTGCGTTTGGACCAACAACCCAACTACTAATTTCACCAAGCACACCAATTGCTAGAAGAAAACCAGTTAATTTTTCGACAATTACAACACTGATTCCAAACCGCTGTACCAATTCACCATATGCGTAGACAATTCCATCGCTTAATTGAATCTTATCTGCGGGAATTGTTCCGGCAATTGCCATACTTCCAATAATATCTGAAGCAATTGCGCAAATTGCCAGTGCGATCATAACCTTTGGATAAACGCGTGGATTCTTAAGATTCTTTACATGAGGTGCTGATCCTTCAGCACCAGCGAAAACAAGCATGAACGGTACAAATCCAACTAAAACATTGCCACTCCAACTTTTAGGCAATAGAGTATGCATGTTGATATTGATTAACATCGGATTGCCTTGTGCTAAATAGATAACGAAGATAATTAATAAGAAAAATACCGGGATAATAACACCAAGACTGAAACACCATTGCGCAATTTTTCCTGTTACAGCTGTTCCATGCTGCTGTGCCAAAATCAGTCCCCACAAAATTATCATCATTAACATAAATTTAATTGCTGGATTATTATTAATAATCGGCATGTCAATCGAAATTGATAAGCAACCAATGATAAAGAACATCATCGTATTCATTCCAACTGTAATGTGAATCCACTGGTAGAACAGTGCTGCCCACCCAGTTTTTTCACCTAGCATATTTCTAGCCCAAGTAAAGATCCCACCCTTACTCCAGCCATCAATTGATGCCATTTCACCAGATGCTCGCGTTACTGGAATAAACCATAGAACACCTGCTAAGAATAGATAAAAGAATGCTACCGGCCTTGTTTAGCCAAGGCCGCAAAACCATAAACCGTCATAACCATTGAAGTGGTCATCGAGAAAAGCTGAAAACCATTAATTTGGTTGGCACTTTTCTTAACACCTACATCAGATGTTTTCTGTTCGTCCAACTTAATCATTCCTTCCAAAATAAAGGGATATTTGAACGGGCGCTCGTTGTTTTTCGTAATTACAGTATGTACTATAAATCACAAATAACGATATCTAAATAGACACTGATGCAGTTTTGTTTAATTTTTAGACACATTACGTTTTGTGTTTGAAATCGCTTCCATTTTCACTCCACCTAACATATGCATTAAGGTTTCATGATCAATTTCTGCAATATCCCTAACTAAAAATTCCGGATTTTCTCGCATTCCACTACGGAACCAGCTTAAAACGATACCCTGCATTCCATATTTAAGTACTTGTAGATTGGGTTCTTTATCAAAAACATACCCCGAATTGGTTTTTAAAAAATCAATTAATTTCTTCAAAATAATCATAATTGTCTCTAAAATGAAATCATTAAAAAGGCTTGATGCATTTGATTCATCAATGTGATAAAAAAACGTTGGTCGCGTATCAATGTATCGAAAAACATGTAGATAGCATTCTGCCCAGTTATCTAGAGTAACGTTATTTACAATTTGTTGAGATTGGTTATCTAAATAAGCTCTCAAGCAATCGTATTTATCTTCGAAATGGTAATAGAAAGTCTGCCTGTTAACTTGGCTTGCTTTAACAATATCTTTAACCGTGATATCGTTAAATGACTTTTTTTCAATAAGATGGCTCAAAGATTCACACATTCTAACTTCTGTATACGATTTCATAATATAAAGCCCCTTTAGCCCTAAAATATAAGGTTTAATAACCTTTCATGCCTTGTTACAAGCCAAAGTATAACGTTTTATCATTAAGATGATATAATACTCAAATGATAAAATTCTATTCGCATTAAAAAAGCTCCCAGAACTAAATTAGTGAAGTCCTGGAAGCTTGATTGGGTTAGCTGGGATCGAACCAGCGCATCACGGGATCAAAACCCGTTGCCTTACCGCTTGGCTATAACCCAATAATAATGACCCGTACGGGATTCGGACCCATGTTATCGCCGTGAAAGGGCGGTGTCTTAACCACTTGACCAACGGGTCATCCGTTGAACAATATATATTATGCATCAAATAATCTGTAAATGCTCTATACAAAAATGGAATATTGTCTAAAAAGTACTATAAAAGCTGTTAAACCAATGTTAGCGGACATTTACGGCTTTGTTAAGCGCTTTCATATTTTCTCGTTTAAAGGTATACTAAATCAGCGGAAGGCACTTGTTGATATTTATCAGGTGCTATACATTGTAATTGTTTACAAAGAATGTGATTTTTCTAACAATTTTTTGTAAAAAAGTTAAGTACTTAATTTAAAAACTATATACGAGGGAGTAAGGGATATGAATATCGAATTAAACGAAGAACTTAAACTAGTTCAAGAAGATACTGAAAACGTTTTAAATGATTATTTTGATAGCATTGAATTCCCACAAGATGGTATTTTTGTTCTGGGATGCAGTACTAGTGAAATTAGCGGTGCATGGATGGGAACTAATTCCAGCTTAAATATCGGCCGCATTATTATAAACACACTAAGTAACTTTCTAATCCCGAGACACATCCATTTGGCAGTTCAAGGATGCCAGCATATTAACAGAGCATTGCTAGTTGAAAGAAAGGTTGCTGAGCAGAACAATTTAGAAATTGTTTCTGTAGTTCCTGCCATGCACGCTGGTGGTGGCGCACAAGTTGCGGCATATACAAAGATGAATGACCCTGTAGAGGTAGAACACATTTCTGCATTTGGTGGTATAGATATTGGTGGAACGGAAATCGGAATGCACATTAAATTTGTTCAAGTTCCAATTCATACACGACATCATCACATTGGGGCAGCAAACGTCGTTTTCCTTTCTTCACGCCCTAAGTTAATTGGTGGTTCAAGAGCTATGTATAGTTTTACAGAAGATAATACTGATGACTATGTATTAGAAAATAGTCATCAATACAATTAAAGCTATGCGATAAGTTTTAGTCGTAAGCACAGCACTCAATGACTACCTTCATTTTAATTGAAGGCAAAAAAACTGTTAACCATAGTCATTAATTTGATAAGGTTAACAGTTTAGTTTGCTTTAT
>NZ_BAKI01000061.1 GCF_000583655.1 Lentilactobacillus farraginis DSM 18382 = JCM 14108
TTAACTAGGTTAATAAGTATCTGCGTTTGCTTTGTAAAATATTATTTGTTGTATAATTTTTCAATGTACCATTCTTTGGTATTTGAATCTTTAAACCATACTACTGATCTTTTGATCTATTTGGCTGCCTTTACAGAATTAGTCATATGAAGTCAGTTTGTGTGACTAATTTGTCCATTTTGAGGATATTTAATAGTTCTCACTGATAAGTTTCCTATTTGCCAAATCATAGTAATTACACATTTTGTCTGATGGTAGTCACAAAAATGCGATAACGGTGCCGGATAATTTGGGGGCCTTTGGCAAACGTATTTTATACAACACTGCCTTTTTATTAACGACTACGTAATACTGGCTCGTTATTTATCGATATAAAGTTGGAGCTTTGCACTGGTTGATATTAAAAAGGTATGCAAATAATTTTAAGTTGCGTTACTTGATAGTTTCATAATCACCAAAAGGGCTGGAAGTCATCGTTTCTTGATGACTTTCAGCCCTTTTGAGATTGAGCTTATTTTGAATGCTTTTTCCTGGTTGTTGGTTTGGTATGCTTATTTTGGCCTTGAATTTCTTTTTGCATTTGAGCAACCTGTTTGGATAAATGGTTGACTTGCCTGGTAAGGTGCTTTAGTGTCTTATCCCGCTCATCTTCAGTATCTTGTTTGGTGAAGAAGCCGGTAATAGTGGACGTTAACAAACCAATAAAACCGATGCCGCCCAGCATGAGTAGTGAAGCCACAATCTTGCCGCCGGCGGTGTGGGGCGTTTCGTCCCCGTAACCAACAGTGGTTGCCGTTGTAATTGCCCACCACAATGCCTCTTGAAGCGAAACGTGTTCAAAGGAAGCAAATACCAACGAACTGCCAATTAGAATAACCAAACTGATTGAAAAAAGGTAGATAAAGCCGGTGTCATAAAGAAATCTGTGTATGACATTGGTAAATTTTCCAGTCCAGCCCAATTTCCACAGTAGATTATATTCACGAACAATTGCAAAAATTCTGGCAACCCGGAAGAGTGCAAAGACCGGATGAGACGGAATTAACGCGATCAGATCAAACAAATTTGAAATCAAGAAATCTTTCTTGGATTCTGCGAGCTTAAGTCGGACCAGATAGTCGATTAAGAAGAAAAGCCAGATCAGGAAGAAAATGTATCTGTAAATGCCGCTTTTTAACGTAATGACATTTATAATCGCCAAAATAACCATTAAAAATGAAGCCAATGCCAACAGAATGACTAAGACATTGTAGGATAAATGTTGAAGCCAGTGACTTTCTTGTGTTTGCCGTTTCGTTCTTCTCATCCCCGTTTACTTTGGCTTATGCTTCGGGTGCTAGACGCTTTGCTCCGCACACTGTCTAGGACTGCTACGCAAAACAACACCGCTCCACATAAGGGATTCTTTTCAAAAATCCAAACCCGGGATTTCCGAAAAGAACGCCTTATGCTCCGGGTGCTACCCGTTTTGCTTCGCACACTGTTCTAGGACTGCTACACAAAGCAACGTTCTGCATATAAGAGATCAATTTGAAAAGCCCAAACCCAGGACTTCCCAAATTGACGTCTTATACTCCGAACGTTAACCGCTTTGTTCCGCACACTATTCTAGGACTGCTGCGCTAATCATAAACCTGCATGCAAGGGATTCTTTTCAAAAATCCAAACCCGGGATTTCCGAAAAGAACGCCTTACATTTCGGTTTATCCCAGATTAGCTCCGCACACTATTATTTTCCACTGTCATTATTACTTGCGTCCGGGTTCGTAATCTTGATTCGGTTGGAATCTGTTGATTTGTGGTGGATTTCCGGTGCGTCTGTGACGTAGTCCTTGATAGTGTTGCCCTTCTTCGAATAGAGACTGGTTGACTTTCTGCCACGTTTTTCAGCAATCCGTCGTTCCTTTTGATAACCGTTGGCATAGTTATATTTTCTGGGGTCAACTGCTTCAAAGCCCTTTGGATGATAAAAACGCAACAGGTTTTTTTCATTGAGTGAATCTGATAATGACAGTTCCTTATCGACTCGCTTTTTGTCTTTATCAACCTGCTTTTGCTGTTGTTTATTGAGCGTCATTTCCTGTCCGGTTTTGTTAGAATAAATGTTACCGCTGATTGAGGTAAATGACGGGCTGACCCAATCCTGATTTCGAAAGGCCACTACCTGATCGTGCTGCTTGGAGAAAATATCGGTCCCAAACTGAATGTAACGTTTGGTGCTGATTCCCAGCAGGTGCATCAATGTCGGCAAGACATCAATTTCACCAGCGTATTTATTTGAAACGTAGCCGTTTTTGACGCCAGGGATGTTGATGATTAGTGGAACCCGCTGGAGTTGGGCATTATCGTAATCTGTCCAGTCATCCGGATTCTTTCCAAGGGCCTTGGCCAGGTTTTTATTTTCTGAATCGGAAATGCCGTAGTGGTCACCGTAAAGCAAAATAACGGAATTTTTCAATAAGCCGCTCTTTCTGAGGTATCTGTAAAACTCTCGAATGGATTGATCCAGGTAATGAGCCGTCACAAAGTAGTTATCTACGACATGATCGCCAGTATCGGTTGTCTTAAAGTTGGTATCTTCACTATCCAAGTCGTAAGGGAAGTGGTTGGTAACCGTGATATACTTTGCGTAAAACGGCTGTTGCAGATTTTGCAGATACTTAACGGATTCTCTAAATAATAGTTTATCCTTTAGACCGTAGCCCATTGAGCGGTCACCGGACGTATCATAATAACTGGCATCAAAGAAGTATTGATACCCCATTTCCTTGTAAACGTTGTTTCGGTTCCAAAAGCTGGCGACGTTGCGTGAAAGACTGCACTACTGTAATTGCGTCGCTGCTTTAGGATTGCCGGTGCGGCTTGGAACGTGTTATCACTGCCAAGTTGGGCGAACAACGATCCTTGGGGAAGACCGTAAGTGCTGGTTTCAAGCATGTTTTCAGCGTCAGAGGTTTTTCCTTGACCAACTTGATGAAAGAAGTTTCTGAATGAGTAAGAGGATTTGCTTTTATAAAGTTTATTCAGAAATGGTGTTACTTCTTGGCCGTTAATTTTTTTACCGATTAAGAATTGCTGGAAACTTTCAAGATGAAGAATAATCACGTTTTTTCCCTTGGCAATTCCGTAGTATTTTTTGTTAGGTTTGGCATAATGAGAACGGGTAAATTTTAAAACGTCACTAAGTTCAGATTTGGTTGCCGTTGCCCTTAAATCGTTTGTATGCTGCGACTTAATACCGTCATAAACCGTAAAAGCGTCCAACCCGAGATATTTAACGATATAGGTCCGATCAAACGTCCGAGTTAACAGCTGCGGGCGATCCATTTCACCTAGTGAAAGGTTAATGGCGAAAAATAACAAGGAGAAGGAAGTAACAGCTAACCCGATTCGCCTGTTAAGTGGGCGATGATCAATTTTAATTTTTTTGGTAGCCATCAAAATGATAATGACAATTAAATCAAGCCAGTAAATGATATCGTGAAAATTGGTAAGTGCCAGTGAACTACCACTTAAGCCTTGGTTGACCTTCGAGTAACCGGTCATGGTACTAACCGTCATAAAGTCGGTGAATTCCCGAAAATAAATAACGTTTAGATATAGTAAAACTGTGTTTAGGATTGCAATAATAATTGCGACTGGATAGAAGATACGGCTTCTTTTAAAGTAAAGCGCAATTCCCAGCAGCAGAACGGAAGTTGCCAATGGGTTGATTAGAACAATTAAAAACTGAAAGGGGTTACTAATTCCTAACCGGAAATCAACAAAGTAGGCAAACATTGTTTTAACCCAAAAACAGATAATTAATAACAAAAGAAATCCCTTGCGTGTACTGCATTTGGCAAGGATTGAATTAACATATTTCAAAACGCCGGCTCCTTCAAATATACTATACATACTTATTGTTATAGTATCAGATAAATTCGAAGAAGAAAGGGGAGAAATGGGAATTTGGGGGAAAATTAAAAAGTGTGCGGAGCTACCCCGGGATAACCCGGCGTGTAAGGCGTTTATTTCGGAAACCCCGGGTCTGGGTTTTTGAAATAAATCCCTTACATACAGGTTTGTGGGGTAGCGAAGCAGTCCTAAAAAGTGTGTGGAGCGGTGGTGTTTTGAGGAGCAGTCCTAAAAAAAGGTGCGCGAAACAAAGCGGTTAACGTTCGGAGCATAAGGCATCAAAGCGGGAAAATCTTAAAAATTCTATCTGCAACTTCCCAACAACTTGTTATACTTAGGGTATCAAAGACAAAGGATGTGGAAACATGACGAAATTTACTTTGTACATGGTCCGACACGGTCAAACGTATTTTAATATTTATAATAAGCTGCAGGGATGGAGCAATTCACCGCTGACTAAAAAAGGGATTCAAAACGCAGTTGATACGGGTGAGAAGCTGAAAAATGTTAAATTTGTGGCGGCTTACTGTAGTGATACTACCAGAGCCGAAGAAACCACCAAAGAAATTTTGAAGCGAAATACCGCATCGACGATCAAAGAGCCAATCACGTCACCATTTTTCCGGGAAGAGTTTTATGGTTATTTTGAAGGAAATGATATGGATCAGGCTTGGTATCTTGCGGGCGCGCCACATGGCCTGCCAACTTTTAAATCAATTGTTGAAAAGTATTCAATTGGCAAAGCCAAAGATTATTTGAAAGAAGCCGATCCATTCCATCAGGCTGAAAACAATGAAGAATACTGGCAGCGCCTTGATCAGGGGCTGGCATTGATTAAAAACGATTCCCGGATTAAGGATGGCGATAATGTCTTATTAATCAGTCACGGCAATACTTTATTAAGTTTGGTTGAGCGGTTTGGTCAGGGCCAATTTGATGTTACCAAGCGACCGGCCAATGGTAGTTTGACCAAGCTTCAGTTTGATGGTGATGATGTTACGGTGACGGCATATAACGAGCAATCATAGATTATTAGGTGGAAAAAGTGGTTGAAATTAAACAAACTGTGTTTTTGGATGACGTTTATCAGGACGCTCGGTTAATTCGCAAGGCGGTTTTTATTAAAGAACAGGGAATTGATGAGCAAGCGGAATTTGACGGAACTGATGATCAGGCAACCCATTACGTCGCCTATGAAAATCACCAGCCGGTTGCGACAGCCAGAGTAACGGTAACCAACAAGGGTGTCCACGTTCAGCGAGTTGCGACTTTAAAAAACTTTCGGCATAAAGGCTATGCAAAAGCATTATTGGAAAATATCCTGCGGGACCCAAAGTACGCTGACGAACCAGCTTTTTACCTGGGAGCGCAGGAAACGGCCAAGGGCTTTTACGAAAAGCTGGGATTTAAGCAGTATGGCAAACCGTTTATGGAAGTGGGAATTAGGCATGTAAAGATGAAGTGCGCGAAGCAAAGCGGTTAACGTTCGGAGTGTAAGGCGTTTATTTCGGAAACCCCGGGTCTGGGTTTTTGAAATAAATCCCTTACATGCAGAGCGTTGCTTTGCGTAGCGGTCCTAGATAGTGCGCGAAGCAAAGCGGTTAATGCCCGGAATATAAGACGTCAATTCGGGAAATCCCGGGTTTGGATTTTTCGAATTGATCTCTTATATGGAGCGGCATTGCTTTGTGTAGCGGTCCTAAGCAGTGCCCAAAGCAATGCAGTTAACACTAAACAATCCAAGCATCCCTCAGCAGCGATTAAAAAGTGCTCTGATCCATAGTCGGATCAAAGCACTTTTTAATCGCTGGCAATTCGTTCAATGGTAAGATATAACTGATTTTAAAAAATAATTACAAGTGGATTGATCAAACTGATTAATCGGAAGGAGAATTTTTATGCAGTCTTTGGAAGACCGGTTAAAGCAGTTAACGCCTGAAGAATTGATTAAATTGACGTCTGGCGCAGATTTTTGGCAGTCAGCTGCCATACCGAAAGCTCAGATTCCCAGCTTTCGAATGAGTGACGGGCCAAACGGGTTGCGTTACCAGTCCGGTACAGGAGATGCGTTGGGAATTAATGACAGCGTTGTCAGCACCTGCTTTCCAACAGCCAGCGCTGTGGCCTGTACTTGGGATCCGGAGCTGATTTCTCAAATGGGTCGGGCAATCGGCGCAGAAGCCCGTAGTTTAAAGGTCGATATGGTACTGGGACCCGGCATTAATATTAAGCGAAATCCCTTGTGTGGTCGAAACTTTGAATATTTCAGTGAAGATCCCTACTTGGCAGGTATGCTTGGGGCTGCTTGGATTAAAGGCCTGCAGTCCGAAGGGGTCGCTGCCTGCCTGAAGCATTTTGCGGGCAACAATCAAGAAAATGATCGTTTACTATCGGATTCTCTGATTGATGAGACTGCACTTCATGAACTGTATTTGGAAGCATTTCGAATTGCCGTTGAAACGGCGGCACCCGAAGGCATTATGTGTTCCTATAACAAGGTTAACGGGACCTATGCCAGCGACAATCCTTATTTACTAACTGATGTGTTACGTCATCAGTGGAAGTTTGACGGGGCGGTGGTAACCGACTGGGGCGCTTTAAATAATAAAGTGGCCAGCCTGAATGCCGGTACCGATTTGGAAATGCCGTCCAGTCATAATATGTTTGATCAACAGGCACTAGCTGCCTTGAAAGATGGTCAATTGAAGCGTTCAGCTTTACTGCGGGCAGCCGGCAACGTCGTTAAAGTAGCTGAGAAGAAACGACCGGCATTTAAAGGCGACCGAGAAGCGTTGTTAAGGCAGAATGGCCAGCTGGCTCAAAAAGTTGAAGAACAAGCGGCGGTCTTGCTGAAAAATGAAGACGGGATTTTGCCGATACAATCAGCCGAAAAGTTATTAGTGGTTGGGCAGATGGCTGCTGAAACCCGCTATCAGGGAGCCGGCTCCTCTCACATTAATCCGCCGGCTCATACGTCGATTTTGGATGGCTTAACCAAAGCCGGTATTACTTATGACTATCAGCAGGGCTATGCATTTGAAAATAAGACGGCCGGTCGATTAACCGATGCAGCGGTTACGGCGGCAAAAAATGCCCAGACAGTCCTTTTTGTGGCTGGCTTGCCGGAAACTGATGAGTCGGAAGGGTTTGACCGACAAAACATGAAACTGCCGGTTAATCAGAATGCGCTGATTGAACGAATGGCAGCGGTTAATCCCAATTTGATTGTCTTATTAATTGCCGGCGCACCAGTTGAGTTGCCTTGGCTGACGAAAGTTAAAGGCCTGATCAATCTGTATTTGGGTGGTCAGTTTGTTGGGGATGCGGCGGCTAATCTTTTGACCGGTAAGGTAAATCCTGCCGGCAAATTGGCTGAAAGCTATCCAATTACCTATCAGGACGTGCCGTCTGCTGAAATTTACGATCAAAATCCCCGTTCAGTAGGATATGCCGAAAGCGTTTACGTCGGTTATCGTTACTATGAAAAAGCGGGTCAGCCGGTGGCCTTTCCGTTTGGGTTTGGCTTGAGCTACACTAATTTTAAACTGAGTGATTTGAAATTAAATAGTGATCAGGTTCAGGCCGGCCGATCAATTCAGGTGTCGGTCAACGTAACCAATACCGGTGAACGGGACGGTGCCGAAGTGGTTCAAGCCTATGTGGGGAATTCACCACAGCGGCCATTAAAGCCACTAAAAGCGTTAAAGGGGTTTCAAAAGATCTTTTTAAAGGCCGGTGAAACCAAGAAAGTGACAATTGAACTGTCAGCTCACGCTTTTAGTGAGTGGGATCAGCAACAACAGCAATGGCAGTTGCCGACAGCAGCCAAATTTATTATTGTCGGGACCGGATCAAATCAGACATTACCGCCGGTGCCGGTTAAGGTGAATGGCCAGTCGATAGATGATGCCGCACGGGAAATACCGGCCTGGTATGTCAAACCGATCGGTAAGCCCAGCTTGACCGATTTTACCCAGATGAGCGGGTTAACGGTACAGCCACCAACGGTCAGTCGGCCGGGACGGTATACGCGGTTGAACACACCACGGGAATTGAGCGCGCATTCTATGATTGTTCGAAAAGTGACGGAGATCGTTAAGAAGAATATGACCAAGGGGATTTCAGATCCAAGCAGCCCGGAAGCCAAGTTTATGGAGACCATTATTTTAGATACGCCACTGATTCGACTGGCACAACAATCTAGTGGGAAACTATCGTTAAGCTTGGTTGATAAGTTGGTGGCGATCGCCAATCGGCACTATTTAAGGGCGATCTTTGGCCGTTAAAAAAGATTGAGGGGGAAAACAGCAATGACACAACAACCAAAGTGGCGGCTGGCACCCGCACTTTTGTCCATTTCGATTTTGTTGACCAGTGCTAACGCAGTGGCCGGCACCATTCCGTTAATGGTTAAACAATTTCCAAGCGTACCGTTAAGTCAGATTGAAAGTTTGACCACGATTCCCAGCTTAAGCGTGTTAATCTTTGTTATTTTAAGTAATCCGATCGCTAAAAAGCTGGGGAATAAGGTAACCGTTTTAGTAGGTGTTTTCATTGTTTTGCTTGCCGGTCTGCTCCCGATCGTCGTTAATTCGTTTTGGTTGATTTTAGGGTCCCGGTTCTTATTGGGAGCTGGAATTGGCTTGTTTAACGCGATGGCTTACAGTCTGATCAGTGCCTATTATGAGGGGACGCGGCGGCAAACAATGATGGGTTATCAGGGGTCAGTTAACTCGCTTGGAAATATCCTGATGTTTTTAATTTCATCATTTTTGATTGGCTTTGGCTGGCGTCAGGTTTATTTATATTATTTTATTGCTATTCCGGTGTTGTTTCTGTTTTGGTGGGGCGCTCCCAATGACCAGACCGCTGAAGTCTCGGCTGAGCGATTGAGTTCACAGCAGCCTACCAGCTTTGGACGGTTACTAAAAGGACGGTTGCTGGTTTATGCATTGTTGGTGCTTTTTAGCATGATGATCATGCAGACGGTAATCGTAAAAATTTCCGGTTTGATTTTGACTGCCGGCTATGGCAAAATTGCGGATGGCAGCATCGCATTGGCAATTCTAGGTGTTGCCAACATGATTGGCGGCACCTTATATGGCCGATTGTTTAAGTTGATCCACCGGTTGATTTTACCAGTTGGTTTATTGGTAGCAGCAATCGCGTTGTTTGCCATGTCACGGTCTAATTCCCTGATCCTGACTTTTACACTAACGGCAATTGCCGGACTTAGTACGTCATTGGTTGGCCCCTATTTGTTTGCAGAATCGGCTGAGATTGCCGGTAAAGGCAACGAAACACTGGCCTCGTCAATTTTAATTGTCGGGATTAATGTGGGCGTTTTTATTACACCATACGTGCTGTCAGGTCTCAGCAACTTAATTGGCAGTGATCAGCCGGCACCGATATTAGCAGCTGTCAGCGTTATCTTGGCAGTTATCGGTGTGTTGACACTGTGGCTGAAAGAATCGACGGCCGTCGCAGATTAGTGGTTATTAAACATTGAAATGATAAATTGATTTTTAAAAGCATTATAAAACAGCGTCATTTAACGTTGATACTCTCAAACGCTAAATGACGCTGTTTTATTTGGCGGGATGCGGCTGATGGGCTGGTAAGAGCAGGTGGATTCGCTGCCAAATGAAATGAATAATAAAGGCAGATCCAAATGACAGCATCCAGGTGCCGGCGTAAAGAATGGCAGTTCCAATCAGCAGGTGATGAATGACTAATTGCTTGCCGAAGGTTGACCAAAGCAGGTAAAGCCAAAAAACGTTCGATAGGAAAGCCCGGTAGGCAAAGTCGGCTAAAATATGAACAACTTTGTTGACCCTGGTGTGATTATCAATTTGAAAAATTGCCAGTGAGGCAATCAAGCTGATAACGACCAAATCATAGAGGACCATTGAAGGCTTATAGTAAGGCGCGTTCATTAATTTAATCGGAGAACCAAAGCGAAATAATTCAATATTAATCCAATAGAAACTGGCTAAAAAGATGAGACAGAAAATCGGCCACCAGGTTCGCAGGAACCGATTAACCATTTCGTGATATTGCCAGGCAAGAACACCGAAGACACCGTAAATCAGGAAACTTGGAAAGACCCGGTCCAGCAGGTACCAATGGGTCATTTGGGGGCCATGGAAAACTTCCAAGTCATAAAATAAAATCCAAGCCAAAAAGATGGCGATAGTCCAACCGGCAGTGATTAGCCCACGAACCGGCGTAGTAGCGGCCCAGCGACCAAGTGACAGAAAGATTGGCATTAAGAGAATGAACTGTAACATCATTGTGTTGTACCAAAGGTGGGGTGCCGCATTACCGTTTATAAACTGCCAGAGAAAGGTCCGTAAATTATGATAGTGACCAATCTGTTGCAGGTCCGGTGTTACCAACAAATAAATGGCTGTCCACCAAATTGTGGGAACAAACAAGCCGTGCCAGCGTTGTGCCAGGTAACGTTGATAGGAAATTGCTGCGTTGATCGATTTACGGGCTGTTGTGTAGAGAATACCGAAGATAAAAGCCGGTGCGGTAAACTTAATAAGATTGTAAAGGATGCCGATGCCGATTTCGTTAGTTGCTGAAGGGGTGGTTGTTAAAACAAACCCAAGAAGTGTCTGCAGCATGACGGCCGTGCAGGCAAATAGCTTTAAATAATCACCAATGTCTATATCCGTAGTTGTTTTTTGCATAGATTAAACCGTCCTTAGTCATAAGCGTTAATTTCTATTTTAGTAGTTCGGTCGGGTCGGTGACAACCCTAAACTTTTTAAGGAACTTCAAGGGAATGTTAAAAAAGA
>NZ_BAKI01000060.1 GCF_000583655.1 Lentilactobacillus farraginis DSM 18382 = JCM 14108
AAGAATGCCGAGGCCCATCAGTGGTAAAGTTCCCAGTATGACGACAATAACAACGCTGAGAGATTCAGTTATTGAAAGGTTAATCTGCCAGGTCAATCTGCCGACCAGCTGCATAAGGATGATCGAGAGGATGTTAATTGCCGACATGACAATTCCGATCGATAAATAGTAGTATTTGGCACCCTTGGGTGTTAGGGACAGGGCTAAAATTAACTCCTGTTGCCGATCGCCCTGCATGATTTGACCCAGCCCAAACATCGCGTTGATTAGGACACTGTAGACAATCATGCTGCCGAGATACTGTTTGGCGAAGACCAGCTCTTGGGCAGCGGTTCCTGAAACCAACACCTTAGTGAACAGAACGTAAAACCCGATCGGCATTAAAATTGTGAAAAAAGAATAGCTGAAATTTCGCAGAAAAATTCGTTTAGTATTGAAACTGATCTGATAACCAAGTGTTTTCATTTTGAAAGCCCTCCTTTATTGGTCATTTCCAGAAAAATTGATTCCAGTGATTCCCGGGTGATCGTGATGTCATGCAATTGATCAATGAACGGCAAGAGCGCCTGCAAAGTTAGATCCGTGTCATTACTGAGTAACGTAATGCCGGCCGTTGTTTGATGAGCGGCGGTCACTGCCGATAAATGGGTGAACACTGATAATGCCAATGAGGTGGTGAAATGTAGCTGACCGTTGGTATGGTGACTTTGAAGGGCCTGCCAACTACCGACGTAACTGAATTGGCCGGTTTGAAGAATGGCAATTCGATCGGCGACCTTTTGAATTTCCTCCAGGTAATGACTGGTAATAATGATGGTAACGTTTTGCTGACGAAGGGTTTCAATGTAATCCCAGAAATTTTGCCGAGCCCCGGCATCCATGCCAACAGTTGGTTCATCCAGGAACAGTAATTGCGGGTTTGAGACGACGGCGCCGGCAAAGCTGACTTTTCGGCGCTGGCCGCCGGATAATTGGTTAATTAATCGATTTTTAATTTCTGTGAGGCCGAGCGCTTGAATAACCGCAGCAGGATTTTGGGGATGATCGGCCTGGCTCGCAAATAAGTTAACAAATTCGCTGACTTTAATGTTGTTAAGCTGCAAATCTTTTTGGGGCATGGTACTGATTTTGGCTTTAGCCAAGAGACTGCCGGGTTGACCACCAAAGACAGTAATGGCATGGTGGGACGAATGAAGAATGCCTTGAATCAGATGAAGCAGGGTGGTTTTCCCAGCACCGTTGGGACCAACCAACCCGAGGATTTCACCAGATTGAACCGTGAGATTGAGATTTTTAAGTACCGACTTTTTATCATAGGCGAATGATAGGTTGTTTAATTGAATAATGGCTGTCATAGGGCTCACTTCTTTTCTTAAGGATTACCGTTAGTATAGGCGGGTTACAAATTAGCGGGTAGTAAGGATTGTCACGAAGCAAAATGACAAATGTCATGGTTTGCCGTTATGAAAATAAAAAGCATTTCATTGTGATTCGTTTTCATGAGAAGTATAATGTAAGCGGATACAAAAATGAAAAGTGGAGGCGTTTATAATGGCAAAAAAAGTAGCATTTGTAACCGGCGGCGGTCAGGGAATTGGTGAAGCGATCGCTACCCGTTTGCATGATGATGGGTTTAAAGTTGCTGTCGCAGATTTGAATATTGATAATGCAAACAAGGTGGCTGCCAAACTGTCACCGGATGGCAGCGAAGCGGTTGGCGTCAAAGTCGATGTTTCGGATCGCGATTCAATGTTTTCAGCTGTTGATCAAGCCGTTGATAAACTGGGCGGCTTTGATGTTATTGTTAATAACGCCGGTCTGGGACCAACTACGCCTCTGGACACGATTACCCCGGATCAGTTCCGTCTGGTTTATGGTGTCAACGTCGGCGGTGTTCTTTGGGGTGCTCAAGCAGCCCACCAGGCTTTTAAGAAATTGGGTCATGGCGGTAAAATTATTAACGCAACTTCACAAGCCGGCGTTGTTGGTAATCCCAACCTGGCACTTTACTCCGGCACGAAGTTTGCTGTTCGGGGAATTACGCAGGTCTTGGCACGTGATTTGGCAGATGAAGGGATTAACGTAAATGCCTATGCGCCGGGGATCGTAAAAACGCCAATGATGTTTGACATTGCCCATCAAGTCGGCAAAAACGCCGGTAAGGATGACGAGTGGGGTATGCAGCAATTCGCCAAAGATATTGCTTTGAAGCGGTTATCCGAACCTGAAGATGTGGCGGCAGCCGTTTCATTCCTGGCCGGTAAGGATTCCAACTACATTACCGGTCAGACCATTATTGTTGATGGTGGCATGCAGTTCCATTAATTTATGAAGCTAATGGTAAATAGATAGAAGAGTCGGATCAGTTGTCCGACTTTTTTTATTTAAGTCGTAATTTTCAAAAATCAATATAATAATATTTCAAACTAAATTATGCCATATGTAAATAAAAAATAATCACGTTAAACCTCGTCGTTTCGGGGCTTTTAAGGGTTTTCCCTAATTTTATGAAAGCGCTATTTCACAAACTATCAGACGATGTTATATTGTTGTCAAGAATTCAATTAATGCTCAAGGGGTGGCTAAAATGTTAAAGGAAATTCACATGCCAAAATTAAGCCCAAAGTCCGATGATTACTTTTTCGGTGAATGGATCAAGAAACCGGGAGAATCGGTTAAGCAGGGTGACGTTTTATTTGAAGTAGAAACGGACAAAGTGATTAGTCAGGTGGAAAGTGAAGAAGACGGCATTTTAAAGGAACAAAAGGTTGCGACAGGCGATACTACCAAAGTGGGCGACCTAGTGGCAACTATTGAAGTTTCGGACCATTAAAAGGGGATTTTTAAAATGGAAAAGCAAGCAGCACCAAAGAAACCGGCATGGTTAAAAGTCACTTATGACCAAAAGAAAGTTGACCAGATGAACCAGCTGCTGTCCGGTTTGAAACTAAATACGGTTTGTGCGGAAGCAAATTGTCCCAACTTGGGTGAATGCTTCGGCAGCGGTACGGCATCGTTTATTATTTTGGGCCCCAACTGTACGCGGGCCTGTCGTTTCTGTGATATTCCCCATGGTCACCCCAAACCGGTTGACTTAATGGAACCATACCGGGTAGCCGAAGCTACTAAACGGTTGGGATTAAGCCACGTGGTTGTAACCAGTGTTGACCGGGATGACTTGCCTGATTTAGGTGCGGATCAATTTGTCAAAACGATTCATGAAATCAGACGATTAAATCCGGATACAACAATTGAAGTTTTGACACCGGACTTCCAAGGACGTGAAGACTGCCTGGACAAGGTTATCGCTGCTAAACCGGATGTCTTTAACCACAATATGGAAACCGTTCGCTCAATTACACCAAAAGTTCGTCATCGGGCAACTTATGACACGTCATTAAAAGTTTTGAAGTATGTAAAGGAACACGCGCCCAAGACAACTTTCGTTAAGACCGGTATCATGCTTGGACTGGGTGAAAAGGATGAAGAAGTCTATCAATTAATGGACGATCTGCGGGCTATTGACGTGGACTTCTTAACCATTGGTCAATACGTTCAACCGGGTCCCAAGAACTACCGGCTGCGTGAATGGGTACCAATGAAGCGCTATGCAACCTATTATCGGGAAGCCAAGAAGCGCGGCTTTAGATTTGTTGCCAGTTCACCACTTGTTCGAAGTTCGTACAAAGCCAAAGAAGAGCTGGAGGCAGTTTACGGAAAATGATTTATATACCCGTAACGTCAACCGACGTTTATCATAATTTTGCTTTGGAGTACTATTTGATGAGCGAAAAGCGTTTTCGGGAACCGGTTTTCTTACTATGGTCAACGACACCGACAGTAATGCTTGGAAAATACCAGGACGCAACAACTGAACTGAATTTAGCCAATGTAAAGCGTTACGGGGTGCACGTTGCCAGGCGTTATTCCGGTGGTGGGACGATTTATACCGACCAGGGTGGCTGCCAATTTACACTGATCTATCCGGACGAACACACCGAAATTGATTTTTCGGTTGGTTTAAGGCTAATTAAAACGGCGCTTAATCAGATCGGCATTCAGGCTGCTAATGACAGTCGGAATGATCTGGTGGTTGCCGGCCGGAAAGTTTCCGGAAGTGCCCAGTATGTCACGCCTGGATATAAGCTGCATCACGGCAGCCTGTTGTTTGATTCGAATTTGGCCACGATGGCAGCTGTATTGAAAGTAGATCCGGTCAAGCTGAAAGCCAAGCGAATCGCGTCAGTTCACCAGCGAACAATTAATTTAAAAGAACAGCAGCCCAATTGGTCAGCGCAGGAGTTTAAGGATTATCTGCGCCAGGCGGTTGTATCGCTTCAACAAGCTGAAACGTATCAGCTAACGCCGGCGGACGAAGCACGGATTTTAGGAATCAGCAGTCAGCGGTTTGCCAATCCCGACTTTATCTACGGTAAGCGGTCCCGCTTGGCACATACGGGCAAACGTTACTTTCAGGGCGGCGGTCTGGCAAGGATTAGTTATTCCCTCGACAATCAGCGCTTGACGGCGGTTCACCTGTCAGGTGATTTCTTCAGTAACTTGGATACAGGCCGCTTTGAGCAGGCACTGGTTGGCACGAAATATGATCGATCAGCGGTCTTAAAAATAATTGATGCGCAACTGGCGATAACGCCGATTATGGGAATCAGTGCTAATCAGCTGACCGGGTTGATTTTTGATTAAAAAATGGTTTATTAAATAATGACCACGGTCTATTTTCGATAACATCATCAAAAGTCGGGGCATTTTCCCGACTTTTTGCGTTGCTGACCTGTGTTCGCCTCCCTTTCTGTTTGGAATCGTGGTGGGTGATATGTTACGCTTTAATTGGTAGACAAATATGATTGGAGATGTTTCATAATGGACGGATTAGAGTCAACAATTACCCTGAATAATGGTGTTAAGATGCCGCGATTGGGGCTCGGTGTTTGGAAGACGGATAATCGCACATCTCGGGATTCAGTTGCCGCAGCCATTCGAAACGGTTATCGATCAATTGATACAGCCAGACAATATGGCAATGAGCAGGGGACCGGTGCCGGCATCAAGCTTGGGTTGGAACAGGCGGGCCTGAAGCGTTCCGATTTGTTTGTAACCACCAAGCTGTACAATGGTGAACAAGGTAATTACGAACAGGTAGCCAAAGCATTTAATCATCAACTGCAGGACTTGGGGTTGGACTACGTTGATTTGTACTTGATGCATTGGCCGGTAGACGCAACCTACATTGAAAGCTACCATGCCATGGAACGACTGTATCACGAAGGCAAGATCCGAGCCATCGGGGTTTCCAATTTTGACAATGACCGGATGGAAAAGCTGCTTGAGGAAGCTGAGATCGTCCCAGCGGTTAACCAGATGGAGTTTAATCCAACCAATCAGGAACCGGATATTTTGGAGTTTGATCGCAGTCACAGTATTGAAATGACAGCCTGGTCACCATTGGGCGGCGGCGAAGCGCTAAACAATCCGGTGATCGACGCGTTAGCCAAAAAGTATGATCGATCCGCGGCTCAAATTATTTTGCGCTGGGAGTGGCAGCGAGACATCATCACGGTCGTTAAATCAACTCATGAAAAGCGGATTATTCAAAACAGTCAAATTTTTGACTTCTCGCTCAGTGATGAGGATGTTAAGAAGATTAACGAATTGGATCAGGGTAAACGCGGCCTTTGGTACGATGATTTTCAATGGCATAATCCAAACGGCTCGGTTGGTAACGGCATTGATCAGTGGCCAGATACCAAAAAGTAGTTAATGATACTGATCGGTTTGTTTGATTTATATAAAATATGAATATAAAAATATACCACCAACATAAACTCAAGTTATTGTTGGTGGCTTTTTAATGTTTGGTAAAACCACTTTGAACCCCTGGACTTAAAAGAAGTGAAAAGGTGGCCGCGGCTGGGACTGTCCAAGTCAGCGAATGAATGAAAAGAACCCACCAACTTTGAAAGGGATGGTCAAACCAATGAAAAATAAGCTCAACGGCAAAACCAATACTGATGATAATAAACGAGTTCCAGCTGATAAAGGCTAAGGTATTCTGATTAATAATCTTTTGAAATCGATATAAGCAGGGATGCTTCTTTAAAGATAAAGAAGGTTGGCCGGGAGTAATTGGTTGCTTGGCTGACCCCAAGCTAACAAGAAGCGCTATAAATAGCGGACCCCCGAGATGTGCACGGCCAACCAACGCCCAAAGACTCGGGCTTTTAGGCAAAATTGACATGGCCTCGCAACCATATCTGAAAATAATGGCAGTCGTGGTGAAAATAACGGTAAGGTAAACACAGCGAAAAGTTGTTGACGTATCTTTGAAATAATTAATTTTTTGAAATAAATGATGTTGGTCAGCCAATTAAGTCACCTCATATCATGTTTACTAATTGGTAACAACCTATCAGATTTTATTTTTTATTTCAATAACTTTTCGAGAAGATTGGCTTGAGATGCCTGGCGTTATCGTAACTTTCGCTGACTAAAAAAAGAATCTGCTTTTCACTGACTGGATGGTTATTGACTGCCCAGTCATTTAGAAGTATGCTTGAAGCGAATTTTAAAAGAAGGCTACCTGATAAGGGTTGAGAGGTGTTGAATCATGGTTGATGAACCGATTTTGGAAATCAAAGATTTAAAAAAGAAGTTTGGCAAATTTCAGGCTTTAAAAGCAGTTAATTTACAACTACACAAGGGGGAAGTTTTGGGCTTTATTGGTCCAAATGGTGCCGGCAAGTCGACAACCATTCGGATTATTTTAGGACTGATTAAGGCGTCGGGTGGTTCGGCAACGGTGTTTGGCCAACCTGCTTGGCGACAAGCCGTTTCGATCCATCGAAACTTGGCATACGTCCCCGGAGATGTATATTTGTGGCCGAATCTCACGGGCGGTCAAACAATTGATTTATTGCTGCACATGTCTGGACAAAAGCACACAGCGACAACCGATGCCTTGATTAAAGAGTTTAAGTTGGATACCAGCAAGAAGAACCGGACTTATTCCAAGGGGAATCGACAAAAGGTCGCTTTGATTGCGGCTTTTTCGACAGATGTGGCACTGTACATCTTTGATGAACCGACTTCAGGGCTGGATCCGCTAAATGAAATCATCTTTCAGCAGCATGTTGCCGCGTTAAAAAAAGCCGGCAAGAGCGTGTTACTATCCAGCCACATTCTTTCCGAAGTTGAAAAAATGTGTGATACCATCGCTATTATTCGTGATGGTCGGGTAATTGAATCCGGTTCACTGGAATCAATGCAGCATTTGACCCGAAATATGGTGGCTGTTAAAACCAGAGAACCCGCCGATGATTTACGAACCATTTCCGGTGTCCACCAACTGGTTTACACTGATGATGCCCATACAGCAGCTGAATTTAGTGTTGATTCGGATCAAATTGGGCTGGTCATGGCCCGACTTGCCAATAAGGGAATTATCCGATTAAAGACGACCCCACCGACACTGGAAGATTTATTTTTACGCTACTATCAGTCAGCGGGTCATCTAAAAGCAGGTGAGTAAAATGGCACAATATACACAAACGTTAATGCTGCTTAAAGCAAATTTAAAACGGGATTGGCTTAAAATCGTGATATGGTTAATCGGCTTAGCTGGTTTATTTGTCGCCGTTGCCGCAAAGTTTGAAGGAATTTATGGGACGGCCGGTCAAATTGCGACTATTGCCCAAACATTAAAGTCCCAAGCAATGGTCTCGCTTTTTGGTCCGTTGATAGCAACGCATTTAAATACAGCCATCATTTTTGCGTCTGAAATGATGGTTTTCTGGGGCATCTTTATGGTGATTTTTAATTTTTCACTTTCAGTAGGCGCTACTCGCAGCCAGGAAGAATCCGGCTTAACCGAAATGATATTGGGTGGTCATCCGGTGGGGCGATTAGCACCGCTTGGAGCAGCAGCTTTGGAACTATTGATTGCCAATGGACTGTTTGTCTTTATTACCGGTGCTGGCATGATGGCAGCTGACATGCCCGGCAGTCAGTTAATTGGCAACTGGCTGTTTGCTTTAACATTGGGAGCTGTTGGCTTATTGTTTGGGGTTATCTCGCTTGTTTTCGCTCAATTGGTTGCTGACAGCCATAATGTTAGTCTGTATAATTACGCCTTCTTTGGCATTGCCTATTTAATTCGAATGATGACGGACGTTGCCAATCCGGACTTTACCTGGCTGTCACCGTTTGGTTGGATTGAGAAAGTCGGCATTTATACGAAAAATAATTGGCTGCCGGTCATTCTCATGGTTGGCTTAAGTATTCTGGCGTTTGGCGGCGCAACTTTGTTGAACCGTAACCGGGATATTGGTACTGGTGTTGTTCAAGTACGTGGCGGCCGGCAGACAAGTCGATTCCTTTATGGACCGGCAACCTTACTGATTTGGAACCAAAAGGCCACCAGTCTCTTTTGGATTGTCGGCATGGCCGTTCTGGGTGCCAGTTACGGGTCGGTTTTTAACAGCATTGGTAAGATTGTTAATGAGTCGCCGGTTGTTCGGCAGGTAATTGGCCAAAGCGGCGTTCAACATTTGGCACGCAATCAGTTGCTTTCTTTTATTGGTATTTTGGGTATCATTTTTGGTGTTCTGGCAGTAATTGGCGGTGCAATGGTGATTACCCGGCTTTATACGGCAGAACGGCGGGGATACTTGCAATTAATTCAAACTAAGCCGCTTCGTCGTAGCGCTCTGTTGGGAACATACACACTTTATGGTTTCAGTTTGGCAGTCGTTATTCTGCTGGTTGCCTGATGGCCACCATGGGTGCGGGTAACGCTGTGTTGAAGCAACCATTGGCGGTTAAGTTTTTCTGGCGGACGTTTATGGCAATGCTGCCGCCGCTAATCTTATTTATCGGCTTTCTGATTGCTTTGATTGGTGTTTTGCCAAAGTGGCACTCACTGGTCTGGGGATTACTGGGCGCTGCTTTTGTTATTTCGTATTTTGGGCGGCTGATTAAGTTACCGACTTGGGCGATGAAGGTATCCCCATTTTACTGGTTTCGAGAAGTGCCGCTTCATCACATTGCCGGTACGCCGGTGATTTGGATGCTGGGGATGGCTGCTGTTTTGATAGTAATCGGCATGGTCGGATACTGTCGGCGTGATTTTGAAAATTAAAATGGAGGTTTGAGATGACGAAACGCTTATCAAGAGATCCACAAAAAGAAAAAGCCATTCTTAAGGCTGCCATTGCTGCCTTTGGGGTTGACGGCTACCGAGCCGGCACAGATAAAATTGCAGCGGCAGCCAACGTTTCCAAGGGATCAGTCTTCAGGTATTTTGATAGTAAGCAGAAATTGTATGTCGCGGCGGTTCATCAGCCATGGCGACTTTGACGGCGGTTGCCGACCTGGATGTTTGGACAGCTTCGGATGACTTGGTCAGCATGATTATTCGGGCAACCAAATATAAGACAGAATTGTCCCACCAATATCCGCATGAATTTGCATTGCTTACCCGGGTTTACGCGCATGATGAACAGGTTCCTGAAAAGCTTAGAACCGAGGCGTTCTCAATTTTAAATACTTGGGCACAGCAGGCCCAAAGCATGATTATAAACCAAGTGGTAGATAAGCTGTCGTTGAGACCGGAACTCGATAAAAAATTAGTTAAGCGCTTTCTGTCAATTACGATTCAGGAAATCTCAAGACAGATCCAAAGTTATTTTGAACAGCATCCGGAGATTAAACGGATGGAAGACATGACGGAGATTGTTAATCAGGTGAAAACCTACATGGATATTCTGGAACACGGCATTGTAAAATGAATCAGCGCCGGGGCAGAAAGGGCTGTCTCGGCGCTGATTTTACGTGATTAATTACTTTAAAATAAGCAGATTATTCTTCTTCTGATTTAATCTGAGCAGCTTCATAACGTTCGGCCGCTGTCTTCAATGCAATTTCAAAAGGAATTTTAGCGTGTTGGTTAAAGGTTGCGTAGGTAAGCCCATGGGCTTTGGCAAGGTCGATTGCCAAGTTGGAGTCTCGATGACTGACATAGTGAAGCGCAATAATCAGCATATCGGCGTCTTCAACCATCGCTTCAAACCGTTCCCGATCAATCGAGTCGACCTCGGTTAACGTTGCGTTGTAGGCGTCGGTTACGCGGCGCAGGTTGTCGGCATAGACACTGTCACCAACCAACAGGACGGTTTTGCCGGTAACAATCGGAACGATTTCCGGATAATTTGGTGTCCACGGCTTGGGTGTATTACCAGCTGATTTCTTGGCTTTATCCGATTTAACCTCGGCTGGGGTTTCAACTGTTTCGTCAGGGTGAATCCAAACAATTTTAATAGTTCCGGGATTACTTTCGTACCAACTGACGTCTACTATTTGGCCGATTTGAAGATTGTATTTTTCAATTTCTTCACTGGTTGGAACGTATGGCAAGGCCCCCATTTCAAAAGCAGTGGTACCGTCGATATTACCGTCACCGGTTGGGTTATCGACCTCCAAATGGCCGTTTCGTTCAACAATTTCACCCGTATAAAATTTAATGCCGGCGTCATCCAGCGTTTTGCCGCTGTGTTTAACCACGTTGACCGTGATTTTGCCGTCTTCAAAGTTGGTAGTTGCCAGATCACCATCCGAAAGCCATAACGGCGGACAATTTCTTCATTAACATATTTTGTGCCAATATTAGCACCGGAAAGATGTAGTCGAACCGGAAAGGCTTTAGCGGCATCGATTTTTCTGAGAAGCGCTTTTCTTAAATCTTCGTGATCCTGTAAATAATCCCAAAGTTGATCAATTGTAATAGAAGAATCTAATTGTTGCAGTGAAGTTACTTTATTATCCTGAGTTTCTTTTTGTAGACTATTAAGCTGGTCCTGAAGTTCTGATATTTTATTAAGTAA
>NZ_BAKI01000059.1 GCF_000583655.1 Lentilactobacillus farraginis DSM 18382 = JCM 14108
TTATTATAAATTGATGCTGAATTTTTCGGTAATTTTTTAGATGCTTGATAAAGAGCCCAGGTCATCGGACTTACTTGATCAAAGGTCATATCTTGCTTTGTCTTTTGTTTAATCACAAAATTAGCTGTTGATCCACTACTGGTTACTCTTAAGTAATATGCCTGCATGAGCTTTACACCATCGACAGGTGGATCAACTTTTACCATATTGAAGCCTTGGGACTTCAATAATGAAACTGCATTGTTAACAGCCTGAACAGCATCTGGACTAACAGGTGTTCCAACCGGAGATTTCGTCGAATATGCAATAGTCATCCCTTTAAGATTGCTTGGAGCAGCAGGTACCTGATCCGCCTTTTTAGAATCCAATAGACTATCAAACAGCGAGCTGGTGTCCTTCATTGTTTTGGTTTCGGCAAAGTTAACGGCTCCAGGAGTTGCACTATCACCAGTTATAATTCCTTGAGTTGGTTTAAGCCCAATCAGTCCGGTCCAAGATGCTGGAATTCTAATAGATCCCCCGGCATCGTTACCGCCAGCTAAGGGCACCATGCCATCAGCCGTACTGGCTGCTGCTCCACCAGAGGAACCACCAGGATTATAATCCTTATTCCAGGGGTTACTTGCCGATCCATACAATTTAGAAGTGGTAACATTAATTAATCCCATCTCCGGAAAGTTAGTTACCCCAATAACAATAAAACCAGCATTTTGAAAAGCCTTTGTAATTGGAAAAGTAGCCGATGTTGTATTCCCTTTTAACGGCAATAGCCCGTTTGTGTTAGGACCTCCAGCTATTAATTGCATCAACCCTTTTACCAATAATGGCACTCCATAAAAGGGTTGTCCTGTATCCTTTAGCTGGTCCGCTTCCTCTAGAGCTTGTTGCTCACGTGTATAGATAACCGCATTTAACGATGGATTGTCCTGAGCCAATACTGAAAAAGCGTGACGAACAAGTTCTTGAGGTGTTACCTGTCCTGACCGTACCATTGCTGCTAATTGACTTGCACTAGCGTTACGATATTGTTCATCAGTTATCTTATTAGTAACTTGAGATGTTGTCGTCACCGCGACCGACTTACTATTATCAGCTAAAGCTGTCGAATGACCATCCCCAAAGAGTCCCCAAGTTACAGTAATGGCTATAAATACAATTAAAGTTTCAAATACTTTTGAAATCAGCTTTGAATGTCTCAACTCATATTTCCCCCTACTCCTAACGAAGCTTAAATTGATAATATCTTAATCACTAGTTTAAGCGTTTACAATGTTTATGTACAGTGCTAGCAACCTATCCTAACTAACTTTAAGTCATCAAAAATACGTTACATAATCCTCGGCTGAGAATTTGTAACGTATTTTAGATTGATGTCAAGTAAGTGTCTCAATGATATTATGCTAACTTTTTCAATATAAACGCGCTTGCTTTTTTAAGATTAGTACCTTTAACTTTTTACATTCATTCACATCGACAATAATTTTCGATACATCTCAGGTCGCCGATCCCGAAAAACACCCCATTCGCGACGGTCCTTATTTGCTTCGTCCAGATTCAGTTCTGCAATAACCGTTCCTTCAGATTTCCGATCCGCTTGCTCTAAAATGCGACCAAATTGGTCGGTAACGAATGATGTGCCATAAAAAGTCATCTGAGTGTCATCAACTTCAGTTCCAACGCGATTGCTTACTACAATGGGAATCAAGTTAGCCGCTGAGTGGCCTTGGATTGTCCGCTGCCAATGCGGCTGACTATCTCTTTTAAGAATTGGCTCACTGCCAATCGCCGTAGGATAAAAGATGATCTCAGCTCCCATTAGAGTCAAAATTCTGGCTGTTTCCGGGAACCACTGATCCCAACAAATACCGGCACCAATTCGACCATACTTGGTATCCCAAACTTTAAAGCCAGTATTTCCGGGAGAAAAATAGAATTTTTCCTCATAGTTGTGACCGTCCGGGATGTGAGCTTTTCGGTAGACATCTAACACTTTTCCATCAGCATCAATCACTGCCAGCGAATTAAAGAATGTGTTGCCCTGACGTTCAAAGAAACTCACCGGCAAAACAACTGCTAACTTTTTAGCCAAAAATGATAGTTTGGCAATGGCTGGATTTTCGCTTAAAGGCGTTGCCAAATCAAAGTATTCATAACGTTCCTGATGGCAAAAGTACGGTGTTTCAAATAATTCTTGCAATAAAATAATTTTGGCACCCTTTTCTGCAGCGTCTCTAATTAAGGTTTCAGCTTTATCCAAATTTTGTGACCGATCCCAGCCACAAGCCATCTGAGTAGCTGCAACTTTTACTTTTCTCATGCCATCACCTCCATTAATGAACATACTTTTATAAATCAAACTTTTCCTTGGTTGCTTTCAAGGCTTCTCGCATTCGCTCAATTACTTGATCTAATTGATCGTATTCAATAATTGCAGGCGGCTCAAAACGAATAGTTTTCGAATTGACTAAAGTTCCCGCTGTCAGCACGCCACGATCAAATAGCCCCTTGGCGACACTGTAACCTATTTTATCCGAGTGGAATTCTACACCAATCATCAAACCGATCCCCCGAACTTCTTGGATCACTTCCGGAAATTCATCAGCTAACGTTTGTAACTTAGGGATTAAATAATTCCCCTTGGCCTTGGCTTGTCCCGGAATATCTTCCTTCAGCATATAGGAAATAGTTGCAATTGCAGCCGCACAGCAAACCGGATTACCGCCAAACGTTGGCGATCCCAATAGCCACGGATTATCAATTAATTGCTGAACCCACATTTTAGGTTTGCAAATCAGACCGGTGATCGGCATAATGCCACCGCCGAATGCCTTCCCATAGGTTAAAATATCTGGCACCACATCTTCGGCTTCACAGCGCCACATCGATCCGGTTCGGCCCATGCCGCATTGGATTTCATCAAAGATTAAAGCAACGCCATATTCATCACAAATTTCACGAACTTCTTTTAAATAGCCTTTTGGTGGGACAATGATTCCTGCTTCTCCTTGAACTGGCTCAATAATAACTGCAGCAACACTTTCGCCTACAGCGACTAAATTACGAATTGCCTTGCGCATATCTTCGGCATTTCCATACTCAACATGTTCAACTTGCTGAACCATTGGAATATAAGGCTTACGATATGTTCCTTTACCTCCCATTGAGATTGCTCCCATAGACTTCCCATGAAAGGCACCGATCGTTGAGATGTACCAGCGACCGCCGGTAGCAATTCGAGCTAATTTTAAGGCCATTTCAACGGCTTCCGCCCCACCGTTGGTGAAAAAGCATTTTTCCAAATCACCCGGCGTTATGTCAGCAACTGCCTTGGCCAAGTAACCCCGTAGCGGATCTAACAACTCTTGAGAATGAAGGGCCTGATGCTCCAGTTGAGCTTTAACAGCGTCCAGAATATATTTATTTCGATGGCCGCTGGTATAAATCCCAAAACCACCTAAACAATCAATGAATTCTTCACCCTTAAGACCATGAATAACCGCATCCTGATCGGTCCATTCCAACACGGCGGCGTCCGTCGATACTGATTTACGATATTTTAACCAGCCTGGCGAAACATAGTTATCAAAGTAATTCAGCGTATCTTTAGTCATCTTATCTTTTTGCTCATCAGTCATCTCATTGCCCTTAATGTAACCCAGGATTTCATCAAGGTCTTCGACAACTGAAGCTTTAGTTTTATCTGTTACAAGGGGTTCCTTTTCCATATCTATCACACTTTCATCGTATTATTTACCGGTTGCTTACGATATTCCCAATTACCGTCAACCATCGTGCCGCTAATTTGAATATCTTTAATCTCTCGAATCGGTGTCTTCTCAATATTTCGATCCAATACAGCAATGTCAGCCAACTTCCCCACTGTTAATGAGCCAATTTGGTCTGCAAACCCACAGGCTCTGGCGGCACCAATGGTTTGGGCTGCCAAGACTTGAACCAGTGTCAACCGTTGATTAGAATGCCACCCCGTTGGCGGATCTCCAGCCAGCGTTTGTCGGGTCATCGCAAAATAAAGATTATCCATCGGCGTTATATCAGTTACTACCGGGCTGTCTGTCCCAAAAGCCATCGGAATATGGTGACGATCAAATGATCGAAATGGCCACATCGTTTGGCTTCGTTTGCCAACATACCGATCAGCCGTTCGGTAATCCAACAGCGGATGGCTTGGCTGAACAGACGCTATAACCCTACTTTTAGTCATTAATGGCAAATCAACTGGATCAATGGTTTCCAGATGTTCTAAACAATGCTGAACCAAGCCTGAATTTTTAAATTGCCTCTCAGCCGCAATAAAGTCAATTAATGCCTCGTGAATCGCCTGATCGCCAATTGCGTGGATTCGTAAGGGAATTCCACTTTGTTGTGCCAAGAAGATCAATTTTTTCATTTCTGCCGCCGGGATTATTGGCATCCCCATCGTCTTACGTCCTTCGTAAGGCGCTTTCATCCAGGCGGTATAACTGCTGGTAACCCCATCGAAAAACAATTTACCACCAGCGATCCGAATTCGGGGTGTTGTATAATTGGCTGCTAATTTTTTCAGTGCTGCGACACCCCGCTTGAAATAAGGGTATAAATGGACTCGCAGCGGCAACCGATTTTGGTGTGCCAACTCATGATAAACTGCCGGGTAAATTTGATCATCCAACCCATTAATCGTTTGAGCTGGTAACAGCGCCAAATCACAAGTTGACGTTAACCCTAGACTCGTTAAATGATCTAAGTAAGGAGCTAAAATAGCTGCTTTTTGAGAATTTGAATAATCAAAAATCCGGTGCAGAAAAGCCATGGCCGTCTGCTCACCAACGACGCCACTGGGATCTCCTCTAGCCGTCACCGTGACGTCCCTATCAAACCGATTTGGGTTAACCAACGGCAATAATATATCCAATGCAGCTGTATTTAGCCAAAGCGTATGCAAATCATCGGCAATTATAGCCACTGGATTATCCGGAAAATAATGATCCAGTGTTAATCGACTTGGCAGCCGTTTTTCTTGCCATGCTGGAACATACCACCCTTTGGCTACGATCCATTGATGCGGCTTTAATCGGTTTCGAGGAACCTTTGAACTTAAATCTGCCGCACATGCGGTCTCAGAGTTCCCGGAAATCAACGTAATCTTTTGATTATAGACCAGCGCCGATAAAAACATGTGACTATGACTTTCAATAAAACCTGGGACGACGGTTTGTTCACCAAAATCACTTATCTTGGGTCGCAGTGCTAGAAACCGGATTGGTACCTTTCCCGAATAAACCCCAGCAATCTTCTTATCGACAATTACAACGGCACCAGCAATGAATTTTTGCGCTTCCGCCATAAAAATCGATCGACTTTTTAAAATTTGAATACTTGTCATCTAAAATCACATCCTTACTTTCGTTTAGACCGCTTAAGCTTACTTACTTGAAAAATGGCATTAGCTGCTATCCCAACTACAATGACAAGCATCATAAGTGTTGAAATGGCATTTATTTCCGGTGTAATTCCAGTTTTTACCATCGCATAAACCTGCAACGGAAAGGTTGTGCTGGCGGGCCCGGTTGTAAAGAAACTGATAATTACATCATCAATCGATAACGCAAAGGAAAAGCCGGCACCACTAATAATACCTGGGATTAAAAGTGGTAATAACACCTGGATAAACGCTTTTAGAGGTGTAGCGCCCAAATCCAAAGCCGCCTCCTCGAGTGTCTGATCAATACCAACCAGCCGGGAGCGAACCGTTAAAACTACAAATGGAATACAGAAAGTCACGTGCGCCAAAATAAGCGAAAATAAACTAAGTGGAATCCCAGCCAGTGAATAGATTGACAGTAGCGCGATTCCCAAAACAACTTCTGGAATCACAATCGGAATGTAAAGGACTTTATCCAAGATCGCTTTACCTGGAAAGTTGTATTTTTGCATCCCAATCGCTCCCAGCGTTCCAATGATCGTTGCTAGCGCCGTACTAATAATGCCGACAATCAACGTATTTTCCAACGCCGACATAATTTGGACATTGTGAAAAACCAAGGCGTACCATTTAAAAGTGAACCCTTTAAAAAGAATGTTTAATTTTGAAGTATTAAAGGAAAATACAATGATCACTAGAATTGGCAGATACAAGAAAACAAAAACCAACCCGATTAACGAATTCTTCCAAAAATCAACGTGCTTTGATCGTGTCATCTTAACGACCCCCTAAATCAGCCATATCACCACCACGACGCTGAAAGAGAACCAATAGGACTAATGTTAGAACAATTAGCATGACCGAAATGGCAGATCCTAACGGCCAATTTCTCGAAGTTTGAAATTGGTTTTCAATCAAATTGCCCATCATCGTACTGGTGCCGCCACCCATGACATCACTCACAAAAAAGTATCCAAGTGAAGGGATGAAAACCATAATGCAACCGGCAAAGATCCCTGGTTTAGACAACGGAATGACAATCTCTTTTAGGATTTGCCACTTTGTAGCTCCTAAATCTTCAGCTGCTTCAATCAAGTTGTGATCGATTCGATCTAAGGAATTAAAGATTGGGATAATCATAAACATGAGCAGCAGGTACACCATTCCCAATACAATTCCGCCAGTGTTATAAACCATAGACAAAGGATGATGAATAATTCCCAAATGCTCAAGGGTCGTATTCACTACGCCAGTCTTTCTCAACAAGGTTATCCAGCTAAACAGCCGAACCAAGGAATTAGAAACTGAAGGGACCACTACCAAGGCCATCAAGATTGTTTTAGCAACCGGACCTTTTTGAGCAATAAACATCGCAAATGGGTAGGCAATTAATAAACAAACTACTGTGCTTACCGCACCAATTCCAATTGACTGCGCATAAATTTTTAAGTTTTGGCCGGCAAAGACTTGGGCAAAGTTGCTTAGGGTAAATTTATAGACGATTCCACCATAAAAGTCTCGGGACATAAAGCTCATTATCAAAACATACATCAAAGGGATGACTACCAGCAGCAACATCCAAATTGAAATTGGCAGAATTTGCCCCCACTTAATCAATGTTTTGGAAAAGTAATGAGATTTTGTTTTGGTAATCGGTACGTTTTCGCTATCAATACTTTTTTCCACTGCTAATCGCCTCCCATTTGATTAACCATTGAAAAGTCTGGATTATCAACCGCCTTAAACACATCATCCGAAGTCGTTTTAATCAAGATTGCGTCAGCCAATTCCCAATAAACAAACCCCGACTTCCCAATCTCTGGTAGTTTTTGATCACCGGCAGAAGTCATTTTTAACGCCATACCGTTTGGTAAGCGTAAAACACTTTTATTCACGTTACCAGCATAGTAATGTTCCGCAACCGTTGCCGGAATATGAAAACCAGGAACCTCAGTCGTAGAAAATTTTACTTTTTCCGGTCGAATAACAATATTAACGATCTGTTTTTCAAATACCGGTTTATCAGACTGGAGCGTCAGGTAGCCATTCTCGATTGTGACCTTGGTATCCGTTTTAGTAATTTCGGACACTTTACCATAGAAAATATTTGATTCACCGATAAAGTTAGCGACAAAACACGTTTTAGGTTGCTCATATAAGGTTCGCGGATCAGCGATCTGCTCCAAATGCCCCTTATTCATAACCGCAATTCGATCACTCATCATTAAGGCTTCTTCTTGATCATGGGTAACATAAACAAAAGTGATTCCCAATTTACGCTGAAGCCGCTTAAGTTCTAACTGCATTTGTTTTCGTAGCTTTAAATCTAAAGCCGAAAGCGGCTCGTCCAATAAGAGTACCTGGGGATGATTAATTAAGGCCCGAGCAATAGCGATTCGTTGCTTTTGCCCACCCGAAAGCTGATCCAACTTTCGATTACCATACCCCTCAAGCTGGACCAGCTTGAGCATTTTTTCAACCTGAGGGCCTCGTTTAACTTTGGGAACACCGGCCATCTTTAAGCCAAAACCGACATTTTGAGCCACCGTCAAGTGCGGAAAGAGGGCATAATTCTGAAAAACAGTATTAATTTTGCGCTTATAGGGTGGTAAATTGCTGACCGGCTTTTCATTCAGCATAATTTCGCCGCTGGTTGGTTCTTCAAAGCCGGCAATCATCCGCAACGTCGTGGTCTTACCACAACCGGAAGGCCCCAACATCGTGAGAAATTCTCCTTCATACACGGTAAAGTTCAGATCCTTAATAATTTTAACGTCGCCATAATTTTTCTTGATTGAAGAAAGCCGAATCATTTCTTTCATATCAGTCATCCTTTCTACAAGGCATCTTCGCCGCGTTCACCGGTCCGAATCCGCATCACTTCCTCCAATGGCGTCACAATGACCTTGCCATCGCCAACTTCACCGGTTGAAAGCCGCTCATGAATATCAATCAGAATATTGCCGACCAAATGATCTTTTACATAAGCGATCACATGAATTTTAGGCAACAAATTAATTGAAAACTCACCGCCTTTTAAAACGGTCGTTGTCTTTTCCCCCTTTTGATTACCAGCCCCCATTGCCGACAAGATCGTCATGCCGGATACACCGCGATCAGAAAGAATTTGCTTAACCTCTTCCAAATTTTCCGGTCGAATTGTCATTTCGATTTTCTTCATGTTGAATCACCTTTTCTTTTAAAATTAATTAACCACTTACTGATCACCTTTGAAATCATTCCAAACTTTATCGATTTTAGTTGTCTCCTTACCAAGATTCAGAACCGTTTGAGAACGGGCCAAAACATTATTAGGAACCGTTACCGCAGGATTATCACGCAACTTTTTTGGCAGTAGCTTCACCGCCTGCTTGTTTGGATTATAGTAAGGAAAAGCTTCGGAAAACTTCACGCTGGTCTTAGGCGCCAGCATATAGTTGATGAATTTATCAACGTTAGTGCCATTCGGTGCTTTCTTTAGTTTCATAAAAACATCGTAAGCAAAATAAACGGGTTCCTTTGGGTAAACCACTTTAATATCCGGATTATTTTGCATTGCCAATGCAATCTCACCACCATAAATTAATCCGGCCGAAACCTCCCCGTTGATAAGTGAAGTCTTAGGACTCGATCCATCGAAAATTTTGATGTTTGGCTTTAACTTGGCGAGATACTTACTAGCATCCGCTAGAGCAGCTTGCTAGTATCGTTAATTTTGTGACCAGTTGCCATTAATGCACAACCAACAACGGCTCTGGAATCTTCTACTGTTACAAGAGAATCTTTAAATTCTGGTTTCAACAAGTCTTGATAGCTTTTAATGGGCGTTTTAACCTTCTTAGCGTTATAAGCAATTCCCATCACCGTTCCCAAATATGGTGCTGAGTACTGATTGAATTTGTCATAGGTTCATTCAAAGCTGTTTGGCTCAAGTTTTGGTAATTCGGAATTTCAGCTTTATCCAATTTATCTAACCGGCCCAACTTTCGAAGAATTTGAACGTACATTCCCGGTGCTAAAACCATATCATAGGTTCCATTAGCTGATGAAAGCACCTTTGAAAGCATTTCATCCGGATCTGAATACGAAGTATAATTAATTTTGACCCCCGTCTCCTTTGTAAAACGATCCAAAACACTTTGCGGGACATATTCACTCCACCCGATTACATTAAGTGTCTTGCTATGCTTGGCGGCATGAGAACTGGCACATCCTGACAGAATCAAAATGAACAGTACCAAAATACAACTCAACAACGCTGCCTTTAATTTTTTCATTACGCCACCTCTTTGTCCAGACAGATGTTACATCTTGTGACATTTATTTATTGATATTTAGTATAGCCGCTTTAGATTTGGATCCCAATTGCCAAAAAAGACCAATTTTAGCAACTTTTTAAGTAAGTCATACTTAAAAAGAAGTATAAAATTGATCTTTCAAGTCATTATTTTTCAAAAATAGCTATTATTTTTTAACTTTGTGGCATATAATATAACATTATAAAAAGGTTAGAATATGGGTGATTTTTTAATGAAAGTCTTTTCAACAAACGATCTATATGTTCTAAACAATATTATTCATCATATTTACTGCTGCAAAGATCCATTTGAGATGCGGCAGCAATTGATTTCGCAACTATTATTCCTACTTGAATTTAATGGTGGCACCTTTTATCTATCTTCGCCAGAAGATGATCAAAAACTGATCAGTCCCGTTGTCGTCAATATCGAACCCGGCTTTGGTCAAAAGTATTTAGACAATTACACGCAACTGGACTATTCAAAAGGGCTAATGTTTACTGGCCGTAGTATGACCTACCGAGAGAGTGACATCATCCCAGATGCTCAGCGAGTCACTTCAAAATACTATCAAATGTTTTATCGAGACTACGGCTTTCATTTTTCACTCCATGCCAGCATCGCTTATCAAGGCCGTTTCCTTGGGATCCTGTCTTTTTTCCGCCAAAAAGGAAAAGCCGATTTCACTCAAAATGATATTGAGCTCATCGGCTTATTAACGAGCCATTTGGAGGCCCGGCTGTTTAAAGATTATCAAAAAGCCTGTTCTGGTAAAAATAAATTATCTTTATCAGAAGCAGCTAAGAAATATGGTTTAACAAAACGCCAACAAATTATTACCCAAAGCTTGTTGGATGGTTTGGAAAACGAAACTATCTGTGAACGACTTTATATTACCAATAACACGCTTAAAAAACACATCTTAAATGTTTATCGAAAACTGGGTATTAATAGTCGTGTGCAGCTGTTTAAAATGGTGAAGGAAAATGAATAGCCCCCATCGGTAGGCGGGGACTAACTACTAATTCTGGTATTTAAAAAATGACAAAATTTAGCATAACAGCCGTCAATATTCGAGTATAATTAGATAGGTGGTTATTCCCCATAACCACTGTATTGAAATAACTTTTTTGACAGAACAAATCTCTCTACGAATTAACGTGGAGAGATTTGTTTTACAATTTCAAAGTCCTTTCAACCAAAAACTACTATTGATTATGATTCACCAAAAACGTTCAGAATTAAATTTGGATGCATTTAAAATTTTCTGTATAATAAACCATGCAAGAAGTTTTAAGGGCGGTGGCTGTCTTTTCCCTTACGAGGTGATGTC
>NZ_BAKI01000058.1 GCF_000583655.1 Lentilactobacillus farraginis DSM 18382 = JCM 14108
ATAATCACTAAGATTTAAAAACTAACTAACATAAGTGAATAAAAATGCTCACTTTATTAAAAGAAACGGTATTCATAATCTTAGGGCCAGAGCATTATCCTTAGGCTCTTTTGAGTATGGTGTTCATTAATAGTGAAATAGATTACGGATGCCGATCTCTGGTTAAGCATGATCGTGTCGACAAATAGAACGTGAGTGTTATTTAAAATGTGATTATTAATAACTTCTGGATCTCAAAAATCAATTTTCGAAAAAAGATGAAGTTTTCGTGAATTTACAGGCTAACTCTATGGCATATCAGCTATGAGTGGTCTTTCGATAGTTATTGACGATAATAATGTTCAGGGGGGATACTATGATTAACAATTGATAAACTGACGTTATAGAAGAAGCCCTAATAGAATTTGCCGTCACAATTGGCGCGATGCAGATGGCTTTTGCAATATTTGATGGGATGATGACTAACTGGTCAGTTAGTGAAATACTTTTTTGTTGTGTTTGTGTTCGGTCATGTTGTCATTGCCCGGGTTAAAGGATATTAATACGGAAACAATCACTCGTGCCAGTATTATTAGAGAGGTAAATGATCTATGAAAAAATTGGCGTTAATGAAAACTTCTAATCTAAAGAAATTGGCAAGCTTGTTGATTGCATTCATTCTTATTGAAAAAATCATTGAAAATGTCATGCTGGCTCCATTGTTAACAAAATCACCACTTTCCGAAATTACCAGTAATATTGTCTATGAGGGGATTAAGATTGCATTGGTACTTGGTCTTAACTATTTTCTGACGCGACAAATGATTCATCTTAAATTTAAAATAACAATTAAACAGGTAGTCTTTTTTATGCTATCGTTGGGATATCTGGCTCTTGTTATTAAGAGTGGTTCGCCTAAGTATTTTTTAGAAACGTTCGTCTGGGTCGCGTTAGCAGCTGTTTCTGAAGAATTACTTTTTCGTGGCGTAATTTTGGGAAACTTGATTGATTTAATGATACAGTGGACGACTCCCAACCGGCTGAAAATTTGGGGAACAGTTATCCTAGCGAGTTTGGTTTTTAGTTTGGAACATTTAACTAATTTGATGAATCAAACGTTACCGGTCACTATTTGCCAGCTGATTCAAACATTCGGGATGGGCGTTCTTCTTGCAGCGGTATACATCCGGACCGGCTCACTTGTAGATGCAATTTATTTGCATTTTTTAATTGACTTTCCCGCTCTTTACATTAGCCAATTTACGACTTTACGATCTGGAACTGCTTCACAGACATCACCACAGGTATCGCTTACCGGGTCAATCGTTATTGCCGTTATTTATCTATTAATTGCGATTGCGCTCACGAAATCATTTGGGCAACAGAACCGGCTTGTCAGCTTAAAACGTCAGATTTTGAATCATAAATAGGACCATGACTGCGTCTGTTGCCCGATTACCGCAACGTGCTACAATTAAACCAAAATACATACTAATTGAGGCGATTAGATGACAACTATTGGATTTTGCTCAACATCGACACCGATTACGGCAATTTCACCGAAACGGTTTGCCCGGGCAAAAGCGTTTTTGACGGGGAAAGGAGTTAAATTGATTGCGGGTTCTTTAACCGGAAAACAAGATTACTATCGTTCGGGTAGGATTCTTGATCGGGCTGCTGAAGTTAATCAATTAATCCATAATGATGAAGTCGACATTATTATGGCAACCATTGGTGGAACAAACACTAATTCAATTTTGCCTTATTTAGACTATGACTATCTTAAGCAACACCCCAAAACATTTGTTGGCTACTCCGATGCAACGGCATTATTATTAGCTGTTCAGACCCAAGCGCCAAACTGTCGAACCTTATATGGGCCAGCTTTAGTAGCATCGTTTGGTGAATGGCCGCCGTTTGTGGATGAGACATGGGCAGCGTTTGAAAAAATTATTAACACACAACCGGGGCATTCGGTGACAATTAAAGCGCCAACCTATTGGGATGATGAGGCGATTAACTGGAATAACTTTGATCGCCCTAAACAGCAACGGCCCAATCAATGGCAGTCAATTGGCGCTTCAAAACTAACCGGTCGGCTTATGGGCGGTAACCTCAATACAATCTATGGCATTTTAGGGTCGAGCTATTTTCCGAAATTAACGTCGAATGACTTATTATTTATTGAGGATGCCGAAAAGGATGCTGCAACCGTTGAGAAGAATTTTGCAATGATGCGGGCTGCTGGCTTATTTGATCATGTTGCTGGAATCATTCTTGGCAAGCATGCGTTATTTGATGATCTACAAACCAACCGAAAACCAATTGATATTCTATTAGAAGTCTTAAACAATCAGAAAATTCCGATTATTTACGATTACGATTCGTGTCATACGGTGCCAATGCTCACCACGCCATTGGGTGCTCAGACAACGATTGACGCGGCCAATGGAACAGTAGTCTTTTCACAGTTTTAACCCGTTAAATTCAAAACCAGGTGATTATTTTGCATTCAAACCAATTATTTCAAAACTTTAAAACCACTGGTGGCACGATGAGTTATTATTATCGGCCGCCTAAGGGCAATCACGCGACGATCATTTTTTTTCAGGCATTTGGTGGTGATTCAGATTACTACAACTTTAAAACGGTAATTGATAACCTGTCACAAGATGATGGTATTTTAACGTTTGATTATCTTGGCTATGGGCTGAGTGATATAACTGATCAACCGCAAACCTTACCTAACACAGTTAACGAATTCCGGCAACTATTTGCCAGTTTAAATTTAGGGTCGACGGTTATCTTTGCCCACAGTATCGGTGGAGTATTTGCTCTTTATGACTATCTGAATTTTTCAAATCGGGTTATTGCGTTTGTCTCGATTGAACCGACAACTTACGAAGTCGTTCATGCTCATCCCCAGGGAGCCGAGTTGTTTGCCGAAGCGGCCGATGAATTTCATCAGCTGACGCCTGATCAAAAAACTGCCCGGCAAAAAGATTTAGCCATTCAGGGAGATATCAACCCGTTATTGAGTGCCGAAGATACAGCTGCCAATACGAAAATTTTAGCCGGAAAAATGTATAACCGAAACTTGGTCGCACAAACGCAAAATTGGAAGGCAATATTAAAGCCGATTGCCAATCAAAAGTTGCCCAACCAATTACCAACCCTGCTTTTCTCAACACCTAATCGACAAGCCGAGTTTAAGCAGTCGGGATACGTAACCCAACATCCTAAGTCGCGGGTAGTTGTCTTGAAAGGAAATCATTATTTACATTGGCAGTATCCCAAACTGATTGCTACAACGACCGATCAGTTTATTAATAGTCTTGGATAAAATAAACAAGCATAATTAAAGCTAAAAAACACCTGATGCGAATTGCGGCTTTCTTCGTTAGAGATTCCGGAGAATTTTGCAAGGGATGCATCAGGTGTTTTAATTTAATGAACATGATTCGTAATGTCACTTGGCAATTGGTGACGGGTTTAAGAATGGCCCGATTTTTTTAATTAATTTTAATAAACTGACATCTGTTTCCGGTCCGGAAATTAGTGATAAACTGTCATCTTGATGATTAATCGTGACTGGTAAGGCTACCTGGGGAACGCCGGCTAGCCCGGCAATCGTGGTTAGCTGTTGTGTTTGGGCTCGAATCTGTTCGCCGGTTTCAAGATCGATATTCTTTTCAGGAGCCGGACCGGCAGTTGTTGGCAGAACCAGTAACGCCCGATTAGTCAGCAGGTCTTGTAAATAAATTGAAAAATCATTTTTTAAGGTGTACGCGCCATCCAACAAATAATCATTTTGGATCGAAGCAGCGAATTGAAAATGGGCTTTGATATCACTTCCAAGATTGGCGGAATGATTTTTTAGCCAGTTTCCATAATTGTGCCAGGCTTCAAATCCTTGGATTCGCTTAAAGGTTTGGTGGAGCTGGTGCAGATTAAACAGTGAAGGTAATCGCAAAGGCTTGATTTGTTGAGATGACAACCCGAGTAACTGCCCAATTAATTGGACAGTTTTAACGTAATTATCGGATAGGGCGTTGGTGATTGGGTCGGCCAAGTAATAAAGCTGGTGAGGAACCAGGACTTCACTGTTTGAATAGAGGGCCGCCCCTGCCTGAGCCAGGATCGTTGGATTGTTTGCCAGGAGGCCTACCGTATCAAAGCTGGTTGCAAGTGGTGCCACGCCATCCAATAACGCCATTTGGTGAGTAGCCGAAAGCCGTACAAACCACAATAACTGGCTGGCACTCTAATTGAGCCACCGGTATCGGTTCCAAGGGCAAAGTCAACCAATCCCGAAGCAACTGCCGAAGCGGATCCGGAACTTGAGCCGCCGGCATAACAAGTCGGGTGTTTCGGGTTTAGCGGGTCGCCATAATGCGCATTGCTTCCTTTAATTGAAAACATAAATTCATCGCTGATGGTAATGCCAGTCAGTGACGCTCCTTGGGCTAATAAGCGTCGAATGGCATAGGCGTTGTCGGCCGCCGGAAAATGTGTGTGCTGCCAGGTGGGATTGCCGAGGCCGGTAACGTGATCTTTAACGTCAAAGACATCTTTGACAGAGAAGGTTAAGTTGCTCAGTGGACCGGCTTTTACCGGTGACATTTCGCGGGTTGCATCGATATAGGGCGAATTAATTGTTAGCATATTGATCACTTACTTTCATTGATGTTTTTTGGGCAAGTTGCTGATACATTTTGGCGTAGATGTCGGGACGAAAATCGGTTTGACCGCCCAACCGTGGATTCGGTTGATAAATGTATCTGGACGCCAGCGATAAATCAATCGTTGTCAGGTTTACTCGGGTTTGGTTGGCTTGGTCGTCAGTATACTTACCACCAATGTAATAATGAGCTTCCAAGGTTTCCTGACCGGGGCCGACAACACTGCTGCCGCCCCAGAAATCATTGTACAGGTCTTTGCCACCCAAATTAGCGGACGCCACAAACAAACAATCTCGAATGACGCCAGCTTCAATATTGGTATTGGCCAGATATTTACCACGAATTTTGGCGGTTGCGGTGATGTTGACATAAAGCCGGCATCCCTGAGCCGCGTAAAATCGCATCAGCTCTGGAAAAGCCCAAGTATCATAGCAGATCGCACAGCCAACCGGTCCCCAAGGCGTTTTAATCATCAGTGGGGTATCTCCGCGGGCTGCCCAATTCGGTTCCAATCCAGGCAGGTGCATTTTCCGGTAAGCACCAATTAACCCGTGGGGGCCGAAAACAGCCATGGTGTTATAGATTTGACCGGAGATTGTGTCCCGTTCCGGCATCCCCACAAACGCATAGACGCCATACTTACGCGTCACTTCTGAAATCTGATCGGTTGCCGGTCCCGGAATCGGTTCAGCCAGCTTTACCTGCATTTTATTGTGAAACGGGACTTCTGGTTGGTCATCATAGCCGGTTAAGGCCATCTCAGGTAATAAAATAAAGTCAGCGCCTCGTTTGGCACTACTTTCAATCAGGCCAATAATTCGATTCAAATTTTGAACTTTCTTTCCCCAAAAGGCGTGAAAAGTTACAACGGCAATGTTGGCAATATCTTTTTGTCTCATAATTAAGCCTCATTTCTGATTTTGGTGGTTTCGTTTGTTAATAGGAAACAGAGTGCTCCAACAAGCAAAAGGCCGGCGCCCAAGTAAAATCCAATTGTCATGCTGCCAAATTGATCTGCTATCCAACCGGTGAGGTAAGGGGCCAGAATTGAGCCACACATTCCAATGAAGTTGAAGGCTGAAAGCGTTGTTGATAAATAGCGGGAATCGGACTGCTTCGTAACGAAGGCAACCAGGATTGGGTCAATTGCCAGCTTTCCGGATAAACCATAGATGATCAGCGCGCCGATTAAAACAGCACGATTTTGTGTAAACCCGACAAGCAGTAGTGAAATGGCGGCTAAAGGAACTAAGAACCAAATCATCAGCTTGGCATGGTGAAAAGTATCGTAAACCTTTGCGAAAATCAGTGCGCCCGGAATTGATGCCCAAGGAACCAGCGATGAAATAAACCCAACGGCAGTTCCTTTGAAGCCCCGCTCAACTTGTAAAAATTGTGGCAACCAAGTCAAGACAACAAAGTAGGCGTAAATCGAACAGAAGCACAGAAAGAAAGTCAGAATCAAGTTTCGATTTGTAAAAATCAGTCGCAACTGGGTCGTAACCGGTTCAACCAATCGCGGCTGAGTAGTGCCGGTGGTGGTTGGCCGTTCCTTTAAAATGATAATAAACAGCACTCCGACAACGACGGTTGGCAGTGCAATTAATAAAAACGGTAACTGCCAGTGTTGGTGGTGCTGAAGAACCAAATAACTGGATAAAAGAAAGCCCAATGAAGAACCAACCGCCATCCCACTGTTAATAATGGCCGTTCCCAAGGTCAATTTGGAAATTGGGATGGCCTGACCACTAAGCGCGTACTGCGGACCGTAATAACTGCCTTCACCAATTCCGGCAATTGCCCGAACGATTAGAAACATACCAAAGGTCGAAACAATCCCGGAAAGAAAGGTCATGCCGCCAAATATTAGAAACCCGATCATAATCATGAGCCGTTTTCCTAATTTGTCTGCCAACACGCCAAACGGTAATTGGGCAATTGCGTATGTCAGAAAAAAGAGACTGCTGACAATCCCCAATTCGGCGTTGTTGATGTGAAAAGTCCGGGCAATTTGGGGCATCACCGGATTTAAGATTGTCCGATCCGCGTAAATCAACCCCCAACCGGTAAAACAAAGTGCAACGACTTTCCACCAACTCCGGTTTGAAGCTAAAACAGGCTGTGACGCCGATACTGTTTGAAAATTGTTTGTTCTTTCCATCTAATTAGCCTCCGTTTCCTGAGAAAGTTATTCATCAAATTAAAATATATGTTATATTATGTAACATATACTACCGCTTTATTTTCAAAATAAAAAGGGAATCATGACTAAAAAAACGCTACTTTTTATCTAAATGTGATAAAAAGTAACAATAACGATGGAGATGAATTAAATGATTGCACTATTTGATCTGATACGGGCACTGCCTGAGAAAAGCTGCCTGCCACAAACCGATGCTGATTTAACCAATTATCAAGTATCGGAAGTAATGGTAATGGCAACGCCGGATGTTAAGGAATGGCTGATTCCGGGGGAATTGGTGTTAACAAGTCTGTTTGGATTAAATGCTAACCAGCAGGTAAAGTTGATTACCCAGCTTAGTCAGTTTGGGGCTGCGGGGCTGATGATTAAGACTAACAGCTATTTGAAAGAGATTCCTAAGCGACTGACAAGCTTGGGACAGAAGCTGGGATTGCCGATTATTAAAATTCAAGCAATTACTTATCGAAAAATCATTGATTGCTTTCAACATTTAAAGTCCGAACCGATTCATTTAAAGGAGTCACTGTTTGACCCGAAGGCAGCCCACCTATTAACGAATTTATTATCAGGTCGCGGAATTACCAAGGATCAGGAAGTATATTTGAGCAACCGACATCTTACGATAACCACTAAGTTGCGATTGGTAACTTTATTAAGCAGTCGTCAGCCGGTTAAAAAGCTCCAAAAATTAATTTTGGCGGTTCAAAATCGGCTGCCGGAAGTCGTTATGGGGTTACGCGGTCAATATTTATACATTTTGGTGGCTGATCGGTTAGACTGGCGATCGCTGTTAAACGAGGTCGTCGCCGAATTTTCACATGAGACGTTCTTAATCAGTGGGCAGATGATTTGAATCACGTTCGGAATTTGGATAAACAAGTCATTAACATGCGCGCCTTTGTCTTGGCAGCTGGCAGCCAGTCTCGTATCGTCAGCTTTGACGAACTTGGGATTAATCGACTCTTTATTGAAGAAAAAACAGCTTGGCTGGCCAAAACTTTGACCTTTCCTCAACTGGGGACGCTTCAAAAGCAATCGCCCGAGTTGTTTGAATCATTGCAGTCTTATTTTCTTTACAATCAAAACGTTACCCAAGCTGCCAAAGCGCTCTATATTCACCCAAAGTCGCTGCGATATCGGCTGCGTAAAATTCAAACTGATTTGGGAATTAATTGGCACGATGCCGATCAACTCCTTTGGCTGCACCTTAGCTTGAAATTTTTAGCCTTAACGGCAAAGGGGTTTGAGATTGATTGATCATTTAAAAAGCCGAAATAAAGCGTCACAGCAGTTCTGTGTTAGCGATTACAATTTCCAGTCACAATATTTGCGGCTGGGTGTGCTTAGGGGTTAAATTGGAGACAGAAAGGAGGGACAAGTCATGTTCAATTGGGAAATTAACGAACCGGATGAATACAGTAAAAGTGAACATGCCCACTTTGTTGATTTGACAACTCGAAGTTATATCACTGCCCAAGGGTACGCAACCAAGCATACCGATGACCCCGAATTTTTAAGATTAGCCAAAGCGGCCGCTCGAATTTCAAAAACAATTAGTGGTGGCCCGGATAAAGACATTCCAATTTCCGGTTTTAAGCCTTATGTGCCATACCCTGTTCAAGCTGTTTGGCAGCAGGATGAAGGCGGCGAACGGTTTAAAATTTGGATTAAGCAACCGTTGTTTGTTGACGAGGCAGCTTTTCAGGCAGCGTTGGAAAAGATTCACTTTGTCGATACCAAAAGTGAAGAACTCCATTTTGAAGAATTGGCAGAAGGTTTGGAAGCGCAGACGATCAATCACGGTCCGGTTAAGGACGACAGCTGCCAAGCCTTTCAGGTTTTAAATAAAGCTATTCAAGAGGGTGGCTTTAAGCGGATTCGTGAAAATGAGTATCGGGAAGTTTACATTGACAGTTTGCCGGTAACGCCGGACAGCCTGGTTTTGGTTCGGTTTGCGATCAGTTTGAGTGGTCAGCCGGCTCCCGATATGGTGCATAATTGAGATTAAGTAGTGGCAATGGTGTTATGTTAAAAGAATTGCAGCAATCATTAAAAATCAGATGTTTAAGCAGCCGTCTCTGTGCCGTTTAAACATCTGATTTTTAGTGGCTTTTGGCCAGTGAGTTTAACTGATTTGTAACGGAAATGGAATGGAAATTACCCTGCTTTGAATATTTTGTGACGGCTTTGTAACCTTTTTGCGCTATGATAGATTACATTGGTTGAAATATAAGGGGGAAGATTTTCATTGAGAAACGTTAAACGAATACTTATTTGGGGTGGCCTGGGGCTGTTAACGGCCTTTTGCGGGCTGGCGGCTCAAAGCCCGATCAGCGCCAATGCGGCCGGATACCGGGTAGTTAAGAATGTTTCGATGCATAAGACGGCTTATCACCGAGCTGCGCGAAGGGTTACGTTTATAATTTAGCGCATACCAAAAAGCTGCATGCACTGAAACATTACCCATATACAACTTGGTATGCCACCAGAAAAATAACCTTGAAGCATGGCAGTCAAAAAGCGGTTTACTACAAGGTTAAAAGCGGGTCAACCGGTGCTAAAGGCTACGTCTGGCACCGGTATTTGAAAAAGGGTAAAGCACCTTTTGGACTTAAGTACGCGAAAGCAGCCGTTGCTATGGATGAAAAAACCGGTAAAATTCTTTGGCATAAGAACATGAATACGCCGCGGGCAATCGCCTCTATCTCAAAATTAATGACTTTATACCTTGTGGATCAGAAGGTTGCCGGTAAAGGCACTGGGTGGAATAGTAAAGTAAGGACATCTTACACCGGACTGAAATCTCTGGGAAATTCTTCTGTCTACGGTGGCTTTCGTTTCACCAAAAACAGTTATACGGTTAAGCAATTATACGAAGCAGCTTTGATTGAGTCGTCTAATAATGCGGCAATTGCTCTGGGACAGTGGGTTGCCGGTGGCGCTACACCTGCCTACAATCGGCGGTTTGTTAAAATGATGAATCAGCAAGCTAAAAAATGGCATTTAGGTAAAGCATCGTTTGTGACCGCAAACGGAATGGAACAAAATGCCCTGAAGTATTATGGTTATACGACTTCCGGCGGGAATGCCAATCGGGTTTCGGCCAAAGACGTTGCCTGATCGCCAAGCACCTGCTTGCGGATTATCCGGCAGTCTTGAATTACTCGAAGCTGGGATCACTCAAGGTCGCCGGTCAGCGATGCTATAATTATAATAATTTGTTGCCAGGAAGGGCCTATTACCAAGCATCGCTTAAAGTTGATGGTTTAAAGACCGGTTTTACCGATTTGGCAGGCTATTGCTTTGTTGGAACCGGTAAAAAGGCTGGTCATGATCGTTTGATTACGGTCGTTTTACATGATGAAAATGAATTTACCGAAACCCGATCGTTGATGAATCATGTTTATCGCAACCATAAAATTTAAATTCAAAAGCTTCAACTTTTGATTGTAGAGAGGGAATTGATGATGTTGAAAACCGGTTTACGTAAAAAATTAATGGGGTTGTTTTTGCTGGCGGCAGGATTTCTAGTGGTTCAATTTGTTGGTGGTAAAAGTGCGGCTGCCGCCAAAGTGGATCCCAATTACCGCATTACCACCACTAAAAAGATTAATTTAAGGACCAAGGCCGTTAATTTTAAGAATAAAACGGCCATTTGGAATTATCCTTACAGATCAAATAAACGAGCCAAAAAGACCCATTGGCTTAAAAACTATGCCAACCGGTCCCTAATGGTTACCAAACAGGTCAGGCTGAAGAAGGGGCTGCAGTATGATTACATACAAGTTGCCAATAAACCATCCGTTTCCGGTTGGGTTTATTCAAGTTATTTGAAGCAGATGACCATGGTTAGTTTGGGGGATTCAATCACCAAGGGCTGGACCGGTGTGTCGTACGCAACCACGCCTTATCCACAGATTGTTGCCAATCAGCTCTATGTCCAGGATACCAATCTGGGCCAAAATAACGGTAAGGTTGCCGGTGACACGGCTTTGGATTTAACGCAGAATGTGACAAATACCAGTTTTAAAAATTATGATATTGCGACAGTTGCGTATGGGGTTAATGATTATTTTCACTCTTCATTGGACGATGTTACCCAGACATTGGACGAGCAAATCAAGGCCATTAAACGCCAGAATCCATCATTACAATTATTTGGTATTCTACCATTGGATTGCTACGTCACCCAATTTGGTTCGGATCAGATGTCAATTGCCTACGATACGGTTGGCTACCATGATTATACGTTGGGCGAGTTGTGTGACGCGGAAGCCGCCGTTTATCAAAGTAATGGTGTGAAGTATCTGGATTGGCGAACTGATGACGCGGAATTGGTTCCGTCCGCAATTGATACCTCGATCTTTGGTGATGGCAAACTGCACCCAACGCAAACGACTTATAATCAAATCGGGACAGACATTGCCACCTTTTTAAAGCAAAACTTGAAATAATTCATCTTGAGAAAGTGGGGCGAAGTTGCTTTTTAGCACGC
>NZ_BAKI01000057.1 GCF_000583655.1 Lentilactobacillus farraginis DSM 18382 = JCM 14108
GATGTCGCAAGGGGGGGGCTCGCCGTGTAGTCAAGGGTGGGGGTCGCCGTGTGCAAAGGTGGGGTATCGCTACGCAAACAAATTTTTAAACCCTTGCTATCACTGGATTTTGAGAGGGTCGAAATCTCTTAGGTCTTTAAGGTCTTTAAGATCTTTAATAAGGCAAGGGGCGCACTTTTAAAAAAGCGCCCTTGCTATAATACACATAAACAAACCAACAAGGAGAATGCCGACATGAGTAACAGCAAAGTTAAAGATCAAATCAAACAGCAACTACCAGACTTCTTAAATGGGCAAGGAATCAGCATTGATAAACCATTTACTTGTTTGAATCCCGAACACGATGATAAAAAACCTTCAATGTCATTTGATAAGAAGGATGGTAAACATGTTCATTGTTTTGGATGTGGGGCTTATTGGGACATATTTGATTTAATTGCTGTTACGAAGTTACATGCTCAAATTGTTGCCGATAATCAGGGTAAACCAGTACCAAACTTTAACTTTGCGGATGCTTATAGCTTAGCCATTAAAATGTACGGCATCAATGCCGAGCCGTTGACGACTTCTAACAAAACCGAACAAAATCAGGTTAAAAATGAACAATTAGGGATGCAGTCTAAAGTAAATGAAATTAATCAGAAGCTAGTTGCGACCGCCCAAAGCAACTTGCAGAACACGGATTACTTCAGCAAGCGAGGAATCAGTTTAGAAACGGCTAAAGCGTATGGATTAGGTTACAGTAGCGAATGGGTAAGCCCCAAAGCTATCTTAAACGGGGCAAAACCGGAAGCATCCCCCCGCCTTATTATTCCGACTAGCAATACAAGTTATATCGCTAGGGATGTTAGGAATGATCTAACTGAAGCTGAACAGAAGTATGCCAAAATGAAAGAAGGACAAGTTCATATCTTTAATGAACAAGCCCTTTCGAAGAATCAGCCAATTTTCATTGTTGAAGGAGAGATTGACGCTCTAAGTATCATTGAAACGGGCGTAGCGCAAGCAGTCGCATTAGGTAGCACAAGTAATGTGAACCTGTTTGCTAAATGCGTTTCTCAACAGCAAAACCAGTTTAAAAACAATGATTATCAGCCAACTTTCCTAATCGCAATGGACAATGACAGCGCCGGCCAACTTGCGACTAATCGTCTAACCAATACATTAAATAAATTACATTTAACGAACTATGATGTTCAGATCGCACGAGGACACAAAGACGCCAACGAAGCGCTTGTAGCTAACCGAAAAGAGTTTGAAGATGAATTAGCCCAAACGGTTAAAGACCCTAACAACTATCTACAAGGACTACTGGACTACATCAACAACAGTCAAGATGTGCAAGCAATTCCGACTGGTTTCGATAATTTAGACAAAGTATTAGACGGCGGTCTTTATGAAGGTTTGTACGGAATTGGGGCAATTTCATCATTAGGGAAAACGACTTTTGCTTTACAGATTGCTGATTATATTGCAATGAATGGCAGACCGGTCATGTATTTCGCCCTTGAAATGGGACGTTATGAACTAATGACAAAGAGTATTAGCCGGCATACTTTCATGAACGCATCTATCGACCACAAGCCCGAACTAGCTCAAACGACTAGAAGCATCTTAAAGGGAAAGTGGCAGAAACGTTACAGTAAGGCGCAGTTAGCTAATGTTACGAAGTCGATTGAGCAGTACGGCGACTATTACAGCAATGTGGTTATTCATGACGGAACTGAAGCTCGTCCCAAAATATCTGATATTCAAAAAGTAGTCGATGATTATGTTTTGCGAACCGGCGAGCGTCCCGTAGTTATCATTGATTACTTACAGATACTCAAACCTGAAGAACCAAGTGCAACCGATAAAGCGAACGTAACGACTTCCGTTAATGCAATGAAGAAACTTGCTACCAAGCATCACATCCCTGTAATTACGATCAGTAGCTTTAACCGTGATAGTTACAACACCAAAGTAAGCATGAAGTCCTTTAAGGAATCCGGCGACATTGAATATAGTTCGGATGTTTTAATTGGACTTCAGCTTACAGGAACAGGCGACGAAGACTTTGATGTTGACCATGCGAAGGCGCAGGAATGCCGTGAAATTCAAGCGGTTATTCTAAAGAACCGTAACGGGCAAACCGGCGACACATTAGACTTTGCATACTATCCAATGTTCAACTTCTACCTTGACCCTGAAGCATCCCTAAAGGGCAATTCTGAAGCGCCTAAGACGACAATTGATACAGCAACTTTAAAAGTGAATGCAGCGATACATTGCCGATTATGGACGGTTGGGAAGTTACATCAGCTAAAAACGGCGAGCATTTATATCGGAATACTGAAACTTCTGAAGTTATTGACGAAATGCAGTATAAGACGTTATTAGGTAACCAAAGGTAAGTGAATCTCGTTATGATCTTGAATTAACCTTATTAAATGTGCGCCAAAAGAAATTCTTTATTGGAAGAAAGGTGTGGCAGGCAACGCTGGACAGCATAAGGATTATAGCAATAATTGAGCCGGTATTCAGAGAATTAAAGAGTGTTAGTACATTTAACCGTATTAAGTTTGATACTAATAAACTAGTTATTATAAGCGCTCCGAATAAAAAGTTAAGCTTAAAAATAGGGTTGATGTAGTCTTTAAATACATTATCGACAATGATTTTCGGAGCTTCAGGCGCAAGATTTGGTATATGCGAAGCCCTTTTATAATTAATAAAAGCACAAGTGTAGTAGAGAATATCCGCAACGATCAGGAAATAACATAGTAGCATAACAGTATTTCTAGTAGTTGTTTGGTTAGCATTTATATATTTTAAAAGATTGGACTTGCGGTCGTTGAAAGTACCGCTGTAAAAGAATGACAAGAGATAGAGAACGATTAAACTTATTAGTTTATCAATGCCTTCAAGTTCGTTTAATGGGGCTACAACTATATCGCTAAAGAATTTCATTTGTTATTCCAGCTTTCTTATTGATTTTTGATTCAATAACAATATAAGCCTTGAACCGATTTCTACACATTCACTAAAAACGGGGTTAGAACATGAAATTAGACTTTGGAAGCTTAATAGATGAAGGCAAAACACAAAATCGCCATAAAACGCCGTCTAAGCCATTTAAGCTACTGCCGGCATAATTGCCAATAAGGATAGCAAAGCAACGGCTGACAGACATTCTGAAGGTCAAAATGTGAGTGTTTATCTAAAAAGCAGTGAGTTGGGTTATCAACAACTATCTGAAACTATCCGTTTGATAAAAGCCGGTGGAACGTGTGAAGAAATAATCGTCCCTGCCCTGATTGCTTTAAAGAAATTTAGTAACAGTGCTGAACTTAAAAAGATATTGGGATAAAAAGAAAGCTATCTTGTATTCATGTCAGGATAGCTTTTTGTTTGTCATTGTAGATGTACCAATTAGACTAATGTTAGCAACATCAAATATACTAATGTTAGTTTATTATAATATATGTATATGCTAACATTAGTATGTTATAATATTTGTAGAAGTTAAACTAGGATAGAAGGGATGTAAGAGTATGGACAAAAGGGAAATTATTGAAGCGGAAGTAATGCCGGTTAATAAGAATGATCGTAATGGTTTAACGACATTCAATTCAACCAATCAACGTGATTATTTTAATATGTTTGTGGCATTCATTGACGCTACCCCAAACACCCTACGGACTTACAAGACATCCCTAAAACAATGGTTCAAGTTTACGCAGGAGCATAACATTCAACAGCCAAAGCCGGAAGATGTGAAGTTATACCGGAAGGAATTACAGGATGCTGGTAAGCGGGCAACAACAGTTCAAAACTACATCATGGCAGTAAAGCAATTCTTTAAATGGACTGAAGAAGCCGGCATCTATCGAGATATTGCAAAACATGTAAAAGGCGTCCGCATTAGTACCGAGCATAAGAAGGATTATCTAACCAGTAAGCAGGCTAGAAAAATACTGTTAACGATCGACCGGACATCTGTTAAAGGCAAACGTGATTATGCAATGCTGGTTTTAATGCTGACAATGGGACTGCGAACGATTGAAGTATCTCGTTCAAACATTGAAGATATGCGGGCTAGTGGCGACACAACTGTTTTATATGTACAAGGTAAAGGACACGATGAAAAGGATGCGCCGGTAAGAATGCCGGAACATGTTGAAAATGCCATTCGAGAATATTTGAAGGTACGGGGCAACGCATCCCCTAAAGAACCGTTGTTTACTTCTACCAGTCATAACAACGCCGGACAACGTTTAACAACCAGAAGCATCAGTGGAACGGTTAAAAGCTGTTTTAGGCGGGCAGGGTTCAATAGTGATCGTTTAACGGCACATAGTACACGACACACGGCGGCAACCCTAAACCTTTTGAATGGTGGCACGCTAGAGGAAACTCAACAGCTATTACGACATGCTAACCTACAAACAACCGAAATCTATGCGCATCATTTAACCGCAATTAAGAATAAAAGTAGCAATCGTGTTGATAATGCTATTTTTGGTAAGGATATGTAAACATACTAATGTTATAATGTTAGTATATACTAATGTTGGTACAGATAAGGGGATGAAGTTTTGACGACAACAATTACAGTTACTAATCAAAAAGGCGGAACGGGTAAGACCTCAACGTCTTTATTCCTAGCCTATGGGTTAGCTGATCGAGGGTACAAAATTTTGTTGGTTGATTTAGATGCGCAGGCAGACGCTAGCTATTCCACCAATTTAAAATATGACCCAAAGAAAACAACATTCGAACTTCTTTTACAGGATATTGATATTAGGGATGCGATTGTTCATGCAAACATGCCGGATGTAAAAGGTTCATTAGACTTAGTTCCCGCAAGTCCTAACCTTGCGACCTTAGATGTTCAGATTGCCCGTAGGCAATTAATCGACACCCAATACAATTTAAACGATGCATTAAAGGATGTTAAAGAGAACTACGACTTTATCATCTTAGACACACCACCGTCATTAAGTATCGCCGTATTGAATGCTTTAACCGCTTCTGATTATGTGATCGTCCCAACGCAAGCAGACATTTACAGCTTAAAAGGTTTAGGACAACTTGCACGGACAATTTCATCAATTAAACGGCGGTCGAATCCTGACTTAAAAGTTGCCGGTATTCTAATCGGACGTTACGACACCCGAACCAACTTCACTAAAGCCATTACGAACATGTTTAACGAAACTAGCCAACGGCTACAAACAAAAGTCTTTAAGAACAAGATTAGGGAAGCTATTGCTATCAAGGAAGCGCAGGGCGAACGTACCAACATCTTTACTTATGCGCCGAAAGCTAAAGTAACAAACGACATCAACAAATTTATCAATGAACTTTTAGGAGGTTTACTATGATGCAAGCAAAGAAGAAAGACTTTACCCAAATGGAAAACCCTGCCGACATTTTACAGGATGAAATTAGTACCGAACCAGACCGACCAGAAGTTATGACCACTGGTAAGAGAAACGTTGTTAGTCGTAAAGCGCCTGAACAGAAGCGTAGCGAGCGTATGGGTTTACTGGTTACGCCGGCGACTGCTAAAGATATTAAGCTGATCGCATCCTTGAAGGAAACCAGTGTGAATGCTATCGCTAATAAGTTACTGGAAAACTATATTAAAAATTACAGCAAGAAGAATCCCAATACTTTGGAATCGGCAAGGAAGTTGTTTAAATGAACGATTTTGAAACTTGTTCTTTAGCTTTATCATTCATCTTTGCGTTCTTTGCCAAATCAGCTATTAATTTGACAGCTTTAGAAGAATCGTTTAGATCACAAAGAGCTATAAATGTTTTAGTTATTTCGTAAATAGATTGAATTGCTACAAAAACGTTATGTCTCTGGTATATAATACGTTGCCATTTAGAAAGCGTTTGTTTACTAGCATAATCAACAACGGATTCACCATATATAAAGAACAGGTTCCTTAAGCCGGCATTGCCTGCTTTCTGCGCAGCATGCTCAATATCATCCAGATTGAACTTTTTATCTTTTGTTTCTATCGTGTAAATTAATTTATTATTTAAATTATTAACAATATCAATATCTCCTACTTCCAGTGAAGACGTTCCGGCTTCATTTACAGGATGGATAAGGAGTTTGCCATTAGGAATAAATGAATTCACGTATTCAGAAAAAAGATAAGCAATAACTAGTGGCAGGGTTTGACCCTCGATAGGTTTACTGTTTAATAAAATTAACCGATTGTATAATTCAATTTGTGTGGAATTGCTTAACTTCATATTATTTACATTGATAGAAAAATAATCGTTAATTACCAGATACAGACTATAGCAAATAGCATTAAACAGATTCTTATCATCAAATGTTGGCAAAACATCTACCAATGTATTTAATTTATCCTGGTCGCTCCCTCTCCGTACAGCGTTGCTTTTATCTAACATTTCATACCTGGCGGGCTTATTAGCCCCTGGTTCATTTGAGCCACCTAGTTGATTATTCAAATACTTGCGTTCAAATGGGACGATAATATTCTTCAAAAGACTTCTATTATCGTAAGCACCTGGAACATTAGCTTTTGCTTGTAAAGATAGTATGTTTACTTTTGGGACAGTATACTTAGCAGTTAATGCAGCTAATAATATGTATTTATATGTTTTATGATCTCCCAAAAATATTTTTTCTAGTAGATTAAATTGTTGAGAGGTTAATCCATTTGTAAATTCATTTGTTGCTTTTGATGTTTCTACTTTATCTAAAGCCTTTATCAAATTCTTGGTCATTTCACTCTGTTCGTTTTTTTCTATAGATATAGACATTTTATTAACACTCTCTCTTCAAACTTTAAATTTTTTATAAATGGAGGAATTAATTATGAAACTCAATACATTATCCTTGTTTACAGGAGCAGGCGGCTTAGATATCGGCTTTGAAGAAAACGGTTTTAATATCACAGTCGCTAATGAATGGAATAAAAATGCTGCCAACACGTACCAAGTTAACCACCCAAATGTGAAGTTACTTCAAGGAGATATTGAAAAATATTTAGACTATCTATATAGCTTATCTAACGTTGACGTAGTCATAGGCGGACCTCCTTGCCAAGGATTTTCAGTCGCTGGAAAAATGGATGTCAACGACCCAAGAAATAAAATGGTGTGGCATTTCCTAAACGTTGTCCAACATGTAAAACCTCAAGCCTTTGTTATTGAAAATGTCAAAGCTCTTTATCAGTTAGCAAAGTGGGCACCGATCAGAGAAAAAATTATAAACATTTCTGAAAATATGGGATATTCAATTACGCCTATTTTATTAAATGCGGTTGATTATGGAGTGCCTCAAAAAAGATATCGAGTGTTCTTTATTGCTTTCAAGAATAAAGATGTTTCAGCCGATGAAATTGCTTATAGATTGCAACAGAAAAAAAGAGTTGCACCCACTGTTAGAGAAGCATTAGCTACAATACCTAAAATTGGCAGTAAAGGTAATCCGCTAGATAGTACTGCAAAAATCACATTTGCTACAAATCCAATTCTTAGAAAGTCAGCCTATGCCGGTATGCTATTCAATGGGGCTGGTAGACCGATTAACATTGATGAATACGCCAATACTCTTCCTGCATCGATGGGAGGCAACAAGACCCCAATAATAGACGATGAAGCCCTTTATAATAACAAAAAGAATTTCGCTGAAATATATAGGGAAAACCTTGATGAAGGATATATTCCTGAATTTAAAGAGGCACCTAAACGACTAAGACGCCTCTCAATAAAAGAAGCATCCCTTTTACAGACATTTCCAAAAGACTATGAATTTACTGGACCAATGAGTTCTCAATATACCCAAATTGGCAATGCTGTTCCACCATTGCTAGCGAGTTCAGTTGCCAAAGTTGTTAAAGATATTCTTTCGAATACCCCTATGAAAAAAACTAAAAAATCGCCATCTTTTCAATTGAATATTTTTAATTAATACAATACCTAATTAGCATATCATTGCACGCTAACTTCTACAAATATACATTAGCGGAAGTTAAAACATGATATTTAATCCCGAAAGAAATATTTAGGGTCTACGACAAACCCGACATCCTAAAAAAGCACTATCTAAAGAAAGGAGCATCCTTAATTGAAGCCAGAAGATACTAAACAACAGTTCATCATGCTACGGGCAGAAGGACTAAGCTATGGTAAGATTGCCGAAAAACTTAATATCAGCAAGGCAACCTGTTCAGCATGGGAAGCCAACTTTACAAGTGAGATTGCTAAACGGAAGCAAGACCGCCTCGAAGAATTGTATTCAGCTTATGGGATGCTCAAAGATAAGCGCATCTCATCACTAGGGCAAACCCTTAACAAAATCAACGATGCGATTGATGATATTGATTTATCAGACGTTGACCCGATCAAACTGTTAGAGTTAAAGCTAAAGTATCAGGAAGCGTTAAACAAAGAGTATGTTGCGCCAAGCACAGGGGAAGCCGTTGACTTCTCTAACGGTTTCAATTCTAGCGACATTAACCAAGAGCTAGGACGTTTAATTGAATTAGCCAAAGCCGGCGAGTTATCCGGCGATCAATTGACGCAAGAGTTACGTGTTCTGACCGAAACATTAAAAGCTTATAACCAAACCGAATTGGAACAACAGCTTGAAGCGTTGACGGCATCGCTTAGCTAGAAGGGAATTGTTAGACATGGTAAATAAGAACAACTTACAACGATTAATCAAGAACGGCAAATGGACGGGGAAAAGTTTAGGAATTGCAATGATCTTAAACATCGCCGAATTTATGAAGGGTAATCCTGAAATACTTTCTACCGAACAAGTTAATGAAGCCATGAATAAGCTGGAACGAAAAGACGGACTGGTTTACAACAAATATGTTGATCTATATAACGTTTTAACCGACTTATATAACTTCTGTAACACAACTTCCTTAGACGCCATTAGTAATTACCAGATTTTAAGAACCTACATCAGTGGCATCATGCAGGCTAAAATTACTTCACAAGTGATCGAAACTAAACCGGTAGAAATCAGTGAACGTCAATATTCAACTTATAAGACGAAACTCAAAAAGTATATCAAAGACGACAGCGCCGGCATTGCTAGTTTAAAAACTTGCTTAGCCGAGATTGTTTTTCAGGCTAGTATTGATAGCGATGTTGCTAAACCAATTCTCGAAAAATATAAACATGAAACGGTTAGCGATAAATACTTAAAAGAACTAAATGACAACATAAAAAGCCAATGGGGAACTGAACCAGAAAACCCTGAACAGTACTATGCAATGCCGGAGATGTTTACCGGCTATTATGCACTACCGGACGGAACGACCTCAAAAGACATCAGTGAAGACGATTTTAAAGCCCGTGTTCATGCTGAAAAATTAAAATTAGTTGGGTTAAAATTTAGCTATTCTTTTAACGACAAAAACAGCAAGATGCGCAAAGCATCCCCTGAACAAACCTTTAAAGAATGGCAAAAATCAAAGAATGATGCCGGAATTAAACTTGCTTACGAAAACGAAATTCCTTTAACCGATGCCTTAGGTTTATTAGAAAAAGAGCATCCCTTATACAAACTCGAAGACCCATTTAAATGGGTAGACGGGACAACTGACCCGATCACTAAAAACACTACTAAGTACGAAGTGTTACATACCTATTTATCCGATCTTGAAAGCATAATCGACGGGGAAGACAACATTAGTGAATATGAAGATATTGCTGCTTTTATCAGCGATGAATACAGTGAACTAATTGACGCCGTACTTGCTGACTTAAAGAAAAACGATAAAGTAAGAGTATTATTAGACGATGCTCCTGATGATATTTTTGAGTGGTTTAGTTCCAATGGCGCTTTTGCAAAAGCAGGAATGTCGTACTACCAAGACATAGTTGCGCCAAGCAACAATTATGACTTAAGCGATGTCATGCCGGAATCAATCAGACACACGGCTAAAAACTATGGTTATCTGATTAAGCCCAATAGCAAAAACAGCGACATCACTACTACCTTTCAACAACACAATATTGGTAACAATCATCGCCGGCTACTTAACCAGCTCTTAAATTCGATTTCATTGCAGGGGGTAGCTAACGATCAGGAAACCTTAGACCACATTAATTCCTCTTATGAATCCGTACGGCAGGGCATTAACTATATGCGCGCATTTGAAGCATTTATTGACGGTTTGATTGAATATACCAACAAAAAAGAATTAGCTGACCTGAAGAACTTTGCCCCATTCCACCGTTTGCACGGCGCTATTCAAGATTTTAATGAGTTCGTTTATCTGGAATATCACGAACTTGCTACGCCTTCATTGAATTATGACAATCCAATAACGAAGAAGCAGAAGGAACAGTGTGCTAGGGATGCTAAGACCTTTAAGAAGATTTTTAAACCCGTAGCCGTAGATAATTTAGATGTCCCCGAAGAAGCGCAAAAGACTGTTAGAGCATTGATAGCTAGCTTCTTTGATCTTGGGAATGACACCAAAATTACTGCAAGTAAAGTCTTACAGGACATCGCAGGGGGGCTGTAATCATGGTTAAACAAAAAAAGACCACACCAATTAAAACCCCAAGCCTAGCGCCGTCTAAGAAGTTCACTTCCGATAGCTACGATCTAATTACCCAAAACAAACCAATAAATGATATTTCTCGTTTGAATTCTAAACAAGGAACTACCAATTTATTATCAACGCAAATCATTAAATCCGGCGACATCACTGCTACAATCAGTGATGCCAAAGAAGGAAACAGTTTTACCCCAACAGAAGCTATTATCTTTGATTACATGCTCGCCCAGCACACTAGAAGTAACAACGAGAACAGCCGGACAATATCGTTTTCAGTTACCCAATATATGAATGACCGAAACCTTAAAGACCGCAGGAATGCCAAGCATCAATTAGATAAAGGACTGCAAGCATTCTTACGAACAACACTTTCTTATTCCGGAATGAAACGCCCCAACGGGAAGGGCAAACGTCCTAAAGATGTCGATGCTTTTGACGGCATTAATATCTTAACTTCTGCTCATAGAACGCCGGACGGCATCGTTACCGTATCATTTAGTCCTGAATTCAATGATATTATCACGAAGCGAGGTTTAGTAATGCCTTATGCTAAAGCAACCTATCAAATCAATCCGCAAAAGCATCCGCACGCTTACTACATTGTCCGTAAGATGCAGGAACAGAAACGAATTGCATACGGCGAGCCTAATGCTGATCGCCTACGAATCAGCACCCTTTTAAATGCAATCCCGTCCCTACCAACTTATGAAGAAGTCAAAAAGACTAATCGTAATTACAGTGGGCGAATAATAGAACCGTTTTTCAGAGATTTAGGGGACACGCCACAAGTTCAACAGATATTCAAAGATTATGCTTTCCTTGACCCAGACGGACAACCATTTACAAAAGACACTTATGACACTCTTTCTTACGAACAATTTATTAACAGTATGCTTGTTGTAACTGCTTGGGTCGACTACCCTGAAGAATCTGTTAAGCGCTGGAAAGATAACCAAAAGAATCACATTGATAATGCCAAGAAATCAAAGAAGTAAGTTACCTTTAAAAAAGGGCCTTGTCCAAAAAACCGTTTTTAAGGGTGGGGGTATCGCTACGCATCCCCTAATCCCTTGATACACCAGTGGTTTGACGCATTCTGTTCCAACGACATTTTAACAGTCTAACCCAAAACAAACGAAGAAAATAAGACCCTCATCCCTTGATATTCCTGAAATTTTCAAAGGGTGGGGGTCGCCGTGTGCAAGGGTGGGGGTCGCCGTGTGCAAGGCGGATCAACTTTAACCGTT
>NZ_BAKI01000056.1 GCF_000583655.1 Lentilactobacillus farraginis DSM 18382 = JCM 14108
CGGATACTTGACTTGTAGCGCCTGGGTTGCCTGCTGGGCATCATGATCGTGTGTACTAAACGCCTGCATGATGTCAATTGAGCATTGTTCACCATCCGAGTAAACCGGCTTCTTTAAAACCGGTGGCTCAGGGGAATCTTCAGGGTAGTCATCTTCCCAACGGGCTTGATTAAACCAGGTACTGCCATAGGGCAAGTAATTCTTGTCTTTGACATGTTTACACAAGGCAACAATGCCGTCTTGGATCTGCTTATTAGTAACGCCACTCTTAATTGCTCGTTTGTAGGCGTTGAACGCTGGCTTTTTGCCTTTTTTTAGAGGGTACAATTTCCAAAGCTTTTCAAAATCTTCCGCAAGTTTCTTGCTTGCGGGTTTGCTTGTTTTTGTTTTGTTTAGTTTATGTTTATTTAATGCCACACTACTGTCTACACGGTTGTCTACACTACTGCCTACACTACTGTCTACACTATTGCCCACACTATATGTAGACAAATCGCTGTATAGCTTGGTAATACTGTATTCTGCGGCTTGGTTGCCTTTACGTGATTTCCAAGCAATTAAGCCTGCTTGCGCAAGTGCATTGCGTGCTTTGAAGAAGTTTGAGGATTTCGATGTGTCCTTCATTCCGGATTTCTGGCATAACACCGATGCGGCTACCGTAAATTTATCTGACCATGCTGTTTTATTGTTTATGGACATCAAAGCGAACCATAAAGCAATTTCAGATGAATTCAGTGGATTTATTTCGAGCCGATCATAGAATGCCTTAATCTGAATGATATAATTCATCGCGAATCCTCCTTTCTTTGTTAATTCCTACCCACCCACCACATAACTTGCTTAGCTTTATAAACCAGCAAATGATTTTTCAAATTCTTCATTCGACGATTTTTCATTAGCCTGCTGAATTTCCATTAACTCGGTATTCAGTTCTTTCTTCAGATACCCAGCATCCTGGGCGGAGATATTCTTAAAGCTTTTAACTTTAGCTTTGGCCATCGCATTTTTAGCAACAGCTTTTAAATCTTGATTGGAACGCTGACTAACATCTTCCATAAGCTGCTTAATTTCGCCCGTCTGGGCTTTCGTTGCTAGTCTTGGTGTTGTTGCTGGTTTTCGGCTTGGTGTTGTTGCTGGTTTTCGGCTTGCTGAGCGATTAGGTTGACTTGCTGGCTTAGACGGCCCTTGACTGGCAGCACTGCCATCATCATCAACATCACTTGAAATCCCAAACGCTGCGGATAAAGAATACCGACGAGCATAAGTTTCTGCTGATCCATATCCTTGGGCATCATTTTTCTTAACCGGCACATAAGCCGCTCAAACGCCATAAATTCACCACTTTTGTGCAGAATAATGGTTGAAATACCCACCCGACCATCTTCCGTAATCAGGGCTTGCGTGTAACTCAAGCCGTCCGGCAAAGCCTCGTCAATTGCCTTCTGAACACCTTCCAAAGCAACGTAGGTGGATTTAAAGAAGGGGTTCTCTTTATCCTTCTTCGGCTGTTTAACTGCCTTACGGAAGGCATACATCGCAGCCGCCAAATTCTTGATTGATTCACTCATTTTCATATCAATGCCCCCTTTACAGAATTTCCAGTTTTCTTGATGCTTCAATATGAGCACCTTTAATATCTTTACCGGCATTAATATCTTTTTTAATCTTCGCTTTATCAGGCTTAAAAGTGACATTTTTGACCATGTAATCAACCGGCAAATACTTTTCATCAACAATCACTTTATGTGACAATCGGCCAAAACCAATTCGATGGTTTGGGGTATGCAATTTTTTAATATCGTTATTGATTAAAACGTTTGAAACATAAGCCGATAAACTGTTAATTTTGTTTTGCTTTTGCTTTCTATCTTGTTGTAAAACTTTGATTTTCTCACTGTCCCAATCAACATCTTTTTGCAGTGAATCCATCCAGTTAGCAATATTGTCCAGTTTTACCGCAATTGAATCTTTAAGGCTGTCAATCGTGTCAGCAATCATTTCAGGATCTAAATCATCTCGACTTTGCAACTCATTCAAAGCACTCGTTAAATCATATAAAGTTTTAGAATTATCCATTTAGTTCACCCCGCATAGCTAGTAGTGCTTCTTTCTCCAAATCCAACGTCATGAAGCCAACAATTAAGCGGTCAGCATCGTTAACAGTTAAACTGTTGATTTCAGCTTCCTTCTCAAAAATTGTTTGTCGTTGTTCGGCAATTGTGTTAGTCCCATGGGAACGCTTAGCGACAAAGAATTTATTTTCATTTAAATTCATTTTTCTTCCTCCTTATAAAATTGCCATCGATAGCCATGATGCTTTCGACTTTTGTTTCTACAGCATTTAGAAATTTCGCTTTGATTAAAACCGTTTCTAGCCGCCTCTCGAGTTGATCTCCAAACTTTTATTAAGTGGCCATCCATTGTTAACTGCTTAACTGGTTTGGACATTCTTGCAGTGACTTCAACATTTAGTTTTCGACCAGTAAGGCTTTTAGACATCCTTTCGATACGAGTCCCATAAATCAAGTTGTATCTGCAAGCACACCACTCCAAATTGCTTGCATGATTGTCTGTCTTCACTTCATTTTTGTGATTAACCTGTGGTAAGCAATCAGGATTATTGATGAATGCCTTGGCAACTAATCGATGAATATATTTAGTGTGTGAAATTCCATTTCTAAAAAGGCGCGCCTGTAAATATCCAAATTTAGTTTTATTTGGTTTAAGAATTCGTACTTCCTTTTCTTTTAAACTCTTTACCCGGCCAAAACTACTGATCATGTATCTTGGAAACCCATCAATTTGTTTCCAAATTTCAGTCCCAGATTCCGGCCTGGTACTCATATTTCAATTCCTCCAATTCTTCGTCCGTGCCTTCCTCATACTCATCAGCTAATTCATCGTAGTAACGATCACTGTCAACGTAATTCATGTCGTAAGCCCCCTAACAGTCGTTGCAGAAACGTTCGTCTCGGTCTATACTTGATGTATAGAATGTTTTGAGATATGAACAATTTCTTCTTGGTCGCATCAGACAATTCCACTTGTCTGGTGCTTTTTTCTTTCTCAAAATTTGATTGGTTTGAGTAACTCATACGGTTCACACTCCAATGCTTTTGCTATTTTAGCTAATGTTTGAATGCTAATGTTCATAACTGGCTTATTCAAAATATTGGAGATCGTGTTTCTTGATAAGCCGGTTTCCTGACATAGCTTATTAATGCTTAATTTTTCATGTCGCATACGAATTGCAACGTTATCGCTAATGGTTTGTGCCAACTCCTTTAAATTCATCTTGCTTTGACCATTCGACATCAGTTGAACCACTCCTTCCAAAACTTTTTAGGATCTGTTTTCCATTGCGTATATAAAATCCCAATGCCGAAACCAACGGCACCAAAGATTAAATAATCCAACCATTCTGGTAGAATCCAAATCATTAGCTAATCTCCTCCTTTAACGACTTAGGCAATCGTTCAATTCCTGGCTTGCCGTGTCTATTCATATAATCTTTCCAGGCCTTACGAGCCTTCTCAGCATCCCAGAGGCGCTTAGTTCCCAAATCATTTTCAATTAACAGAAATTCGGGCGTATCAATCACTGATTTATAAAGGAAAGATGTTGACATGTGCGTCATGGCTGCCAGCCCCTTTACATCTAGCGTAACCGGACTAACACGTAAATTTTCTTTAACCGACTGTTCAATCTGTTGGTTAATTTGTGATAAAACATATTGACTAAGTTGATTTGAAAAGTCGTTCATTTGTCTAGCCCCCAAACTTTTGATTATATTCATCAACCAATTCTTTGATTTCTTCATCCGATAATCCGGCGAAAATCATTTTGGCGTATGTGTACTTTAATTCGGATCCTATCTCCTCAAACGAATCGCTGAAATGCTTGAGAAGAAAATCTGTTTGTTCTGTGGTACGCTGACTGGGATTCATGGCAATAATATAATCTGCTTGATTTTCTGAAGACTGTCGCTCATGTTCTTCCTTTTTCTGAGAAGCTTCATCAGCGTATAAGTCTTGCTGTAGGCTTGGATTATTCATTATTGAGGGAATTCCAAATTCGCTTCTGGAAGCACTAAATGCTAATGGCAACGACCACAGTTTTTGAACCAATGATTTTTTAACATCACGGGGAGCATTCCTTCGGCCAGCACGAATATTGCTTAGCTGACTTTCAGAAATATGGGCTTGTTCAGCAACTTCGGATCGATCCAGTGTATTTCTAAATTTATCCAAATCCAGCGTTAACTGCCTGGCAAATTTATTATCCTTCATTTTGATCATCTCCATTTTGAAAAAAGATTAATCGTCCTTTTCCATCTGATTTGGTAACTTTAACTTAAGGAGTTGAAGAGCAATGCTTCTAAGCTTCTTATTGTGTAACTGTCTGACTTAATTGCTTGATAATCAGCAGGGTTGCGGTTGATGGTACCCAGTTACGGATGTACCCATCAACGTTCTCAAAATCCTTTTCGCGAAGTTGAGCTCGTGTTTGAATTCCCGCAATCTGTTTGATGCCACCGTTAATATCTTTGTAAAGCTTGCTACGTTGCTTAGTAGTCAAAATCAAGTGATGTGTTTGAACATAGGTGTTAACAGCCCCACCGACAGCATGAGAAATATAGTTGTACTCTCCGGGAGTTAGAGGCTTGTTGTGTTCCAAATCCTTAACTCGGTTGTCAATTTGATTGATCTTCTTATTGTCTTCGTCGGCGTTTTGAAGTAACAACGTAATCTTTTCTTCGGGCGTTTGTGGTAAAGCGGTTTGCTTGGTTTTTTTCTCCATCGAAATGAAATATTGTCGAGCTTGCTTACCTCTGTCCGTTCTTTGAATCATGGACAATTCCTTTGCCATGTCCAAAGTCAAGGCATGATCTTTCATTTTTCGAGTTCCACCAAAAGCGGTATCGTCATGGACATTTTTGTCAAACACGGAAAAATCAACGTTTTCGGCAAATCCATATCCCATCATGCGATCAATCCACTTGGTGTATGGTGTTTCGACTTCAAGAAAGTCATGCAAGTCCCGACCGTCGACAGCAACGGAACCATCATTTTGTTTGAAGGTTTTAATTAGTTCATTCATTTAAATCATCCTTTCGTTCTTTGAAAACTAAACATCGAAGTATTCTTTATATTTCTCAAAGGCTTCACGCGCTTCTGGAACTTGTTCATCAGTCAACTTACGAATTTCTTTCAAGCCGAGCTTTAATTTGATTGCAACATTGACGGAATTTAAAATTTGCGACCAACTGAAACCAACCTTGCCGTACTTTTCATAAGCCCAATCGTGAATCTCTTGCTTCAGCGCTATAGCCTTCGGATTCCTTTGCTTAGCTAAAGTCTCGCGCACCCATGCCCGGTCCTCTTTTGGAAATACTTTGAGCTGTTCCTCTGTTACTTGCACTATTTGGCCACCTCTTCCTTGCGAATTTTTGCGTATCCAGCATCGAAAAAAATTTCATCAATTGTTAAATTCTTATCAATTTTATTTCGAAACAAAGTACGCATTTCGAGCTTTTCTTTATCATTAAATTGATTAATTCCTCGCTCCTTTGATGAGTACGTTGCAACTGTTACGCCAAGGTATTTAGCCATTTGTTTTTGAGTCATATGAGCCATATACCTAAATCCCGAAACTTTACCATATCCGCCTACTCGACGCATATTACCGCCTCCTTTCAATAACCTCAGAGGAAAGCTTAACTTTATAATACACGTATATTTACGTATGTCAATATATTTTTGTATTTTTACGTATATTGTTTGTTATACTATTCGTACTGGAGGTTTTAAATTATGAAATATTCAAATGAAGATAAGAAACAAATCGGAAAGCGAATCAAATCAATTCGTACCTCTCTAGGACTTACCATGTCGCAATTTGGAGATCGTGTTGCAGATGCTCCTCAAAGCATTGTGTCACGTTGGGAAAGTGGAAAATCAGTTCCCAGTGCTGAAAGGCTAAAAATAATTAGTAAGTTAGGACATACATCATCAGACTGGATATTGTATGGTTATGAAGAAAGCATTGATTCTATTAAAGAACTTATAAGCCTTTCTAAGAAATCCTCTGAAACTGACGGAGCCAATTCTCTTTTCGACTCATTAGTGACAGCAATTAAAAATTCGTCTGAGTCAAAAGAAGAAATTGAATTAATCAGTGCCATCATGCTCGACATATTCGTTATCCAAGCTCAATTTCAAAAGTTAAAGAAAGGTGAACTAAGTCCAGAAGATTATTCTTCTATACAAATGGATCAATTTGAGTCTATCAACAACAGTATTAGTGGATTGATGGACTTCTACACCCACCTTCCAAAATCAAAGTAATATTCTTCTTAATCTGTTCAGGATTAAATAGTTCTTCCATTACTTGGCTCCAAATCTATGCTTGGCCGATTATTGTTACCACGGTTGGTTGTTTGTTAACAGCCTGGTTAACGCCTAAGTAAAACCGTAATTGTTACTCCAATTAATATAACGATTACTGGATAAACAAGGGAAATTATCATCATATTGTTTTCGGTAAAATCATTAAATCTGTCACACAAACTGCCGAGTGTTTCTAGCAGATCGCGCCAAAACTCTTTGCGCATTACTTGGCCACCTCCTCTCCATTCAATAAATCTTCTGTTGACACTCCGTGAGCCACTAACCGTTAGTGGCTACAGGTATTGGAAAGAAAATATTCGTTAATCTTCAGATGAGGGATTCTTTTTTGAGAACCCCTTTCTATTTTCTGTTGTAAAAAATCCATAAGAGTCTTCGATTTCAACTACAAAGTAGTCATCATCAGTATCTATAGTTGTGTAATTGCTATGAAAGTCACCAAAAATTAGCGTCATCGTGTGCCCGTGGGGCTCCTTAACAACAATCTTTTTGCAGCGTTCGTTATCGTCTTTCATTACTTGGTCACCTCCTGATAAATAGTTTTGTTAAGTACAGTGTCACCTTGCCCCTCATTCGCAATAACTTTGAGTGTTTTGTTTAATTGGTCAAGCTCATCAATTAGGGCATCTGCTTGCTGTTCATTCATTTAATTCACCTCCTCATCTGGAAGCTTCAGGAAATTAGATTCGTATCGGAGAAGATCATACGCGTATTGCAGACTCCCGTATGCCTCTTCGTAGGTTAGATTGTTATCTTTTAAGAGCGAAGCAACTTGGGCCCCAATGTTCACTTCTGTTTCCATATCTGCAAGTACTTGGGGCTTATCCTCGTCTTTAAAATTTTGCAAAAAGTTATGAAGGACTTCTTCTTTTTCGCTCATGACATTTTATCCTTTCTTTACTTTCCGTTACAGATCGGGAAGTGCATTTAGAGATCGACGGTACTGAATAATATTTTCTAGAAGATACAAATGAATATTTTCTTTATCGATCAAAGCATCAACGGCGGTGATCACTTCTTTGAGCTTGGCTTCCCCTATCTCATTAGTGAGAAACTGCGTCTTGCATTTAATGCATCATGCTTTTTTAAAGCATCATCCATTTCTTCACCTCCTTTCGTTTCTTTAGTGGGATAATTGAGTTATTCCATTAAAGGTGGTGATAAAGTATGAAGCCTCAAGATGAAGTTCGATTAACTGTTCTTAAGAGCCTTAGTGGCAAAACCAATAAAGATCAAAAAGTGCTCAGCGATTTATTGGATTCTCTGTATAACAAATATTCAGAAAAGAACTGGGTTAATAATATTTTGATCTCAATGGATATTGAAAACGAAGGCTTGATTAACATCCAGTTCAGACAAGATGCAATGGGAAATCTATTAACTGGAATTCCTGGTGGAGCAGAACATTATTTAACTCCAGACGGCGAATACAAGCTTGAAAACCGGTAATTAATCTGGTTCGTTAATGAGAAAGGCTTTTCCTTGGTAGAGGGCATAAAGTCTTTCTTTTTCATATCCTTTAAATGGATCACTAGAAAACTTGTATTTATGTGGATTAAATAGGCTTTCAATGTCAGTCATACAGAGTGGAATTCGTTCATTGCCTTTCCAATAAAATACAACGCAGTCACTATTCTCTCTATTCATTTCCTCACCTCCTTTCGTTCCTGCCTGCTACTATAATGAATATGTTCAAATTCCTTAAAAGGATGTGATGCATTTTGTCACAATTTTTGAACATCTCTGTATCTCCTCAATTTCGATCCTAAAAGAGTGTCCTCCACCTCTCGTCCACTGTGCCGCAGTATAAAGGCAAAAAGCTTTCTGGACTGTTGAATTCGCACCGGAATGCAACAAGTTAATAAGGAGTGGTAAGGGTACTGCCCCGATTTAAGAGAGTGGTGAGTTTCTTTACCAGGATCAAAATTGTTTGACGGCAGTTCTGGGCGACGATACCAGAAAAATGTATGGTAGCCTTACATGCTGGAGATTAATCAATTTCGCAAGGCTTGAGTTGGTAAGGCAACTTGAGCCTTTTTGCATTATCTCTGGTTTCATCTGCTTACCTTCTAGGTGGAACGTTAAGAGTTTTTACATTTTCAACTTATAGAGGATTTTTCTTGGTTGTTTTTGATACTTAATGTATCAAAAGATGGTAAAAAAATATCAGGAAATAACTTTTCTACACTAAGTTGAAAAACTACGGAATATCTCGCAGCTAATTTAGTTCCTGGACTTCTATTACCATTTTCAATGCTCCTAACGCTAATTTCAGAAACGCCAAGCATTTCCGCCAATTCTTTTTGAGACCAATGATGCTTATTGCGAAGAATAGATAGTTTCTTCCTCTTCAAAATGAATTCACCTTCTTTCTGATACGTATCGTATCAACAGCTATTATAATACACGATACTTTTTGTATCGTCAATATATAAATTGATATTTTTTGTATCTTTTCAAATAATAGATACAATAAGTATCTATTATTTGATACAATTTATTTCGAAAGGGTGTTGTTAATGCCAGAAAGACAAATTGGTGAGCGTTTAAAGGCGCTTAGGTCTGAACTAAATAAAACACAGGAAGAAATTGCTAAATCTGTTGGCCTTTCAAGAGCTCAATATTCGCATTTTGAAAATAATAGAAACGAACCCGATTCTGGTACTTTAGTTAAATTAGCTAATTTTTATCAAGTTTCAACTGATTACCTTCTTGGAAACACAGTTGACAAGAATGGTCACACCCCTTCTTGGGCAACCGATAAAGACAAAAAAGACCTCAAGAAATTTCTTGAGGATAATGCTAACAGTATGACTTATGGGGGTGAGGGGTTAACTGATGAAGAACAGAAACAAGTTAGAAGAATCTTGGAAGGATTTTTCTGGGATAAGCAAAAAGACAAACACAAGTAATTCGATTCAAGAAGCGATTAAAACAGTTGCCTCAAAATATAACAGTGCGGATCCCTTTTATATATCGGAACAATTGAATATAGAGATTCAATGGGAATTCTTTGGAAAACATCCATTAGGGCAAACTATCTATTATCAGGATCTTCCATATATCTTATTAAACGAAGATATTCGTGATTCACCACAATGCTTTTTCACATGTGCTCATGAGTTAGGCCACATTATCTTACAGCCTAACCAAACTGGATATCAGACTGGTTATTTTAATCATGGCGTATGTGAGTATCAGGCTAACAAGTTTGCTACTGGTCTAATGGGATTACTTTATGTAGAAGAAAACGGATATGGGCCCGATAGCTATTATGATTTGGTGCACCAATATGGGTCACCCGTTGATATGCTAGACTGATTTGGAGGCGACGATAGGCTAAAAATTGTTTGGAAACTTATATAGATAAAAAATGAAATTAGACGCGAGCTTAAGTTGGCTTAATCTCCAACCAAAAAATAAATAATCAATATAAGGGGATATGTTTATGGATAAACACACGCGAGCATCTAATAGGTATCAAATTTTTCGAAGAGGGATTTTTCTCGGTAGCGTTATCGCTTATCCCGATTATGAAAATAGGGTTTTTTATACCGTTTCTAATTATCATCATGGTGCTCTTCGATTTACGAGTGGAGATATATTTGTAAATTATAGAAACACAAAATTTTACATTACAAATGTTGAAAAAATTAATTACAGCTATAAATTAACTTTTGAAACTGACGATGATCAGAATCGCTATAAGCGACCTCAAAGCTGGATTAATCTTATGTCTGTTAAAACTGCTTCTTTAAATGATTTAGAAAATCTAATCCCTTCTGTTAGCCGAAATGATCAATCCTTACTAATGGATTTAATTAGCAAATTGCAAAAATCTATTGCGGATAAATCTCCTCTAAACCAACATGAACTTATTCAATTTAAAGAATTGTTAAAGCGAAATAATTATATAGCTGCTAAATTAGCCGAGATATTGTTAAAATATTTAATCGAATGAATGGGAAGTGAATCGGATGAGCGTTAATAATTTTTGGCATGACAATTGGTGGCTAATTCTTTCTATTTGCATTGTTTTAACCGTTTTATTTATAGTTGCTCATTAATAAGTGGGCAACCGGGGCAGAAGCTCTTTTAAGGGTACTGACCGTTAATACTTTATTTTGGATTCTATCAGGGAGGTATTTACAATGCACCAAGGATTAATCATCGCTGGTTTATTGATAACCCTTATTGGAGTTATTGTGTACAAACAACACAGTAAATTTTCTCTCAAAGATCCATTTAAGCTTTTTGCTATATTTATTGGCATTTCCATCATCTTTTTAGGGGCTTGTATGATACTCTTAGGGTTGGATCCCCGTTTATAGAATGATTGTTTTTTTAAAATAATTTCGATAGGTAGTTAAGGAGCGATAGACTAATGAAACCTATTACATATCAAGGAAAGAAATTCTCATCTTATCAAAAAGCAGCTGATTATATTGGCATTACCAAACCAGGATTTTCAAAGCGTTTAAAAAAATATGAAGATGGTCAACTTACTTTAGATGAACTGTTTTCTCATGATAACTTTCATTTAACCAATCGGATTACTTATAAAGGCAAAGTTTTCCGAAATCATACTGAAGCAGCTAAATTTATCGGAATCACCCCAGTATCCTTTCACCGTCGATTTAAAAAATATCAGCTTGGTGAGTTATCACTAGACGAATTATTTCAACCATCCAATTATACTATCTATGAACTGCCTGAATATCATGGCAAACATTTTAAAAGTAAAAGTGAGGCTGCTAAATTTTTGGGAATTAGCCTCAATTCTTTTGCGAGACGTTTAAAATATTATCACGAAGGTAAATATGTATTAGATGACGTTTTTGCTACTAGTCCACATGAATTACAAATGAGACAAATAAAGGACACTTCACTGCATTATAAAGGACAACATTTTCACACTCAAATTGAAGCCAGCAAATACCTTGGAATCGCTCAATCTACTTTTTCAACACGATATCAAAAATACTTGGCAGGAAAAATTTCTTTAGATAGACTTTTTCAACACAAATAACTTTCTTAGATTACAACTGGAAGGGATACAGTATGAAGCCAATCGTTTATAAGGGAAAAACGTTTGTCAGTTACCGACAGGCTGCAAAATTTATTGATATATCTGCTATGGGATTCTCTAAGCGATATAAAAAATATCAATCTGGGCAATGTACATTAGAAGAATTATTCAGTACCGACAAACACGATGCTAATAAAAAGTCTCTTACCTATCATGGTAAAACGTTTACTAGCTATCAGGAAGCCGCTCAAGCTATTGGCATTTCTAATGCTACTTTTTATCGAAGATTAAAGAAGTACCATGATCATCAAATAACTTTGGATGAACTCTTTTTATCGGCACACTACCGAGATTATAAACTGCCACCTTTTCATAAAAAAGTCTTTGAAAATGAGACTGACGCAGCTAATTATGTTGGTATTAGTCTAAATAGATTCTCTCAGAGATTAAAAAAATATGATAAGGGCCTTTATACTGTCGATGATTTATACTCTCGTAACTCTTCTTATTTACGTGCTAAAAATCTTAAAACTATTAAGTTGCATTATCAAGGTAAAACGTTCAATTCCTATAAAGCTGCTTATGACTATATCGGCATTTCTAGTTCTGCCTTCCAAAGTAGGCTCAAGAAATATTTAAATGGGGAATTTACAATTGAACAACTGTTTCGATCTCCCAAGCATTCACAAGGAAAAATGATTAAGTATCATCGACAAACCTTTTATTCTTATACAGAAGCCGCTAGCTTTATTGGTATTAGTCTTAGCGGCTTCCACAAGCGCTTACAAAAATATGCATCCAAAGATATAACTCTTGATGAATTGTTTCAACCTAAACTTCCTAAAGACAAATAAAAACTGCTGCTATGAATTTAGCAACAGTGCAGTGGATCAAAATAATACTATTGTGAAATATATTGTGTTTGGTGAAGGTAACTAGACATCCCCGTAATTTAATGATAACCATTAATATTTTTTCAGCAATAGGGTTAACAATTATTTTACATGACAGCAATGAAAATTAAACCAACGGTGTTAACAATTAATTGATTAGTGTCCTAATCGGCCGGCGTTAGTAAATTGAGGCGACAAAGTCAAGTGCTAAAATATAATTACTAAATAATATCTGTTTTTGGTAATATTTTTAATACCTCTTGCGTTAGTTGGAAGTTAGATGTTGACATTAAAGAAGCCCACACATCAACACAAGCCCTAATCACAAATTGATTAGAACTTTCAAATTTAGATTCACCAACAACAGTTAACGAACAACCAAAAAA
>NZ_BAKI01000055.1 GCF_000583655.1 Lentilactobacillus farraginis DSM 18382 = JCM 14108
ACTTCCTTTTTTTATAAAAATTAATTTTATTCGGTCATACGACAACCATCTTTTTATTAAACAAGCAATTACAGTTAATTACGTTGAAGCATTTATAAGCTTTTCCATTGTGACCGTCAATTTCATTCAGGTTCATCACTCCCTTGTGTTTACGCTTGTAAACGATGCAAATATCATACCTCTTAAGTTTACAAATGTAAACACAAAAAGCAAAAAAATTTATTCTGTTGTAAAGCCCTGGTCAATTCAAGAAACTTTACCAAATTCTGCAGTATATAATTTACCAAATAATGACAATCGCTCACGCTTCCGCTGTTTTGATGGTACAAAAACACCGATATCCTCAATACTGAATCCCGTAACCAGGCTTTGTTCATTAAACACAATCGGGTTCTTTAAAATTTTGGGGTGCTGATATACCGCAATCACTAATTGATTAAATGTTAGACCCTTATCAAAAACGTGTTCTTGAACAGCCTTCGAACGTATTGCAATCAAATCATCGCTACCATTATCGGATAGCAAAAACAAGTGCCTAATTTCCAATTCAGTTAATCGCTTTTGCATAATATTACGGATCTGTACATCAATTTTTTGATCATGAAACCAATCGAGCATTTTTCGTTTTGCCGGATCACTAGTATGAAAATACAGATTAATCATAATTTAGCCTCGCTTTCTTTTACATTATTAATTAATCAATTAAATAATTAGAAGCTTTTTGCTGTTTCCGTCGATAAACAAAGATACTGAGCATCACAATGAAAACAATCAATGATAATAATTGTGACACACGTACTTGGCCAAATAGATACAAGCTATCAGTTCGCATTCCTTCAACAAAAAATCGACCAAATGAATACCAAATCGCATAACTTAACGCAATTTCTCCCCGTTTAAACAGACCTCTTTTATGCCGTAAACTAAGGAGTAAGATCAAGCCAACAAAATTCCATACTGATTCATATAAAAAAGTTGGTTGATGATATGCACCGCCAATGTACATCTGTTGCACGATAAAGTTAGGCAAGTGTAACTGCTGCAAAAAACTGCGTGAAACAGCAGACCCAAAGGCCTCCTGGTTAACAAAGTTACCCCATCTTCCAATAACTTGACCTAACATAATGCCTGGCGTAACAACATCTAGGACCTGCCAAACTGATAAGCTACGCTGCCGACAGAAGACGATCAATGTAATCCCACCAGCAATTAGGCCACCATAAATGGCAATACCCCCTTGCCAAATCGCAATGATCTCATTTAAATGTTGTGAATAATACTGCCATTCAAAAATGACATAATAGATTCGTGCGCCAATAAATCCAATTGGCAATGCCCAGAATACTAAATCATAAATGTCATCTGCAGAAATCCTTTGTCGCTTAGTTTCGTTAATTGCAAGCAGCACACCAAGTACTGCCCCACTTGCAATAATAATACCGTACCAATGAACCAGAAAAGGTCCTAATTTAAACGCGATCGGGTTTAGTGCTCCCATATGATCATTCCCTCCTAATTATTCAATGGTAGTTTAACTGTAAAAATAGTCCCAACACCTAATTCACTGTCCACAGAAACTGAGCCACCATGAGCCACCACGATTGCTTTAACAATTGCTAAACCAATCCCTTGGCCGCCTTGTTGGCGATTTCGTGCTGGATCAGCCATATAGAAATGATCAAATACATGTGGGACATCCTTTTCTGCAATTCCACTACCGTTGTCTTCAATAGTTAAAACAACATTATCTGCTACACGTTTTAACTTAATTATTATTTTGCCCTTTGTTTGTGTAAATTTTATGGCGTTTGACAATAAATTGGTAATAACCTGATTTATTTTATTTGGGTCAATTGCAACGATGATTTTTTCCGTCTGGTAATCAAGCGTTATTCTTTTCTCCTCAAGATTACTTTGAAAATTATTTAAAACCTGCTGTATCAATTTACTAAGATCAGTATCAACTTTGATTAACTTATCCTCGCGATGTTCAATTGAAGCAATATTTTCAATATTATTGATCAAGTGGGTCAACCGTATAACTTCATCATTTAAACTAACCAATCTTGCCTCATCAATTGGCCAGATTCCATCGATCATCGCTTCTAGCGAACCCTGAATCGTTGTTAATGGCGTGCGTAATTCATGAGCAATATCGGAAGACAAACGCTCCCGTAGCGCCTGATTCTTGGATAACTGGCGTGAAAGTTCGTTAGTTACATTTACTAGCGCATTTACCTCTACGATTTGTGTTTGTTGCGGTAACTGGTTTCGATAATCCCCAGACGCTACCGCCTGAGTAAAGGATACAATTTGTCGTAACGGTCTACTTAGATCACGAGCTATCCATACTGCAATGACTATTGCAACTAAAAATACAAAGATTGAAATACCGGCCAAACTAATTCGTAAATCATTGATAAATGCGACATCATGTCGTGTATACCCTAAAGCATCATTATGTGAGAATTGTACTAGGGCGACTTTTTTGGAATTAATCTTGATAGCTCCATTTTTTTTGTTCATACTATCTATATTTTTGGTATTAGTAGCCCTATGTAACAAGGTTTGACTTGGTTCCCATATTATTTTATTGTCAGTATTTTTCAAAACCAAAATAAGACCATCTTGCAATGCTCTAACACCGATCTTTTTAACTTTGGCCGGTTTCCAAGTACCATTGTTGATCAGATAACTAACCTTTAATTCGTTTTTATATGCGGTGAGCGTTGTATCATGTTTTTTCTGCACATATTTGTCAAAATGATCACTAACTAAACTCATGGTCATTAAACTAATTGAACCTACGATCAATAACACCAAAAATATAAAAGAGATTATTAGCTGTGTCCGAATCTGTCGTTTCATTCATCTTTACTCCCACCAAACGGTAGCCTCGGCCATGAACCGTTATTATATAAACCGGCTTAGTATTATCACTTTCAATTTTTCGTCGTAAATTTTTAATATGAGAATCAATCATCCGATCTAGTCCGTCATAGTCAATTCCTCTAGTTAAATCGATTAACTGTTCACGGGTAAATATTTGTCGATAATAGTTCGCCATTGTTGCAAGAATATCATATTCTGTAGGCGTCAGTGCAATCTCCATATCATGGACAAAAACTTGTTGCGATTCTAATTTGATTTTTAACTGTCCATTGTTAAAGGAGAGAACTTTTTCCGCTTGTTCTTCTGTGACACGTCGTAGTACGGTTTTTATCCGTTCTACTACCACTCGTGGACTAAAAGGCTTAACTACATAGTCATCGGCGCCAGATTGCAATCCGTTAACAATACTTTCATCACTTGATTTTGCCGTCAACATAATTATCGGTGTTTTACTATCTTGCCGTATTCTTCTGGTCACTTCATTACCATCTAAATCTGGTAGCATAAGATCAAGCACCACCAGGTTAGGCTGCCATTTATAAAACTTGGTCAAAGCTTCCGTTCCCGAGTAGGCCACCTCAACTTCAAATTTTTGTGCGATTAAATAGGCGGTAACTATATCTACAATTTTCTTTTCATCATCGACAACTAAAATTTTAGTCAAATTTTTTCATCTCCATATATTTTGTACATAATCTCCATACATCTCTGGCATAATTATCAAAAAGAAAAAGAAGTGAACAAATATGTGGATGCTAGCAACAATTCTTCTAATTATCTTCTGCCCACTGCTACTATTCATCATGATGCTGGGTTTAATTCCACCACAACAACTTGACAGCATTAAGCAGACTTGGCGTAATTTCATTAAGCGAATTAAGTGACCGTTACGGCACAACTTGAATTTGGCCCATCATTCCGGTCTCTTCATGTTCAAGATTATGGCAATGATTCAACAAAGTTATCCAGCAGAAGAGTTAGGGCGGATTCTAGGCGTTTTGAATTCTTTTTTGAATCTAGCTGGACCAATTGGCTTAATTTTTGCCGGTCCCCTAGCTGATGTGATTGGCATTGAACGCCTATTTGTAATTGCAGGAATCGGTGCTGCCATTTGCGGGGTGGTCGCGGTGTTAATGCCAATTACCAGGCAATATGACATTAGGCTGCATCAAAAATTGGCGAAATTAACTGAGCAACCAGATAAGTAATTAACATGATGATCATAAAGAGGAGAAAGGCCAGACTACCAGCTGATCTTTCTCCTCTTTTTGTCATCACTTAATTACACGTTTTTAATCTTTTCACCAGTCAATCCCATCGCATTAATTGCCACGATAATTGTCGACATCGCCATGACCGCAGCACCAACGGCTGGGTCTAGAATGATTCCAATAAATGACAACACACCGGCAGCGAGTGGAATTGCGACAATATTGTAGCCTGCTCCCCACCAGAGATTTTGAACCATTTTCCGATTTGTGATTTTAGCCAAATCAAGAAAATGTAAAATATCGCTGGGTTCTGATTTAACCAACACAACATCAGCGGAATCAATGGCAACATCGGTTCCGGCGCCAATTGCAATTCCAATATCGGCCGCGGCAAGACTTGGTGCGTCATTTACGCCGTCACCAACCATGATGACGTGATTGCCCTTTGCTTGATAATCAGCAATAATCTTTTGCTTATCATCTGGTAATAGGCCTGCATGAAATTCAGTCAATCCTAGTAAGTTAGCAACGTGTTCCGCGGCTTTTGGATTATCGCCAGTGAGCATTACGGGGGTAATTCCTCGCCTCTGAAGACCACTAATTAATTCCTTAGCACCCGCTTTGATGGTGTCGCCTTCAGCAACCATTCCTTGAACTTGGGTGCCCTGCAATAGGAAGCTGACGGAATTACCCTTAGCAGCCCATTTATCAGCAGCGGCCTCGTCAAACCTGATCCCTTGCTTCGTTAAATAGTTACCATTAACAATCGTATAGTCAGTGCCATCAACATTACCGGAAATACCAACGCCCGGAATATTTTGAGACTTTTCAGCCGCAACGACTTCAATGTCCTTCGCTTGGGCTTCAGTAATGATTGCTTGGGCCAGCGGATGAGTCGAATTATTTTCAAGGGCGGCCAGTCGGCTTAATAACGTTGTTTCGTCAATCCCATCATTTGGAATCAATGCATTCACCGTAAATTTACCTTCTGTTAACGTGCCAGTTTTATCCAAGAGAACGTGGCTAACATGTTGACTTGCTTCAATGGCTTGGCGATTTCGAACTAATAGCCCATTTTGAGCGCCAATCGTAGTAGAACGAGAAACCACTAATGGAATCGCTAATCCTAATGCATGCGGGCAAGCAATCACGAAGACGGTCACCATGATCGTCATTGCAGTCGCCAATCCCTGGGGTAACCAGGCAAAGAAAGCAATAATCCCAACACCAAATGCCGCGTAAAATAGATACTTGGCAACTAAATTAGCTTTATCTTCTGCTTTAGATTTAGCTTGCTGGGCATTTTGAACCATTTTCATTACTTGAGAAAGATAGCCGGAGTCACCAGTACCACTAATTTTAACCGTTAGCGTCCCGTTATTGTTGGTTGTACCACCAATGACCTTATCGCCAACGTTCTTGGTAACGGCAGCAGATTCACCGGTTACCAGTGCTTCATTCACGGCCGACTCCCCAGCCGTAATAACACCATCGGCTGGAATACTCTCACCTGAACGTACTTGGAAAGCTTGACCAACTTTTAAATCAGATACTGGCACTTCTTTTGTTTCACCATTATCTGTAACTAGATGGGCCGTCTTAGGCAACAGGGCCGCCATCTTTTGTAAGGCATCCCCAGCCCCCATCAATGCATTCATTTCAATCCAGTGTCCTAGAAGCATAATTAAAATCAGGGTTGCAAGTTCGAACGAAAAATCCATTACATGATTTGCCGGGTTCAAGAAGTTGTTGGCAATAAATGCGTACAAACTGAAGAAATACGAAACGGAAATTCCAAGGGTTACTAGCGTCATCATTTCAGGAGATTTATCCTGAATTTCCGATTTAGCCCCCTTTAAAAATGGCATTCCGCCATAAAAGTAAAGTGCTGTATCAAACAAAACGATGATAATGCCAACAATTAGCGGTGAACTGAAACTAAGGATGGAAACGTTTAAACCCATGATTGGTGCTAACAGTAAAACTGGAATCGCTAAGACAACGGAGACCCAAAATTTAACTTTCAAATTCCCCATATGCATCATTGAGCACCGTGCATCATCATGTCGGTCCCAGCCATATCCATATCACCGTGATTCATGTTCATTTGACCATGATCCATATGACTCATATTTGATTCATTATTTTCCATATTCTTAGCACTCATGTTTTTCATGTTCATATGGTCCTCTTTATTTGCCATGATTATCGACCTCCTAAAAATAAGTGTGCGTAGTAAAGCGGTTAGAAGCCGGTATATAAGTTCCTTGTGTGGAAATCCCCAGGCTCGGGATTTTTCCACCAGGTTCTTATATTTAGGCTTCTGCTTTGCGGAGCACCATGCCACTATATGAATGAGAATTACGACAAAAATTCATAAGTTTCCGCCATCAGAAATCCCAGATTCTGGATTTTTGTGCAGCAATCCTAAAAGTAAACAGAACACCACAGTCTTAACACGTTTGATCACCTGGCAAGCAGTTACACTGAACTTCCTCGGGCGCTGTTTTGGCCTTTTCAGCTAGAATCGCCTGTAAGTTCGCAATATCCGCCCGTGAGAGTTCCCTTGACTGAATAACGCCGGCAATTGTTGAACCAGCCCGCATCGCACACATATGGTCAAACAAATCATCTGCCGCTGCCGCCATTGATTCCTTCTCGCCAACAACCGGCTTATACGTGAATGGTCGACTGCCGCCATGCTGCGCAACCGCCTGTTTTTGAATCAACCTGCGAAGTAGCGTTTTGGTTGTTGAAGCTGACCAGCCTTCTAATTCGTTCATAGCATCGATTAGTTCACGACTAGTCGCATGTCCCATTGTCCAAATTGCTCTCATAACCATCCATTCAGAATCGGTGATGGTTACATTCTTTGCATCCTTCAATTGGCTTCCTCCATTAATTGAATTCTAAGTTTACGTTTGTAGCCTCTTAACACTTATTAGTTTACAACTGTAGTCACAATAATGCAACCTTTCTGCCAGAAAATACCATTACATTAAAAAAAACGCCTAGATAATATTCCAGGCATGGTTTGATACGATATGTTAAATTAATGATCTGGGAATTTTTGGTTTTCTTGTTAGTATGGTGAAATGCCTCTTAGAACCTGTCTAGTATCTGCTGAATCTGGTAGAATTGTGGAAAACCGACTGAGGAGTTTGTCATGCCAGATTATCCAAGCAATATTTCTCGAGCGCAATTTGCGTTAATACAACCTGATTTAGAAAACTTCCGCAAGCATACAAGACCGCGTCGTTATGATCTTTATGACGTATTCAATGCCATCCTTTACTCGCTTACTACAGGGTGTCAATGGCGTGAATTACCGCACGATTTCCCGGAATGGCACACTGTCTACCGCTATTACGATATGTGGCGAGATAAACCAGACCCGACAGCTGATTCGCTATTAGAAAGGCTTTTAAAAAAACTGTTGCTTCCTATCGCTTTGCACAGGGCCGATCGGCCCGAACGTCGTTTGTGATTGTTGATGCTCAAAGTGTTAAAACCACTGATTTAACGAAAAATAGTGGCTACGATGGCGGCAAAAAGATTTCAGGGATTAAGCGTCATATGGCGGTTGATATTAATGGTTTACCACAAGCCGTTCTCGTGACACGAGCTAATGTATCAGATCGTTCAGGTGCATTGGCTATGTTTATTAGTTTGGCTAGCCAAACTTTAGAGCTGGTTCAGCATGTCATGGTTGATGGTGGCTACACTGGCAATGACTTTGCGGATCAGGTGAAGCTCATTTTGAATGCTAAGACGACGGTAGCTAAACGCAACGAGTTGCATACGTTCACGGTGTTACCGCAACGATGGATCGTTGAACGTTCATGGAGTTGGCTAGACAAATGTCGGCGACTTTGGAAAAACTGTGAACGTGCCCTTAACAGCAGTCTTCAAATGGTTGTATTGGCCTTCCTGAAGATAGTTCTTAAAAGATACTAGACGGGTTCCTAAAACCAGGTCGTAGACTTGTTGCTGTAATTTAGGCAAGCTAGCTAGTTTCTCTTTCGTCGGCACGACTTTAGTCATGATAATGGCGTAGTGTTCTTCAACCTTTTTTCCATTAACATAGCGCTTATTTGGGGTGGTATTGGTTAAAGCGACTGGCTTAGAGACCAAACCCAGATACTTCGTCAGATTAGCCACTAAGTACTCAAATTCTTCATCAGTGATATAAGCACAATCGGTGCGGGGGTAACTCAACAACTTGGCTTCATATAAACTTTGAATGGCTGCTAAGGTTTGGCTGGCGCTGGCGTGATAACGTTTATTCATGGCACTTTGCAGACTGGATAGTGAGAATAGTTGGGGACTAGCACGCTTTTTAGCCTGTTTTTGGACGTCCTTGATTAAACCGTCCTGTGAGCCCTTCTGAACGTTTTTAGCTTGCATGAATGTGATTAGCCCTGTTTCGTCTTTAAATCGCTGATAGGGGTCCAATTTTGCGACGAATTTTTGCTGATTGGCTAAAATTTCGGTCAAGTCCAAAATGTTGGTGTAAATTAAATTCCGCGAATTTATCATTTCACAAGCTTAAGCATACCGGCTTCTTCAGAATTGTCATCTTTTTCAATCCCGTGGTAAACGGTCATGTTTAAGTACCGTGGACCAACAGCCCATTTTTCATTCTGTTCAATCAGGAGTGCTCCCATTAGTCGCAAGACGCTTAAAGCGAATCACGGTTTGAAACCTGAGATTCTTCATTCCGATCAAGGTTCGGCATACACTTCCCGCGCATACAATACGTTACTGACGGGAAACGGCATCACACATAGCATGTCTCGACCGGGTACCCCCGGTGACAATAGTCCGATGGAAAGTTTCTGGAGTCAATTTAAGACTGAGGAGTTGGCGTTCAAACACCCACTATCTGAGATTGAACTTATCGCCATCATCAAGAAGTACATCAATTGGCATAATAAGGAAAGACGCCAATTAGCATTAAACGGCATGACCCCGGAAGAATATCGGAATCATGCCGTTCAAGAAAGTGCATAAGCCTTTAATTATTTGACTGTCTACTTGACGCGGAGCCGCGCCATGTGGAATTTCAGAGTCTTTTAGTTTGGCTTTGATATTATGAGCCGACTTCGTACTGAAGACCAAGCTTACTGCACCACTGCATCGTTCTAATAGTTTAGTGATAGTCAATAGCTGCTAAAACAGCGAACAGGTCACGCGTCTTTTCATGTTCAAGATTTTTAACAATCTGCTTGATCTTTTCTGCTTGCTCCTCTGTTAGATGGCCAGCCGTCAAACGATCAAACTTATCAACGGCATCCTGCCACGTAAATGGATGGCTCGGCATGCTGGATAATCTTTAACTTCGTGAACCTTAGTCTGTCCGTCTTTAGTTTTAATTGTGATTTTTGAACAAAAATCCTTTGGGTACCGTTTGGTGAAATCTGCATTCGGCTCAACGCTGACTTTTTTCATCAAATTCTGTACATCGTCACGCGTAATACGTTCCGGTCGAAATTGCGGTTGCATCACCTGTCCATCTAATGCCGCAACTGCCAAAAGATAAGGAAGCGAGTGATCTGCTTGTTCTTTGGTGGTCACATCTCCCATTGCATTACCATATAAGCCGCCGCCTGAAAAATCATAGGTCATTTGCGGGACATCGGCATAAATTGAAACAATATCGGATGCTTGAATATGATACTGATCAATGAGCTCTAGCAGACATTCAATTGGCGCCTGTGTATGAATCATCGCAATGAACTTTTTGATTGTACTTTGCGGTACCCAATCATACCCCTCCGTTTCCCAGTTGATGTCAATCGGCCTGCCCAAAAGATGCTCAACGCCTTGCTGACCTTCAATAATCGTCAGCGGACCTTGGATACCTCCTTGAGCTAAATACATCGCATTAAAAGCACCCAAAGCCGATTGCGCCGAAGCTAGACCTTTCCACTCTGACAACGGCTTTGACCGAATGCCTGCAAACGACGCATCACTCGCCACTGCCATGGCAATCGCATTAGCAATTGTGGACGTATCCCATCCCATTAACTTACCCGCAGCTGCAGGGATTGAATATGCCAACTGTGCGGTATGGTCAAAACCCTTCGACATGAAATTAGCCTTTTCAACCAGAAGCGATTGAATTGACCAACTGACCGCAACCGCAAGCATTAAGTCCTTACCACTAGCATCGGCAATTTCTGCAGCAGTTAGCACACCGCCAAAATTATCAGCCGTGTGAGCAGTTTCTGTCGGCGCCATAATGTTATCCATTGCGTCAACATAACGAACCAATGCCGTGTGCCAAAAAGCGGCATAAACAGGATTGGAGTAACCGCCAGCAATCAGGGTACATGACCGCCACCACCAAATTCTCGGGTCTGGCGGCGACACACATCAATAGGGGTGGCTCCTAGCGCGGCAATCTGACAGCCTAGCGAATCAAGGATATGTATCGGGATTTGCTTTTTTGAAGCCGCAGATAAATCTTCATAACGAGCACGTAAAGCATAGTCAGCAATTTGTTCAACTTTTGTTTTTGTCATCTTAATCAGATCCCCTTAACTCTCCCTTAAATATGCAGTATCAATATCAAGCCTGTGACCGTTATTAACATTCCAATGGTTGAAAGTACCAAGATTGAAGAGGCCTCTTTCTGAAATTCTTTGTAGCGTGTCGCTAATAGAACCATCATCGGTCCTGTTGGTAAAGCTGCAAGCAATAAGCCTTGATTAAAGAACATCGATCCCGGGACTATTCGAAGCAAAAATGCGACACCTAAAAATAGGATTGGAAGGCCGACATTTTTGAGTATTGTTAAGATCAGTGTCACGCTATTGATTTGAAACTTGTTATTCGCAATGGTCATACCAGCCACAAAAACCGCAACACCAGTCGTTGTTTCACCAATTAGATTGAGTGAAGCCGATGCGACGACCGGGATTTTAAAATCCAAGAAAACCAGAATGATGCCTAGCAAAGGCGCCCAGACGTAAGGCGTCTTGAAAATCGCTTGAAAGACCGAGTTGCCGACTAACTTACCAACTGAAATATGCTGTGTCGTTTTTCTTTGAAGTTCGATCTTTATAACTGTTGTCGTTAAAGGAATAATAACAACATTTAAGACAAGCGAAATCAAACTAATAGCAACGCCACTTTTTTCCGCACCATAAATTTTCCCAAGTACGGCGGGTCCAAAAAAAGGACCTGCCGAAAAACTGACGCCCAAAGCCGCAATCGCTGAAGCAATCACATTTTGCTTGAAAATCAACTTGGCAACCGCAAAGCCAATTCCATAGCCAATCAACAGTGTCAGCAAAAGAGCAACGAACAATACGAACTCTTTTTCGAGCCCAGTTTTAGATACTTTAACGGTTCCGACAAATAACGAAGCTGGCAATGCGAAGTTTAGCACCATTTCATTAATGATGGGAATCGGTCGCGTCTGGGCACCAAAGGCATGCGTTCGTTCAGCCAAAAAGCCGAGTGTCAAAACAAACAAGATTGGTATGACAATCACTAAAGATTGCGTTAATGAGCTCATTTTGGATTTGCCTCCATTTGGTCTTATCACTCCTAGGAATGGGTGCAGCTGCGTAAGTACACTTTCTCACGGTGATTTTCTTAGCATGCTCAAAAGTGCCTACCATCCATCTGCTGATTACCGCCGATGACGAATTTTTGAATGCAACGCTCATCCGCTAAAGTTTTTTGTTACCGACTAGCAAAACAAGTCGGTAACAAAAAGCATTTTAACCGCCGTCACCAGTATTCATCCATAATATACCGGCACCGCCCCGCAGGGTCAAGTCCAAAATAGGGTTCCGGCTTAAAGTTTTTAATTGCCTGGTCTCTTTGATAGACCATATACAAGGTTGGCGTCTGCACGCGACCAATTGAGTACACCCCACGCACCCCATTTTTCCTCAACAATAAAGTATATAAGGGACTACCATTCATACCGATCAACCAATCACTAATTTTGTGATTACAAGTGCATGCCCCCATCTTCATGCCGGTTTCGAGTTTGGTGTTGCCGTTGCTTTTTCGTCATTTCCCACTCGGTCTCTTTTAAGCCGCGTTCTTGTTTTTGCCGTTGGTAATCTTCATCACGAGCATATAGAACAGTCATGATCGCGTCACTAAAGGCCGTCTTTAAGTAATAGTCTGGACTAACTGGCTTGTAGTTCAGTGGTTGATAATGTCCGATATTTGCTTTTCTGTACTGGTCGTCCTTGGCTTGTTGCCTTTTAACTGCTTCTGGATTTTCTCGATCTGACTGTTCTTAATCGTTGGATCGGCTTTGCATTCGCCAAAAAAGAGTTGTTTAGTGCCATCATGCTTTAAAACCCGTTGTAAGTGATGATTTTCTAACTGATCTAAGCTCAGCTGTCCCGATAAATAAGCTAGTCCTTGTTGATGTTCTGGGGGACTGAACACCTGTGGTGGGTTTACTTGCCACTGTTCAATCGTTTCGGCCTGACATGGCTTTAAAACAGGATCATAGTACATCACGGCTGTATAGGCTTGTTCCTGTTTAATCAATGGCAATCCATCTAAATCGCCTTTGGGAAAGGCCCTTTTCAATACTTCATGGTATTGCGTTTTAATGACTTGCTTAACGGCCATGATTGCCCGTAGATCTTTGACTGCGCGAGTAATCTTTTGCTGCTCGGTTGGTGAATACTTTTCTAGTAGACCTTGATCAACGTGTTCTAGACTTTCTAAGCTATCATCATGAATCATCAGCGTATATTTAAGCTCGATTTTGACTTCCTTTTCTTGTTGCATTAATAACTTCCAGCCGACGTATGGCCGTTTGGTAAAGGTCAATAATTGTTGGGTCAACAAATCATCACGAATGTTCATTAAACGTTCGTTTAATTCACTACCCTTGAAAACTTTTTGCTCGCTATCGGTTTCCTTAATT
>NZ_BAKI01000054.1 GCF_000583655.1 Lentilactobacillus farraginis DSM 18382 = JCM 14108
GTCGAAAAAACGCCTGCAAAGCCACAGTTTCACAGGCGTTTTTAAAATCTCACTTAATTATTAATAGTAACCGATGTCTTATACTTATCCGTAATTTCTTCCAAACGGCTAATTGCTTCAGCAACGGCTGGTTCGGTTACTTTAAACGGCAATAAATGAATTGCTTTTTCCGGTGTCACGGTTTCTGCCGCAATTTGATGAACCAACTTTTCAGAAGGAGCTTTAAATCCAAGTTCCTTCAGACTGCGGGGCAACTTTAAGGTTCCATATAATTTCAACAGAACCTGAATCTCTTCAAAATGCTTTTCCAGGGAAAGCTGTACCAAATTTCCGTAAGCCACCCGCTCACCGTGAAGCAACGGTTTGGTTTCTTCAAAGGTGGTCAGGGCATCGTGAACCGAATGCGAGCCGGTCGATCGACTATATTCGTCGCCCCAGCACCAACGGTCCCGGCCGTACAAATAATTGTTTCCACGACGCTCAGCCATTCATCGGTCAACTTACCGGCCTTCATATCACGAACAGCCGCTACAGAATTCTTCAGCAAAACGTCCTTACAATTCTCGGACATTTGTTTGGAAATTGTCAGTGCCACGTTAAGGGGCCCTTTGGCTTCCATGTCTTTAAAAATCAATTCGGATTCATAAAATTTTGCCAATGTATCACCAATACCGGCTACAAAGTAATCAATCGGTGAATTCAAAATAACCTTGGGATTGATCAGCAGCAAGTTTGTCGCGTTATCGTAAACTTCGTGGTCAATGTGCTCACCATTTTCTTTATAGCGGACACTTAAACACGACCACGGCGCACAATTACTTGCCAGTGTCGGAATGGTAACGATTGGCCGATGCTCATAATGGGCCGCACTTTTAGCTGTATCAAGGACTTTGCCGCCGCCCAAGCCAATAATCAGCTGAATATCATTTTCCCGAACCAAACTACGAATCCGTGAAATTTCTTCGGGCGAACACTCGCCGTTAAAATAAATATCATGAACCGTTACGCCGGGTTCCCATGCTGGTAAGTATGGTTTGGCAGCGTTCAAGGATTTAACACCGTGTAAAAATAAGACCCGTGAATAACCGTTGTTCCTTATGTATTTCGGTAAATAATTATAAGCATCCAAATTTGACAAATACTGCTGAGGCCCAATTCGTGAAATTATCATATTTTTTCCTCCAACTTACGTAAATTTATGATGGTTTAAATATTAGTTATTCAAACAAGTTGGTTTTTAATGATTAATCATCATCAATAAGCTAACAAAATAATTAATATAATAAGCAGAATTCTAATCCCAAGTCCTTGAAAAGTCAATCGCTTTTTCGCTGAAATTAACATTCTGACGTCATTTTTTTATAATTTAAACCCACTATCACTATTGACTTTTTTTCAATCACTCGATATAATTTACCCAAATTAAAATTCAGTTAGAAAACCACAGGAAGAGTAATGATGATCGTCACTTCAAGAAAGTTCGGCTGCTGAGAAAGAATAGTGATGCCATCACGAAGATGAGCCCGTGAATGTTGTTACCGTGTTTACGCATGGTAACCGGTAGGAACCGTTACCTTCCCTGATATCAACAGGTATCGTAGAGGTGTTTTAACAACACGAAGCAGGGTGGTAACACGCGCAAAAGCGTCCCTTAGTCAAAATTTGGCTGAGGGACGTTTTTTATTACAAAACTAACTGATAATGTTTGGAGGAAGATAAAATATGAAGAAAAAGTATTTAGGAGTCGGTTTGGCTTTGGGCAGTTTGGCGTTATTATTGGTCGGCTGTGGTCAAAAACAGTCAGCTGACAACAGCAACCGGACGTTTAAAACGACGGCCCAGTCAAACGTGTTAACCGTCGATCCCAACCGGGTTACCGATGTTGGTAGTGATTTGGCAACTACCCAGGTTTTGGAGGGCTTGTACAAACAAAATAATCAGGGAAAAATTGTCCCTTCGCTGGCAACCAAGATTGTTAAACCAACCAATCATGGTAAAACTTATACATTTAATTTAAGAAAAGACGGCAAATGGAATGATGGCTCCCCGGTCACTGCCCAGGACTTTGTTATTTCAGCCCGTCGGCAGGTGAACCCGAAGACCAAGTCGCAACGAGCCGCCCACTATCAGGACTTTAAAAACTTTAAAGCCGTCAATACCGGTAAACTTTCCCCAAGTAAGCTTGGCATCAAAGCATTGGGGAAATACAAGCTGCAAATCACCCTCAGTCACGCTGTGCCTTACTATAATTCGATTCTGGCTACCGAAATTTATCCGGTAGAGCCAAAAGCCCTTGCCAAATGGGGAACCAAGTACGGTCAGGATTCGAAACACGCGGTTTCCAACGGCGCCTACTTGATTAAAAACTGGAATTCTTCAAAAGATACTTGGAATCTGGTTAAAAATAAGAATTACTATGATGCTGATAAAGTCAAACTTAAAAAGATCCATTTTCAGGTAGTCAAAACACCGCAAACCAGCTTCAAGCTTTTCCAAGCCGGTGATGTTGATGAAACACAAATCTCCGGCAGTTGGGTAGCCGACGCGGAAAAACAATTCAAGAAAGATGTTAAAGTTCGCCAATACGGTCAACTGGCATTTATCCCATGGAACAACTACAATAAAACCACTCGGAATTTAAACCTGCGCCGAGCAATCAGTTATTCAATCGATCGTCAAACGCTGGCCGATAAAATCTTAAACGACGGCTCACTACCTGCCAAATCAATCGTACCAAAAGGTGAGGTCAAGGGTGCCAACGGAAAAGACTTCAATGAAGGCTTATCAACACCACTTACCTACAACCTAAAGAAAGCCCGCCACTACTTTGCACTGGCTCAAAAACAACTGGGGACCAAAAAAATTAGCTTCCAGCTGTTAACCGCTGATACGGATGCCTATAAGGCTGTTGCCGAATACATTCAGGGCCAAGCCAGCAAAGTATCTCCTAATTTAAAAGTCAACGTCCGGTCAGTACCGCTTCAACAGGAAATCTCTTCCTTCTCGGATCATAATTTCGAAGCCGGAACGCTCGGGTGGTCGACAGATTATCCCGACCCGATTGATTATTTAAATATCGCAGCCAAAGCCGGTCAGATCAACTTTACCGACTGGAGTAACAAGAAATACGAAGCTTTAATTACCAAAATTAATGATACCGATGGCCAAACCCCGGCGGAACGGGTGAAGTTGCAACAACAGGCCGCCAGCTTACTGAATCAGCTTCAAGGCGTCACCCCGCTTTATCAATATTCTTCGGTTCACCTGCTGACCAGCAAAGTCAAAGGGCTGGATTACCCATTGATCGGTTATCAAAAATATGAATATGCAAGTTGGAAATAAGCCAAGTTTTAAGGAGTTTTAAGCCATGAACAAAATCGGAATTGCCAGCAATCACCTCATTCATCCCAACCCCCGCTTTGATACCAACTTTATTGATTACATTCAAATCGATTATGTCAACGGTATCAAGCATGCCGACGGTTTACCATTCGTACTGCCGCTCGGCGATCCCAAAGATGCCGAAGCCTACATTGAAAATGTCGACGGCTTACTGTTATCAGGTGGCCAGGGGGTTACCCCAGCCGTTTACGGCGAGGAACCCCTAAAAGAAGTTGCCGAAACCGATATCTACCGGGATCAATTTGAAATTGCCCTGGTTCAGGCGGCTGTCAAAGCCCACAAACCAGTGTTGGGAATCTGCCGGGGCATTCAAATTCTCAACGTGGCGTTGGGTGGCACGCTCTATCAGGACATTTATAAACAGGCCGGTGCTTACCTAAAACACAATCAATACCCGACTTCCTGGGAAATTCCAACCCACCACATCACCACTGACCGAAATTCTTGGCTGAATCAGCTTTTAGGCGACCGCTTCCTGGTCAACTCATTTCACCATCAGGGGATTCACCAGCTGGGCAAACAGCTGAAATCGGTCGCTACCAGTGATGATAAAGTTGTTGAGGCTGTCGAATCAGCTGATGGCAACGTCATCGGCGTCGAATTTCATCCGGAAATGATGGCGGAAGCCACCCGGAATTCCAAAAAATTTTTGATTACTTTGTTAATAAAGCTCGAAATTAAAAATAATTGCTAACAAGCATGCCCCCAAGGCCTTCAACGACTTTGGGGGCATGTTTTTAATTCTTTTAATGGGCTTTCAAACGAACCTGCGTCTTCATCAGTGTTTTACCGCGTTTGGTTACCAAGTTACCCTTCTCAATTAGTTGCGCAATCCGGTATAAATACCACTTTTCCGAAATACCAAAGTTGGTGTTTTCAAAAATTTTAGAAAGCAGCTGAGTAAGGGTTACAAAGCGCTTTTCTGATAACTGCTGATAAATAAATTGATCGTAAAAGGTGATTGGTTGGCTGGTCAGCCGATCATTAATCAATACTCTGATCGGCTGATTATGATCCTGTAAATCCCGCCATCCATAACTATAGGCTTCCCGAATAGTTTTTGGCATTGCCACCTGCTTCCTAAATAAATCAAGTTCATCAATCTGATCGCACGAAATCCCACCCAAACCGTCATTCAGGATTAAAAGGCTTCGATTAGTCCTTGGGTGAACAATTGGCACCGCAACCTGTGAAACTTGGTTTTCAACATTTTTTAACTGGTCACATGCCCAAAGAAAGCCGCAATAATCCGCGGCGCTTTTAGTCCACCAAATCCGAAAAGACGCACCAGATTGAATCATGGTTTTAAAATAGGAAAGATTGTCCTGAATTACTTGAATTTCTTCATCAGCGGTGTCGCCTGATTCTTGGAAAAGCTTCTTCACAAGCAAAAGCCGATTGCGAGTAAAATTGGCTGCTTTAATCCTACCGAGATCAAGCATTAGGGGTAACATTATTATCCGTTGTTTAAGCCGTTTTTCCCGATAATACCATCGTAATTGGTAACCAAATGAAGCGTTAAACGTCACATCTACCGGCATTGCGCCATCTCCCGTATTGTTAGTTAACATTAGTTTACAGCCTTTTACTTTAAAACAAAAGTTGAATTTTGTTATCAAATCAATTACCCTGTTGCTAATAACGCTTAGGAAAGGATGGCTATCATGCAAACTAAGAAACACCTCAGTAAACCGCAAATCGCCGGTTGGATTATCTGGTGGGTGGTAACAATTTTAATTGGGCTTGCCTTGGGAACTCTGTTATGGCAAGGTGCGGATTCCGCGGCTGTCCAAATCGGCACGACCGTCTTCGGTGGTCTTTATATTATTCAACAGATTATCATGATCTTCTGTTTGAAATTACTGCACAAGAACAACAACTATGTTTGGCCGGTTGTCACTATCGTCATAGGGGTCCTCGGCAGTATCCTCTACCTCATTCCCGGCATTTGGGCACTGCTCATTAACAACAGCGCCCGCAATAATCAGCGAAACCCGATTACCCATTGAGAAAGAACAGCTTTGCGAATTTTTTCGCTCAGCTGCCCTTTTTAATTTTTCCAAAATAAATAAATCAGTCAAATCATTTAATGTCATACTTCAAAGCTATATCTGACCGGAAACGCCTCGATAAACCAGCCAGCCAACCAACGCCAAAACAGCGACACCTGACAGCCAAAGCCCCAAGATAATCACTTTGGCAAGAATAAAGAAGACCAGCAGCAGAATAAAAAAACTGCCTAAAAAACGCAACAGCGAAAAACCAATTCGAAAGAGTAGATAAAACCAGCCAAATATCAGAAATAATATGAGTCCCATTCAAGTCATCCCCTTAGTATCACGGTGTCACAATCTTAGTCCGGCTCTTACCCTGTCCTTGTGTTTGAACCTGGATTTGATAAGGAACCTGCTCCTGAAGTATTGTAACATGACTGATAATACCAATCATCCGATCATTGCTTTCAATATTTTCCAATGCCGCCATGGCCATGGTCAGCGACTCCTGGTCAAGCGAACCAAAGCCTTCATCCACAAATAACGTATCAATACTGATGCCACCGGATTCATTTTGAATAACTTCGCCGAGTGCCAAGGCCAAACTTAGCGCCGCAATAAAGCTTTCACCACCGGAAAGGGTGTGAACGCTTCTTAACTCGCCGACATTATCATCATAGACATCGATTTCCAAGCCGGTATTCTTTTGATAAGCACCGGCTTCTTTATGCAGCAGCATTGCATAGCGGCCGGAACTCAACTGTTTTAGATGCTGATTGGCCACTTTGAGAATCTCTCGAAGCTGTGCCTGCAGAACATAGCGTTCCAATCCCAGCTTGGCATCCCCACTGCCGCTGACCGTTTCCACCAGCAGCTGCAGTTGATTAATTGTTTCCTGCTGTTCAGCAATTGCCCGATTGTTTTTCTTAATCCGCTTTAGCAGGTCATCATTAAGAAAAGTTTGGCGACTCTGCTCGTCACTTTGCTGCTGCAGACGTTTCCGCTCTTCAACCAGCTGCTGCACCTTGGCTTGTTCAGCATCCAAATCAACCAACTGATGCTTGCCGACAATGCCCTCATACGTTGAGATTTCGGCAGCCACGTTTTTAAGCTGATCTTGATAGGCCGCAGCTTTCTGTTGAAAATCAGTCAGCTGATTAACTTCGGCCAACAAACGCTGAAGTCCCCGCCAGTCTTCGGTTTTTAATTTTTGAGAAACGGCCGCTGTAATTTCAGCCTGAATAGTCGTCAGCTTGGCGGTTACCTGCTGCTGTTGTTTCTTCAGACCGGCTTCGGTAGCGTGGGCCGCCGCCAAGTGACTCTTAACCGTCGTTAACCGGCTATGATTATCGGCAACCGCCTGATCATACGCTTCAATGGCCGTTTGTAATTCGGTTAAATGTTGATCCAGAGCCTTCAAATCGTTAAAATCACTTGGCAGCTGCTGTTTAACATCCGCCAACTGTACCTGATACCTTTGCCGAGTTGCCTCAACAGTCTGATAGCCTTCTTTTAAGCGGGTAACGATCTGCGTCAATTCAGCCAAGGTTTTCTTAATATGCACCTGTTTTTCCTGTTGGCTTTTCAGTGCCGACTGTTGGCGCCGAACCGCTTTTTGCTCCCGATCATTCTTGGCGATTTGTGTTTCAAGTTGGCTTTTGACGACCGCCAAATCATCGACCGCAGCTGTTAGAACGCCACTGCTTACCAGCTTAGTCACTAATTCCGCAAATACTTCATGAAACTGACCGGCCTGCTTTTCACTTTGGCTGGTCTGTTCCTCAAGGCGACTTTTAGCCGCTGCCAATTGATTTTGTCCTTTTTGTAACTCAGCTTCGGCACGCTTAATTTCATCATCACTGACACTTGGCAAGTCAGCGACGTGTGCTGGACTGGGGTGTGTCAAACTGCCGCAAACAGGGCAGGGCGTTCCCGGCTTTAATTGTTTCACCAAGTTCACAATCTGATTGCTTAACCAGGTATTTCTCAAGTCATTATAAGTTGCTTGAGATTGTGCCACCTGTTTGGTTAATTCAGTCAGCGCCTGCTGCTTTTTTTCGAGTGCTTCGGCCAATTGCCGATTAGCCCGTTGATCCTGTTCGAGTTTTTTTAACTGGTTGGCAGCGTCCGCCAGTACCTGAGCCGTCCGATCCAACGCATTTAGCTGTTCGGTAACGGCTACCATTTGTGAAAGAGCCGTTGTAATTTGAGTATCCTGTTCGGTTAAATCGGTTAGTTGTTGCTGCCCTTTTTCCAAATCCTGATGAAGCACTGATACTTTTTTCTGTGCCTGCTCAAGTTGTTTTTGCAGTTCTTGGGCCTGTTTAAAAGCCGGTCGTTGGCTTTCCAAAACCGATTTTTGGTTAAGCCGTTGATCCTGTTCAGTTTTTTGTGCCTGTAGTTGATCCCCTTTTTTCACATAGTCGGCCTGCGTTTTAATCTGGTTATTAATCTCTCCAACAACTGCTTTTAATTGCTGTTGATTATCCGTGACTTCTCCCTGCAGTTCCTGAAATTGCTCATATTTAGGTTTTAACTCTTTGGCCCAGCTTAATTGTTCGATTCGCTTTTGCAGCCGATCAAATTCAGGCTGTCGCGCCTGCAGTTCAATTTGTTCTTGGCGTTTGGCAGTCAACTGATTAATTCGTTGATTCATACTGTCATCTGTTTGAAGCTGCTGGTTGGCTTCCTCATAACGTTGTTGAACGGCCTGGAGCTGCTCTTTTAACGTTTTCAACGCATTGTTAGCCTGCTTCTGCTGGTTAGTCAAAGCTGCTAATTGATCATTAACGTTTTGTTTTTCAATGCCATCCGGCGCGTCAGCCAACCAAACCACCTTTGCCAAATCAGTGTCAATCGCATTTTGCACGTCCCGGTTCTTGGTTGTCTGCTTCTTAAGCATTTCTTTTAAAGCATCCCGCCATTTTTGATAAAGCTGGGTTCTGAATATTTTTCGCAAAACCGCTTCCTTATCAGCACTGGAGGCCGTTAAAAATCGTCGAAACTCCCCCTGTGGTAATAGGACAATCTGGACGAACTGCTCCCGATTAATTTGAAGGACATCAATTAACTTGATATTAATATCTCGAAGTTTGGTAATTTCGTCAATTTGTTTCTCGCCTTCAAAAATCTTAAGTTTCCCTTGGCTTTCAAATACTTTGGTCCCGCTGCCCCGCTTTTTATCCAGTTCCTGTTTGGGTGAGCGGTTAATCCAGTAAAGCCGCCCCTGATGTTCAAATGACAGGGTTACTTCAGTTGGTGTTTTAGTGTCGGCAAAATCAGACCGCATACTCTGTGGCGAACGGTCATCGCTGGCACTGTCACCATATAAAGCAAAGGTGATGGCGTCAAAAATGGTTGTCTTACCACTACCGGTCTTTCCGGAAATCAAGAAAACCGAGGCATCTTCAAGTTGCGTAAAATCGATGGTTTCATCTTCGTAAGGTCCAAAATTTTTAAGTGTCAGCTTTAGTGGCTTCACTGGTTGACGCCCCCTTCATTGGCAATCTTTAGTGCTGCTTGAGCCCATTTAATTTGCTGCGGCGAAAGGTCGTCTTTGGCAACCTGTTTATAAAAATCACGCAGCAGATCCATTGGATTTTTCTGTCGGATCTGATCACTGCTTTCACCGGACTCCTCGATAGTGGTCTCGTAGCCGGCAGCCCGATCCAGGGAAATAATGTTGGGGTATATTTGACGCAGCCGCGCCATCACATTGGGAATCGGTTTACGATCTTTTAAAGTAATCCCAAAATAATTATCCAATTTTAATTGGTCATAATAATCAGCGGCTGTCAACGTCTCAAAGTCTTCGGTTAATTGCTGAACATCCCTGATCGGCGTCAGTGGTTTAAAAGTCAATTGAAACGGCTCGGTATCAACGATGAAGACCCCTTTTTTCTGGTTGGCTTCCGACAAAGAGTATTTGACGGGCGAGCCGCTATACCGAGCATTTTGTGCGTGCAAGGCGTCTTTACCATGTAAATGTCCCAGGGCCACATAATCAAAATCCTTCAACAAGCCAACCGGAACGGCTGCCAAGCCACCAACTCTCAACTGGGTTTCAGAGTCAGTGGTTGCACTGCCGTCCACAAAAAAGTGTGAGACCAGCAAGTGTTTTTTATTTGGCTTAAACAGTGTTTTCATCTTATTAACAACCGGCACAAATGCCTGGTCCAGGTGTTGCAGACTGTCATCTTTAAAATATTGCTGGGCATCAAACGGTTCAAAATACGGCAATAAAAATAATTGCGTATCCGGTAAATCAACCGGTTTGAACGCCTGATCCAATCGGGTATGCATATAAAATTGGGTACTTTTGAACCATGGTGTTCCCGTCGAAAGACGAATGGCGCTGTCGTGATTGCCGGAAATAGCGTAAATTGGCAATTTATCGACTAAATTAAGCTGCTGCAGCATATGATTCAATTGGGCAACTGACGCTTCGGCCGGCATACTGCGATCGTATAAATCACCGGCAATAATAATGCCATCAACGTGTTCGGTTAACGCCAATTCTTCAATTTGTTCAAAAGCATGGATCTGTTCTGACGTAAGGTCAAAACCATGAAGTCGGCGGCCAATGTGCCAATCGGCTGTATGTAAAAAGCGCATATGAGTGAGGTCCTTTCAGTCTGTCATTTTAGGCATTTCAATGCCAAGGTTCTCTTAGCCATTATTTCATTCCATAAACATGGTTTCATTATATAACAAACGCACGTTCAAACTAACCCCACTTTGCCTATTAAATCACTTTAATCAAACAATCGTGAAAAATCTATTTTATTTACAACCAGAACTCGTTCTATTTTTTAGTTGCATAGTCAAATTATATATGTGGTAAATGACTAACCGGGTATATAATTAACCTATAGATTTCTTTAGGGTATTAAGACAGTCTAAATAAACAACGTAAGCGGGGTTATTTATGAAAAGAAAATCGTTAATCCAATTGGTGTGGGTAATTGCTGCCACAATTTTTCTCGGGATTGGCATCGTTTCTACCGGCAACGGTGCCGATGCGTCATCAACCAGCGACATTTTTCGAAGCGCCTATAATGCTGGCCGTCAAAAGCACATTTTAACCAATGCCAACATGACGTTTAAGCAATTTAAGGAATTATGTAAAAATTATGTTTTTCCAAGTTACTTAAAACAGCTTAAAGACCATCCAGCCACCAGTTTCCAGCAATACATAGCCAAAGATCATTACGAGGTCCCGGTTCACCAAGCCGGCGAGCATCCCCAAACGCTTTCTCTTGAAGCTGCTGCTTCCACTGATTCTAAGGACGATTCTTCAACCGATCAAACCAACTATCATATGCAGCCCGGTGATATTCTAATTATCTATGGCACCAGTTCCTTTAAGGAAGCCAAAATTTTTGGTCATTCGGCAATTGCTATTTCGGACAATAACATTCTCCACATGCCGGGCCCCAACTTGGCACTCAGAATTGGACCAAAAAACGTTTCTTTGATTACTACACCGGCCGGGGGTCTTATATCGAAGTTTATCGAATGACCAGTCATCCCGAATATGCCCAAGAGGCGGCACAGTATGCTTATAATGATATGTACAAAACCAATAGTCCGGTCTACAATCTTGAACCATGGCTTTACGATCAGGCAAAATCCTACTGTTCCAAGTACGTTTACCTGGCCTATTGGTACGGTGCGGCCAAAGCAGCTCTAAGACATTTCATCACGGGATTTCACTACATTATGCCACACAATTTAGTTGCTGATTTTGCCAGTGGCTATTCACCAACCGACGTTTATCGGGTAACCAAATAATTCGTTATTAAACGATGCAGATGCTACTGAAGATTCAGGCATCTGCTTTTTTACTATTCTCCAGTTTAGCCGCTATTTGTTGGTTAACGCTGTCAAAATCGCTTTTTGAAAACACAAAGTCAATTTCAACAACTTGTCCGCCACAATAACTGCTATCATTACCGTCTTCAACAACCTGCATTTGATAAAGCGGCGCATTAAATTGGCGTAGTAAGGAATTGAGATACCCCATTATTCTAATTCCTTGATTACATTTTTTGGAATCAAGCAGAAATCCCGTAAGATCAATGTCTTTATAAACTGATTTTACGGGATTCTTTTAAAAAATAATGTTTTTTGAACTTATGTCTCAATCACCTCAAAATTAAAGTATTAAGATGGCTGTCTTATTTCCGGCAGGCAGTTACAAGCTACTCAATCTTCCCAACTATTTTATGCTCCGCAAACAAAGCGGAAACACCACCCGTATGCCAAAAAACAACGTTACTTCCAGCTTTTATTTTTCCGTTTTTAACATAATCCAACAAGCCGGCAAATGCTTTTCCGGTATAAACAGGATCGATTAAAATGCCTTCTGTTCTTGCCAATAATCGAATTGCACTGGATCCAGCTTTACTTGGAATTTCGTAACCCTCACCAAAATATGATTGATCAAAATGCGTATCTGCAAGCGAAATTCTGTCCTCAAGTCCCAGCAAATCCAACGCATTATTACCCAGGTCAACCACCTTTTGATAGTGACTTTCCGGTTTGGGGCTCACATTGATAGACAATATCTGTGTTTTATGAGATCGCTTGGAAAAAGCTTTCGCCCCTGCAATCAATCCAGCAGCCGTACCACCTGTTCCGCTACCATGAACAACGTAGTCCACGTCCACATTTTGAAGTTGTTCAACCAACTCTTTGAATCCTAATACAAACCCTACTGAACCAATCGGGGTTGCGCCACCTACCGGAATAATATATACATGGTGTCCTTGCGCTTCCAAACGTTCTTTTTCTGCCAAAGCTAACTGCATTGAAATTTCATCGGCTTGGGCTTCAGTTCGCCCTTCCATCGAAACATAATGAATTCTAGCACCTAAAATTTTATCCAACAAAACATTGGCCCGATCATCCTGTTGATCATTCGGGGTAATTGTTTCTAAGTATAAAATAGTGTCCAAACCGAGTCGATTAGCTGCTACAGCTGTTTCCATTGCATGATTGGATTGCGTAGCACCAAACGTAATTACCGTATCAGCCCCCTTTTGACAAGCATCTCCCAATAAATATTCAAGCTTTCGAATCTTATTGCCGCCAAATAAGTTAGGCCCCGTAAAATCATCCCGTTTCAAATACAGGTTGATGCCAAGCTGTGCTGACAAGCGATCCAGACGATGAACTGGCGTTGGAAAAAAGCCGAGCTTTTCTTTAGGAAGTTGCTTATAATTCTTCATATCTTTGTCGATCCCCTTCATAAACTAATCCAGTGCCTATTTAGTTGTTATATCCTTACTGAAATATTTTTTCGATAAGCGTTGCAGTGTACCATCTTTCCTTAATTGCTCCAAAACCTTATTAAACTTATCCTTTAACTTTGGCGATTTTTTATTAAAAAGTCCCGAAATTTTTGCCGGCTTTTGTTCTGAATCTTTTAATAAGCGATACTTAAGCCCCTTAATTGAATTGTCCTTGGCATACGTTAATAAAGCCGATTCAGCGTTGATTGTGCCTTGTGCCCGACCTTGTTTTACCAAGTCCAAACTAGTTTGAAACTGTTCTTGCGGTACAATAGTTGCCCCAAAGCTTTTAGCAACCAATTCATTATCCGAGCCGGTCGCTTCTGCAAACTTCTTGCCTTTAATATCTGCAACTGTTTTAATATCACTGTTTTTGGAACGCGTAATTAATACGTAGCGTGAATAAACATAGGGCTTAGAAAATAAATATTGTTTCCGACGTTCCGGCGTTTGCGTGATGTTATTCAATACCACGTCATACTTGCCACTTCCCAAACCGGCAACCAAACTATCCCATTTTGTTGGCACAAAGTTGGCCTTTACGCCCAATTTTTTGGCGACGGCTCTACCAAGTTCTACCTCAAATCCGGTAAGCTTGCCATCCTTTCGATAGGAATATGGCGGATAGGTTCCTTCAAGTCCAATAGTCAGTTGCTTGGGTTGCTTTAACTCCGACTGATAACCCGATGCTTTTTTGGAGGATGAATTGGAACTACAAGCGGTTAGCACGCCACCTATCAATACAATACTTACAAGCAATAATAATTTATTAATAATCACTTTTACCTTCATCTTTTTTCTCCTTAATGATATGCCTTAATGATATTCA
>NZ_BAKI01000053.1 GCF_000583655.1 Lentilactobacillus farraginis DSM 18382 = JCM 14108
AACAAAATCAAAAAAGGAGTTTTCACTTACAAATGAAGATCTCCGTCATTTTCCACCTACCATATTGTTACACAGTACGAATGATCCAGATGTTCCTTTTTCCATGTCGCTAACAGCTAGCCAAATAATTCCAAATGCACTTTTAATCCCTATTGAAAAGCAGGAGCATGACTTTGACCGGAAAATAACCAATGAAAACTTGAGTTACTACGATCGAATCGTTAATTTTACCAACACAGTCAAGTAAGTCATCTGAAGCTTGAAAGCTAAGAGTCCTATGAAGTTCATGTGGCTCTTGGCTTTTTTGGTAAAAAAATAAACGCAAGCTCTCCTGCGTTGTATACTTTAATGGCTGTACAATATCTGTTGTTGGTAATAGATTTAATCTATTATTAATGACAGATTTTTTGTATCCTGTTATTAAACAAAAAAGGCGGGCATTCCCTGCCCGTTCATTGAAATCATCCACCACGAAGATTTTTCAGAAAGTAGGAAATGCCCTTATGAATGATGATACTACAAAATTATTACTAAACATAGCTGATGACCATCTTAGTAAAAAACTCACTAACCATCAGGTTAACGAGGCTCTATTAATTTCTATTTATAAGCACGCACATATTTCGTATTGGCGGTAATATAACCACCAGCCACGCGGTAACGTAAAGTACCGCGTTTGGTCATACTGTTACCATGCGAATAATCATAGCCGTAAACCTTTAGCGTCCGGTCTTTAGCAATCACATGATTCTTTTTGGTGAAGTTGACGTTGCCATAACGATTCAGTGTGCGTTTCGTTTTAATGGCCTTCACCTGTTTATGACGACCCATGTTCACCAATTTCCGGTTGGCGGTAATGTAATCACCATTAGTTAAGACATACCGCGTCGTCAAGTTATGTGTCACAATCGCTTTGACATGTAAAACCGTGCCTTGACGGTAGTTTTTGGCGCGTTTGGTTAGGTTAGCCTTACGATAGGCATTCACACCACGGGGATTAATCACGGTCACGGTTGCAGGCTTCGACACATAGTAAACCGGGCGGACATACTTTTGGTCGGCCGTAATGTAACCCACCTTACCATCAGTCTTAGAAGCATGGTTGACATCTTTAACTTCATATCTTAACCGACCGTTTGAATCACGGCGATACCCCGTGACAACAAACATTGGCCGGTAGATTCGTGGCTTCTTAGTGTACCAAACACTTCGCTTAGCAGCTGAGAAGTTGGTCGATTGATACAGCCCAATCTTATTGATGGCATAGACGACCGAACCCTTAGTAGCGGCATAGTTTGGCAGGTTAACGTGACCTGACGAACTAGCCGATGAAGATGAAGTTGGCGTACTTGAACTGCTGCTGGAAGTTGAAGATGTCGATGAGCTTGAACTACTCGAGGTTGTCGGTGTACTTGGTGTACCCGGTGTCATTGGAGTAGTTGGAGTTGCCGGTGCTCTATTATACCAAAAAGTTATCGCCTGTGGCATCTTGTCAAGTTTAATACCTTTAACTACATTTCCATTCATATACTTTGTAGTATCATCTCGGAGATAGTTGTAAACGCTAAATGGTTTACCGGAAAACGTCACAAGATTAACTAAATTAATCAAAAAGTTATCTGGATCGCTATCTATATCCGAAGTCCCTAACCCATATGCAGATGTTAAAAACTCTTGGCTTGAAAGATCAGTATAGTTCAGCAAAGACGTTGTTGGATCATTTCCGAAAAACTGATCAAAGCTTTCCTTGAACTTTTCATTCTCTAACTCGTTAGGAGTTATCCCCATAACTTTCTGCGAAGCGGAATCAAGTGCGTTAATTATACTTTCAATTGATACAGAAGCTTGTTGATATTCTATGCTGTTACTTTGCTTTAAAACATAACCCTTAATTTCTGGAGCCATAATATCTTCTAACGCATATTGATATGTCTCGTTTTCGCCCAAAACAACTGGTTTTTTAATATTTAAACCTGTCTTAGAGTTTTTGTAAAAAATTCGCACTATTTGCGGATTAGTTATACTCAGATAATCATTATTAAAATAGTTGGCACTTACCGTACCACTCACAAAGTTTAAAAGATTCGGGTCTTTATACTTAATTTGAATAGTCGATCGTAAGTGATTATTTTTATCCTCTGGTTTTGTATCAATAGACGTTTGATTAACCATACTTTTTTTAAAAGGAAAAACAAACGAAGCTCCCAAAGACTTGCCAACTAAGAATTGATTTGACTTAACGTCGCTATTAGCAATATGTTTACCGTCAACATTAATACTATTCAGAGTAGGTGGCTGTTTGGCAGGAATTTGTGGCTTGGCAGGAATTGTATAATGATAGAAAGTTGTATTTCCATTAATTGATGCATTTGCTTCTGTATCACCTTCAGAATGCCATGCCGCATCTATCGATATTGTATCTTGTACATTGTCATTGCCCTGTACACTATCTAAACCTTGACTAAAATTAAAATCTAGTAACGGTTCCTTTTGCCAATTATTCCAATTAACAGGTTTAACAAGACTGTTATTGCTGTGAAGATCCTGTATTTCGCTTTGTTTATTACTATCCGCAAAAACTGTTGAATTTAATAAATTACCAGCTTTTGAATCAATGTTAGAAAATGGAACCAGTAAAAATCCAATTGCTATTGTGATACTTAACAAAGTCTTGTCCAATTTATGTACCTCCATGAGCTCTAACAATTATTAATTCTAGCACTTTATGGCTAGAGTTTTTTCTTCCAGAGCAATAAAAAAACTATTTTATTTCGTACTCCTACAGTATAGTGCTACCAACAAGTTATTTAAATAGCAAATTTTATAAATACATCAGAATAAAAAAGGATTGATTTAAAACTCAAGTGCAACACTAATCAACTGCGAATAGTTGGTTTAGTTACTCGGCCGCGATAATTGATTGATGAATGCTTTTTTACACTATAGACATTGACCCACTCCCATATTTCATTCGTGCTTCTGCCTCCTTTTAATTTTCTCGCAAATGTTTCTTAACAACATTTTGAATCCTCTTTATGGAGTACGCAATCCAACATAAAATAATACAAAACAAGCGGCCAAATAACCGTATCTAATAACTATAGGTGATCAAGAATGGAATTAAAGGCCAAAATTGGATATGACAAAAATACACTTTTGTTGTTTGATACGGGCGAAATCATTTGTAGCATTGAAAATGGTAGCGTAGATCTATTTCGTGATTTAGCCAATTTATTAGATGACTACGAAGCCCTTGAAGAATAAGTAAAGTGGTCCAAGTACAAATTTAAAGAACATTACCTTTTAAAAAATCCCATAAAATCAGTATTCAAAAGTGCTGATTTTACGGGATTTTCCCTTTACGGTAAGGATATTATAAACTTTTAACTACTATCCGCGCTTTTCTAGAACAAAAGATATCCTCCCAGTTATTTTTCAAGCATTTAATCAGACGCCCTGTCATGCTTAAGATTAAAGAGCTATATTTCATGCCAAATCAGATCACACGCTTTTATCAAAATAACCCCATTACCGTTCGTACCCCAGCATAGGCCATAAAGACAACCACGATCCAACCAGTCCACGAAAGCCAACGCGGATGACGATATTGGCCGCCCATGATTGACTGTCTATGTGATGCAACCAACAATATAGCCATTGAAATTGGTAAGACAAACCCGTTTAACGCACCAACTAAAACCAAAACTTGCGCTGGGTTACCGACAAAATAAAAGATAGCCGTTGAAATTGCAATAAACCCAATAATAAAAGAGCCGCGGTATCGTTTAAACACCGCTCCGGCCTGATCACTGACTGCGTAATCAAGAAACGAAGTCGAGGTAAAGGTTGAACCCAAAGTTGAGGACATCCCCGACGCAAACAGTAAAAGGCCAAAGAACTTGTAACCAAAATTTCCAGCCGCATGTTGGAAGATCGATGCCGCCGGATTAGCCGGATCCAACTTGAATCCAGCCATGACAACAGCTAATCCGGCTAGAAATAGCATAATTCGAATCACTGAAGCAATTCCAATGCCGGTTAGGGCACCTTCGTTGACGTATTTAATGTCTTTAACGCCTTGCGCCCCACCTTCAAGCAGCCGATGGCCACCAGCAAACGAAATGTAGCCACCAACCGTCCCGCCGACGATCGTAACAATCGAATAAAAATCAACTTTGGTCGGGACAAAAGCATGGGTTGCAGCAGCCTGAAAGGGAACCTTAGTAACCCATAAAATATATAGTAAGATCCCAATTTTGATGACTGCCAAAAGCTGAACAGTTCTATCCATCACCCGCATCGCATTGCGAACAATAAAAATTGAAATCGCAATTACCGCTGCAATAATGGCACCATTCTCAGGTGAAATACCAAATAAAACGTTGAGACCTAGGCCAGCACCACCTATATTGCCGATGTTAAAGAAAAAGCCACCGACTGCAACCAAAAAGGAAAGGAGATACCCCAATCCTGGAAAAACATCGTTAGCGATAACTTGAGCCCGTTTACCGGCAACAATAATAATTCGCCAAATGTTCAATTGGACAATGATGTCAACCAAGATACAAATCAAAATTGCAAAGCCAAAGTTGGCCCCAAGTTGGCCGGTAAACGTAGCCGTTTGTGTCAGAAAGCCGGGGCCTACCGCGGCCATCGCCATCAAAAAAGCAGCGCCAATTGCAACGCTTCTTATATTGGAATTTGGGTTTACCCCAGGGGTTTTCTTATCAGCATAGGCATCTTTTCCTCTCTATGCTTTATACACTGTTCATTTTTTCTTTAGCGTTTCAATGTCAATCTTCTCCTGATGGAGTCGTTTTACCAACGCTTTAACAATTGCCAAGGCTTGATCATTATCACCATGAACGCAAATTGAATCAATTTTTAACGGAACTGTTTCCCCGGTTATTGCTGTAACGGACTGATTTTGGATCATTTGAACCGTCCGATTTGCAATTTCTTCCGGATCAGTCAAAACCGCATTAGGTTGCGTTCGAGGAACTAAACTACCATCAGCTTGATAATTGCGATCGGCAAAAACTTCTTCGGCTGCTGGCAGATGATAAAATTCAGCCGCTTTAATAAGCTGACTATTGGCTAAACCATAGACGATTATATTTGGATCGACCATTTTAATCCCTCTACAAATCGCCTTTGCCAGATCAAGATCTTTACCAGCTGCATTGTACAAAGCACCATGCGGCTTCACATGATGTAAACGATGGTCGTGGGTAAATCCTTCCAAAGCGGCCACCTGATAAACAATCATGTCGGTTACGGATGCCAAATCCATTTGCATATAGCGTCGTCCAAAGCCATCTAAATCTGGGAACGCCGGATGTGCACCAACGCCTATACCAGCTTGTTCGGCCAATGATACGGTATGAGCCATGACGTCAGGGTCGCCGGCATGGAAACCACAGGCAATGTTGCACGCACTGATCAATGGAATAACCTGTTGATCTTTTCCTAAGTGATAACGACCATAGCTTTCTCCTAAATCACTGTTCAAATCAATTGCGACCAATAAAATCGCCCCTTCCTCAATATTTTAAAGTTGCATTAACTACATCCGTCACCAACATGTGACCCGGCGCATGGGTAATTACCAAGGGCGGCTTTGTTTGCATAATCACGTTTTGTGGGGTAACACCACACGGCCAAAAGACTGGCGTTTCACCTTGATTAATCGTTACCGGATCGCCATAATCCGGTTTAGTCAAATCCTTGATACCAATTGCTTGAGGATCACCAATTTGAATTGGCGCCCCATGGACTTTAGGCATGGCCCCGGTAACTTGAACGACAACTGGTACCTGAGCTTCAGGAATTGGCCGCATGCTGACAACCATCGTCCCATTAAAGTTGCCAGCCGATTTTAGTGGAATATTGGTGTTAAACATTGGCACATTTACATGCTCCGTAATGTTACGAACCTCTATGCCAGCTGCTATCAGTTCCGCTTCAAAAGAAAAACTACAGCCGATCAAAAAGCTGACAAAGTCTTCCTGCCAGATATCCGCTACCGATGTAACTTCTGAAGTTAAACTTCCTTGGCGATAAATTCGATATTTGGGAAAATCATTTGCCAAATCAACATCTTGGGCAAAGTCATTTAACTGCGACTACCGATATCACTAACCTCAAGTACCGGACATGGTCGCGGATTTCGCTGCGTAAAAAGCAAGAAATCATACGCTAAATCACGCGGTAAAATAACCAGGTTGGCCTGCGTATAACCAGGGCACAAGCCACTAGTCGGCCCAGTATAATCGCCTTGTCGAATGACATGTCGTAATTCAGTCGGCGACAGTTTTGCTAAATCCGGTTTCATGCTTGATCACTTCTCTTTCTTTGAAGTTGCTGCTAATTGCTTATCCAGCCAATTAACATCCGTTGTTAACTTTTGAAAGGCTGATTCACTTAAAATCTGAGCTAAGACATCCAGATTGGTTTGTACGCCACTGACGACGGTTTCATCAATTACTTGCCGCATCTGCCGTAAAACTGCCGGTCTGGTATGACCGAAGACAATTATTTTAGCAATCATCGCATCGTAGTATGCCGGAACCTGGTATCCTTGATAAATTGCGGTGTCAACCCGCACACCATATCCACCCGGCAGATGTAAGCCGGTAATTGTACCCGGCGTTAAAGCATTAAGTCGGCATTCCATTGCAAAACCATTTATTTGAGGCCGACTTTGCGTCAATAGATCGCCAGCTGCGACCCGTAATTGGGCAGTCACTAAATCAACACTGGCTGTTAATTCGGTAATCGGGTGTTCAACCTGAATTCTGGTATTCATTTCCATAAAGTAGTATTCTCCGGGACCGTTATATAAGAATTCAATGGTTCCCAAACCAACATAATGGAGTTTTTTTACAGCCTGCTCACAAATTTTCAGCATTCCCACTCGACTATTCTCATCCAAGACCACAGCCGGCGCTTCTTCAATCACTTTTTGATGGTTGGTCTGAATCGTACAGTCCCGCTCACCAATTGCAATAACCTGACCAGCCTGATCAGCAATTACCTGAACCTCAATATGACGTGGATGCATTAAGTATTGCTCCAGATACATATGATCATCGCCAAATGCTTCCCGAGCCTCATCTTGAGCTGCACTAAAACCAGCCGTCAATTCGCTTGCTGAACGAATAACCCGCATCCCTTTGCCGCCACCGCCAGCACTCGCCTTCAGCATAATGGGAAAACCGATTTTACGGGCCTGAGCTTGTGCATCAGCTACTTTTTGAACAGCAGCTGAGCTGCCACGGACAACTGGCATACCGGCATCCTGCATGGTCTTTCTAGCCATTTCTTTGTCACCGAGTAAGGCAATGACTGCTGAATCTGCGCCGATATAAACAAAGCCACTTTCGACAACCCGCTTTGCAAATTCAGAGTTCTCTGATAAAAAGCCATAACCGGGGTGAATCGCATCCGCACCCGAAAGCTTGGCGGCTTCAATTAAATTGGTCATATTTAGATAACTTTTTGTAGCTTCAGCAGGACCAACACAGACCGCTTCATCGGCTAGTTGCGTGTGGAGCGCTGTTTTATCGACTGTTGAATACACAGCTACCGTTTGCAATCCCAGTGTTCGACAGGCCCGAATGATTCGAACTGCAATTTCACCCCGATTAGCAACCAGCACTTTGTGAAAGGGCCAATCAGCAATTGTTTTATGGAATCTGAATAAACGAGTCATTTTTTGCAACCTCTTTTTAAAAATTTAACTTTCGATTAATACTATCATCAAACCAACCGTCTTTTTAAAATAGCTTCTGAATTCGTTGGGCCGCGCTTCTAGTTTTTTCTATGGGCAATTTAAATCGCTGATTGAAAAAATGAGCTTGCAGATCGTCAAGTCGATGGTGTGCCGTTAGTAGCGCCTTTTGAGCTGCTTCAAGGGAAACCAACTCAAACTGGATTCGTTGTTGATCCCGGCACTGGACAAACACACGTAAATCTGCAGAAATAATCACTGCAATAATTGGATAGCCACCGGTCGTCTGTCGATCGGCTAAAAGCACAATTGGTTGACCATTTGCGCTAATTTGAATTCCGCCCAACACTGTTGCTTCCGACAGCATATTGGCAACCCCAGTTTTCAAAGGCTTACCAGACAGACGGTACCCCATCCGATCAGTTTGACTGGACAGCTGGTAAGTTTGAGAAAGGAACTGTTGTTGTGCTGATTTTTCAAATTTAGTCCATTGAGGTCCTTTCACTACACGAACTTTCAATGTCTGCGCAGAAGTTGGCAACGTCAGTGGTTCGGCCAGTCGATGTGCGAATGCCGGTAGTGTGTAAACCGTCTTAATCGGTAAATGATCACCGCTCATTAGTGCTCGTCCATGATGGCCGCCAATACCGATACGTACTGTAGTCGCTCTACTGTCCATAACCGTTGGCTCTACAATCCCGCCAGCAATGGCTAAATAACCATACCGGCCCTGCCGACAAGGGCCGATCCATAAGTGATCGTTCTGATGAATCTGAAATGCTCGATTAGCTGAAATTGACTGTCCATTTACTTTTAATGGAAAGTCACCACCAGTAAAAGCAATAAAGGTGGTCGTGGTGAAGATCAGGTCACCCCCCAGCAATGAGAATTCCAAAACCGCCGCATTATCTTTATTGCCAACTAAAACATTAGCAAGCCGAGAAGCCAAACGATCCATACTACCGGAGGATGGGAATCCATCAATCTGATGAGTGGGCCTTCCCAAATCCTGAACGGTTGTCTGTAAACCTGGCTTGGATACAACAATTTCAGGCATTTTTCTGCACCACCTTCACCTTGTATCGCCCAGCTTGATCAGCCGCTTTAATTTTTTCGAACTGTGTCTTAGAGATTGGTTCAAATTGAACCAAATCGCCAGCGTGATAAAACGGTTCCGGATGATCAGCATCATACAACGTCAGCGGAGTTTGGCCAATCAACCGCCAGCCGCCTGGAGAAGTAACCGGATAAAAACCGGTTTGAATTCCGGCAATGCCAACACTGCCAGCCGGAATCTCAACCCGAGGTTTAGTCAATCTTGGCATGGCAATCTTATCAACCACACTGGCCATATAAGCAAAACCGGGTAAAAAGCCTAGAAAATAAATCAAATAAGGTTGTTGTGTATGCAACCGGATAACTTCTTGGGTCGTTGTGCCGGCAAATTCAGCTACGTCGGCCAAATCCGGGTTAAAGGGCGACTCATAACATACCGGAATCTTTAAAATTCGTTGCAGCGGTAGTGGCGCGGCAATTCCGACATCAATGATTGGTTGCAGCTCCTGCACCAACTGCTTGTAAGTCTGATTTAACCCATCAAAAGTTACCATTAACGTATGATAGGCCGGAATAACGGCTTGAACACCGGTCAATTGGGCTGCCAAAATTGTCTTTCCCAAAGATTGAATTCGTCGATTAACTTGCGCATCAATCTTGTTAGCGAACTCAATTGAAAGGGCCTGATCTCCTACCGGAATTATTCGATAAACGGTCAATTACCCACCTCCTCATTCTTTAAACAACGCATAAACATGAGAAAAAATCACGATAAATTCAATTTATATTAATATAAAATGATAATCGGTTTAAGTAATAAAGTCAACTTAGTTGTTAGGATTTATAACATGCATTTACATATTATAAATAAGAAACATAAAAAATAAGACCAGCATTTTTTCTAGAAATGAAAATGTTGATCTTATTTTTAAACATTGGGGTAATGCAAAAGTCCTTTTTCGAGGATTTATAACATTCTACCATTTACACTAGGGTTCAAAAACCATTAATCGTTGTCTTTACGAGCAGCCAAGTCTCGCATAATTTCTGGATATTTTTTATCAAGATTGTACATGAGCAATAATACAATTTGTAGAATATAAATGACAATTGGAATATAAATAAACAGTTGGTAAATTGAATTCATCGCACTGTCTGGTTGCGCTGATAAGGCACCATTATAGTGTCCCCACGCAAGTACCCAACCGGTTAAAGCGGTTCCTAAGCCAACACCAATCTTTTGTCCCAAGCTACCGCCGCTATACAGTAAGCCTTCAACCCGGACATGTGTTTTCCATTCACCATATTCAATTGTATCTGGGAACATTGCCCAAACACCACCAAGAATTGGAACTTGACCAACACCTTTAATAATTTGGGAAGCCATGACGACTGCAAAATTGTCCGGTGAAATCAAAGTGAATAGATAGCCAAAAATGCTCAAGATGGATCCCCAAAGCATAACTTTAGTTTTGCCATATTTAACAAATAAATGGGAAACGAAGATAAAGCCAATCAATACAGGTGCTAGATAGCCAATTGTCAAAATACCAACTAACGAATCATTGTGCAAAACATACTTTGCGTAGTAAATTGTGCTCCCTTGGTTCAGGGCATAACCAATACTGTAGATGATAAAGAAGATTGTCGCAATCCACCAGTACTTATTTTGAAAAATAGCCTTCAGGCTCACCTTTAATGGAATCTTTTCGGAAGCAACAACCTGTACCCGTTCTTTCTGTGACTTAAATACAATCATGAATAGTACAACAGAAATTGCTGATAAAATCGTGTAAGTAATCACCCAACTCAACTGTTTGTTGCCAAATAGATCAACCATCGGCATCGTTGCATTGGTCACAATTAGAACACCAACTTGCGCCATAAACATCCGAAACAGGTTAAACTTCTCACGTTGATGTTGGTCTCGGGTTACTAATGAATTCAGCGTTCCATAAGGAATTGCAATTGACGAAAATGCAATCATTAACAAGTTATAGGAAAGAAAAATGTAAATGATTTTGGCAACTTCTGACCAGCTGGCAGGTACCGCGAAGATAGAAATAGTCAGAATTGCAAACGGCAAAGCGCCGAACAATAACCAAGGTCGTGCTTTCCCCCAGCGACTATGGGTTTTATCAACTAAACCACCGACAACGACGTCGATAATGCCGTCAAACGATCGAGAAAAAAGCATTAGTGTCCCAATAATTCCCGCTGAAATACCAATTACGTCAGTGTAAAAGAACACGACAAACATGCCTAATGAGGCAAAGGTAAAGTTGATTGCCATATCTCCGAACCCAAAACCAACATAATCTTTAAAACCAAGGTTTTCTTTAAATGAAACTGCTTTTTGATGTGTAGCGTCCATCTATGACATCACCTTTCCAGCGGCCGACTACTTAGCAACATCAAACGTTAAAACATTCCAGGAAGCCTTTGGCAGTGTTAACTGATCGAGACTTTCGTTCTCCGTCGATAATTTAGTCGGAATAACGTTATCAGGATCTTCAAACGTATTAATCGCCTTTAAGTCGTCTCCGGTAAAGGTAATGTGTTCTGCTAATTTAATGGAATTAAACCCAGTTAAATGAAGAGCCAATGTAGATGATTGCTTCAAATCCGAATTTAAGGCAAAGACATGCAACTGCTGGTGGGCTTTGTCATAGACCGTAGCCGTTTCAATTACCGGAATCTCACCGTAGTCAGTGGATTGAGTATCACTTTCAACATGGGGTTTTAAAACCTCGCCTCGCCCATACTTGGTTAACAATTGAAATGGATAATAAATCGTTTGCTTGAGTAAGTGACCGGCTTCATCTGTGGTAATTGGCGAAATAACATTTAACAGTTGGGCTAAGCAGGCAATTTCAACAGCATCAACGTTATTTAAAATCGTAATGCCTAAACCACCAACAACCAAAGCATCAAGCAATGAATACTTCTCTTGGAGGATTGCCGGGTGTTCTTCCCACTTCTTAGCATCGGTTAGTTCAAAGGTTGTCATACCATTAAGATCATCCAGGCTATCCATCTTAATATCCTGCATGTTCCAAACATTCCATTCATCAAGGCAGATTTTAATATCCTTGTCTTTGAACTTAGGTTGCAGAGATTTCGAATAATTCAAAACGTTCTTGGTATTTTGAATATGATTATCTAATTGCTTCCAGGAAGCTAAAAAGTTTTGCGTTCCCTGACCGGAATTCATATTGTAGTTATGCGTTGAAATGTAATCAACATATGGATAAAGTTGCTTCATAATCGTTTCATCCCACTTGAGATAAGTTGGCAACATCTCGTAACTACTCCCACAAGCTACCAATTTGATATCCGGATCAACCCATTTCATCATCTTGGCAGCTTCACGGGCCTTGTCAGCGTACTGAGCCGCACTCATATGCCCGGCCTGCCAGTCGCCTTCCATTTCATTACCCAGGCACCAATACTTGATATTGTAAGGTTCCCGATGACCATTTTTAATTCGTAAATCGCTCCAGTAGGTACCCGAATCATGGTTGCAATATTCAACCAACTCCGCAGCGCTCTTAATCGTCCCGGTTCCAAGGTTAACGGCAATCATCGGCTCCACGCCAACTTCTTTCGCCCAGACACAGAAATCATCAATTCCAAACTGGTTGGGTTCAACGGTTGACCAGGCAAAATCCATCCGTTTTTTACGGTCTTTCTTAGGACCAATACCATCTTTCCAATTATAGTTAGAAACAAAGTTTCCACCAGGGTAGCGAATTACACCCAGGTTTAAATCCTTAACTGCTGCTTTCACATCATTGCGAAAACCATCCTTATCGGAAAATGGTTTGTCAGGGTCATAAATTCCACCATAAATTGAACGACCTAAATGTTCCGTAAATGAGCTCCAGACTTTGGGATCAATTGTGCCAATTGGAAAAAGTGTATCGTAGCTGTAACTTGATTTCATTGTTAATTATTCTCCTCAATAAATTGAATTTTATGAGGCCTCGTATCTTGTGCACATTTTCATTATATGAATTATAGATAGCGCTTTCAATACCGATTAGTATATTATTTTGAAAACATCTGCTTTTTAATAACTTTAAAGTTGTTTAAATAGACATATAAAAACCATTTAGATTTTAAAGACGCACTATAAAGTTATATAATAAAATAAAAACAACTAGAAAGTTAGGTGACATTTACCAATGTTATTAGATATGAGTGATCATTCCTTACCCGTTTATAAAGCCCTTTCGAGTCCAGCTAGATTAAAAATTATTCGCTTGTTGGCCACTAAGCCATATAGCATTAAAGAATTGTCAAAAAAATTAGGCATCAGTCAAACCATTACCCTTAGACATGTTAATCAATTACGGGCTGCTGGACTGCTTAAATTTACTAAGGAAGGTAAAAGCAAAATTTCACACTTGAGTGTTGACGATATTAAGATCCAATTTCCCAGCCAAATTCAGTCTTCATCCCTAAGCTCACATCAGGTTGATATTCCAGTAGGTCTATATACCGATTTTAAAGTCGAACCAACCTGTGGATTGGCTGATTTGAATGGCTTTATTGGAAAAGTTGACGAGCCAAAATACTTCATGGCGCCAGAACGACGAAATGCGCGAATTATTTGGTTTGCCAAAGGATACGTCGAATACGAAGTTGGCAACTTTCTTGAACCAGGTGAACAGGTTCAAATGCTCACTTTGTCAGCAGAAATGGGAAGTGAAATTCCAATGTCAAACGAGGACTGGCCATCTGATATTACATTTACACTGGATGGAAAAAAATTAGGAACTTGGACCAGCCCTGGTGATTTTGCGGATACCCGTGGCAAATTCACACCATTATGGACCCCAGCCAAATTCAATCAGTATGGCACCCAGGTAACGTTGATTGTCTCACACGATGGTACTTGGATTGCCGGTCAAAAAATCAGCAGCACCACGATTGACAACCTTACTCCACTACCTAGTCGGATGAAGCTACGAATTGGTATCGCTCGAGATGCCCAAAATCAAGGTGGCTGTACGATCTTTGGCAAAGGATTTGGCAACTATGATCAGGAAATGCGCTTGACATTATATTGCTCATAGATTTTTACCTAATTTTCAAAAGGCAGATATTTTCCATTATAAATAACTGGCTTTTACGTATTAGAAAAAAATAAAAGAAATCAACTCAGTTTAAAAAACTCTGGTTTCTTTCTTACAGTGGTTTGAACATTAGTTTAAAACCATTATTTTTAAATCCAGTTATTAAAAAAATCCCATAGAATCAGGTATAAAAACGCTGATTTACGGGATTTCCGCTTTGGGATAGGGACGTTATAATATAGTTTCGCCTATTGTTCCATCCTCACCTCTTTACTGATTAAAAATAGTTTTCAACTCCATTGCGTTCATTTCAGCTCATTAAAAAGTCGAATTAGACGTTACGTGTTTTACCATAACTTATAAATTGCTTTATAAATCCAATTCTGTCTTTCGTTGAGAAAACCTTAAAATCATGTAATAAACAACTCCAATTAATAGCCAGGAAATGCCGATTTCTTTGGCCAATGGGTCCAGATTGATCAGA
>NZ_BAKI01000052.1 GCF_000583655.1 Lentilactobacillus farraginis DSM 18382 = JCM 14108
AATGTGTATAAAGACCTTCGATAGTTATTTACTATCGAAGGTCTTTGTTATATATTGAAAAGGTGAAACTATTTAGAAAAGGAAGAAAATCATGAAACGATATAAATCGTATAGACTAACCCTAGGGTGGCAAATTCTGATTGGCCTAGTATTGGGAATTGTATTTGGGATTATTTTTTATAAAAACCAGGTTGCCATTACAACAATGCAAAACATTGGAACCATGTTCATCAGCTTGATTCAGATGATTGTCCTTCCCATCGTGGTTTCTTGTCTGACTGTTGGTATTGCCAGCATTGGCGACATAAAGAAATTGGGCCGAGTTGGTTTAAAGACGCTAATTTATTTTGAGTTAATGACCACCGTTGCTATCGCACTTGGATGATTATTGCCAACATCCTTCATCCTGGAACAATGATTGATATTCACTCACTTCATGGTTCAGACATCAGTCAGTACATGGCAACTGCCAAATCAGCTAAGCATACCGGAATTTGGGATACTTTATTGGGAATTATTCCAACTAATATTTTTAGTTCGCTGGCAAGTGGTAATATGATGCCAATTATTTTCTTCTCCGTTTTCTTTGGATTGGGAATTGCCGCAATTGGTGAAAAAGGGAAGATTCTAATTGACGTTTTACAGGCTGTTCAAGAAGTCATGTTTAAAGTAACCAACTGGGTGATGCACGCAGCCCCTGTTGGGGTTTGTGCTTTAATTGGGGTCGCCTTGGCAGAAATGGGAATCAGTGCGTTGCTGCCGTTGGGATATTTTGTCATCATTACATACTCAACGATGATTATTTTTGTGCTGGTTGTAATGGGAATTGTAGCACGGCTCTTTAAATTTCGAATTATGGATCTACTTAAAGTTATCAAAAATGAAATTGTTTTGGCTTTTTCAACTGCCAGTTCTGAGGCAGTTTTACCGAAAATGATTGAAAAGATGGATAAATTTGGAACCAACCAAGGAATTGTTTCCTTTGTTATTCCTACCGGCTACACTTTTAATTTGGATGGTTCTGCCATCTATCAGTCTTTGGCCGCTCTTTTCCTCGCTCAGGCCTATGGGATTCATTTGTCGATTGGGCAGCAAATCACGCTTTTAGTTGTTTTGATGATTACGTCAAAAGGAATGGCCGGCGTGCCGGGGGCTTCCTTTGTGGTTTTACTGGCAACGATTTCTACCATTGGTGTTCCAATGAGCGGATTGACCTTTATTGCCGGTATTGATCGAATTGTTGATATGGGTCGAACAGCCGTTAATGTTGTTGGCAACTCACTTGCGACCGTTGTTATCGGTAAATCAGAAAATGAATTTGATGAGCAAAAGTCCGAAGACTATATCGCACAGTTTAAGCATGTTAAACGTGATAACCTTGAGAGTTCTGATTAGCATTTAAATCGAATAGAAGATAATTAGAGATTCATTTATTGAGAAAGCTTCAGAGGGTGAAAGATTCAGTTCAAGCGAATCGCGATACCATATTTATTTGGATTCTGGTTGTAAAAAGCCACCAACGAATTTACGTTGGTGGCTTTATAATTTTATTATCCAGTAAGATAGCAGTTATCTTTCAAGAATTAGCTTCCGCCGGATTCTTGGAGGTCTCTTCCTCATAATTACTATTATTACCGTATTTATGTGTTGGCAATATATTACGATTAATCTCATTCTCCCCAATTAGTTTCCTAAAAGGTGAAGTGTTTTTCGGCCGCAGTTAACCGATTGGACACAAGTACGTCAGTACCTCTATGTTCAAAACCACCGAGAAATTGTATTAACCGAATTCCCAAAAATGTTGAAATGTCTAAACAAACTGAAACGGGAATTTTCTTGTGATGCATAGGGCAATAAAGCCTTCGAATCAAGAAATAATACGTTTAGGCATTCAAATTTTGCTTTCTTTGGGAAAATCGATTGTAACAATTTCTCGTCGATTCCTTAGAATCTAAGCTGCGAGAGAGATATCATCACAACCGGTCTTCCCTTGATAGACTGATGTTTCGTCGCTCCAGGATCTATAAATTCAGTTGTCATAAGTCTCACCTCTTGAAAAAAATTATTTAGAATGAAAAGTGTCCAGTCGCTAACCGACTGGACACACCAAAAATTCTTTGCCAGTCGTTGAGCTTTAGCACTATGTGATGTAGTTATTCAATAACAGCTACGTTAGTTCAAGCCTTACTTTGACTAGAACAGCTGACTCATTGGCGTTTTTCGACGTTTCTGAGCAGTAGCATTTTTCACATAGGAGCCTCACCTAACAGCTTCTATTCGTTTTTCATTCCAACTAGTATCCTATCATACGCATTTCTTGATTGCAAGGATAACAGACATTTAAATATTATTATTTTTATGATTATATTTGGGGTCCGAATATAATCATGATGATATTTGTGTGTTAAGTAGCGATAAATTAGCATTAGCAAAAAAATCAACGGACGATTGATAAGGTTTCCAAATCAATCATCCGTTGAAGATCGGTTAAAAAAGTTTGAACCTTAATTTGTCATATGCATTCCGGGAATATTCAAATCGGCCTTTTTGACGCCCCGTTCTTTGGCAAAGGCTGTCATTAGCGTATCCATATCCATCAACTTGTAAGTCTTAGGATGGTCTGGATCGTAAACTTCAAATTGGGCCATCATTCCACCGTCTTCATGTTCGAGAATGTGGCAGTGATTCATGAAGACGCCTAATTTATCGAACCAAACCTTTAGACGAACGGTTTCGCCGGGGTTTACCCCAACTGTATCTTTTAAACCATGCTCATTAGGGTAGGGCGCGTGACCATTTCTGGAAACGATTTTAAACTGGGTGGCGTGCATATGGTACGGATGGATCATGCCACTGGTTTTATCATTGGTATTGGAGATATCCCAGTATTCGACATTACCAATCTTTTGCTTATCATCGATTCGCTGCATGTCAAATTTCTTACCGTTGATTTCAACCATTTCATCCATTCCCGCCATGACAACTTGGTGAACTTTCGTATCTGGTGTAACCTCCGGATCAGGAATATCAACTAAGTGATCGGGAAGCTGGGTCTCATCTTTGGTGAATTGATGAATTCTAAAGCGGACAAGTGGAACGTCATCTGAGTAAAGGGTGACTTCATCGCCCGGCTTATAGGCACCAAAATCAACGATAATCTCGGCTCTTTCCGCACAGGTCAACATGAGATGAGTGAAATCAACCGGTTCTGGTAAAACGCCGCCATCAGAGGCGACTTGCGTAAACTTTAGGTCGTCACTAAAATGAAGCCGCCATTCCCTTCGGTTGGCACCATCCAGAATTCTTAGTCGGATTCGCTGTGTCGTGACATCGAAATAAGGATTAATTGTGCCGTTAATCATTGGGGTGGGTCCTTGAATACCATCCGGGTCATAGTCAGCCATATAATCAAGCTGGTTGTGTTCGTGGAAACGTCGATCTTGAAGAACTAACGGTAAATCGTCAACCCCGTAGTTTCTTGGAAATGGCAATTGCTTTTCGGTTTTGTCCTGCACGATGACTGTTGTTGCCAAGCCCTTCCAAACTTGTTGGGCAGTCGCTGGGCATGGATGGGCGTGAAGCCATAATGTTGCGGCTCGTTGATGGCATTTAAAATCAATTTGCGTGCTTTGACCGGGATAAACCGGAGCATGGCAGCCACCATCCGTAATCGGCCCCGGAACGTTTAATCCGTGCCAATGAAAGGTTGTTACTTCTGGTAGGTTATTTTTCAATGTGATATGGATATTTTTACCATCTTTAAAAACAATGGTTTTACCCAGGATACTGTTATTGTAGCCCCAGGTTTTGGTTTTATCACCCGGCAGCAACTGGGTTTCACCGGTTTGGGCTACCACTGTATAATACATATCCGAATCGGTTTCTTTATCTGGTTCCAATAACGCCGGTATTCTCAATTTTTCCTGCGGCGTTTTTGGTGCCTCAAGTGGTATATAACCACCATCATGTGTGTTAAACGCAGGTTCGTCGAAAAAATAATCGGTATAAACTTTTCTATCTGACATGCTATTCGCATCCTTTGTTATTTTAGATCCACTTCCATCATACTACTTTAAGGGTTCCTTGAAGCTGAAAATGTGGCATAATAGAATGAGAGGAGGTGCTATCGTGGCAGAGACTGTTACTATCGATAAATTGAATGAGACAGCAACGAAAAAAGCAATTATAGATTTCGTAGATTTCTATTTACCGCGTTTTAAGAAAAACAACCTGGAAATTCTTTCCATGTACAAAGTAGATTATTATCTGGCTGACATTAACCACTTCATTTTCGAAAATCGGTCGTTTACGCCAGAGGAGCTTCGAGAAGAACTCTATCGAGAATGCGGCAGTGACCTCAAACGCGTTATTTCAGTAATCAATCCTGATTACTATGACAATGGCAATCTGGTTTCAGGAACCTGGGAAGAATGGTATCAGAAGCAGTTCGATAAGGTTCCCGTCAGAGACTAGTCATCTGAATATACTTTTATCGGGTAATTTGCTATGATGAAGGTACTTGGTAACGATTTTTATTTTGATTGATAGTGAGGAGGGATCTTCATGGCTAAGGAAAAGAGCAGTCGCTCAAAGCAAAAGAAAACTGAACCGGAAGTTCATTACAAGACGAAAGCGAATTTGGATGTTCATCAAATGGTAATTAACAAGTCGGTTCTCTCTATCAAGGTACCGACGATTGTTGCTCGTAAGCAGGCTCAGGGGTTGTTAAACAAGGCTATTGATGATGGAGTGACCCCTTACTACCTGAAAAAAGAAACGTTGGATCGACTGCGTGGAACGCATTACGAATAAGATGCCTTTGGAGATATTAAGAGCCGGCGTGAAAGTCACTTAAACTTTCACGCCGGTTCTTTGTGTTTTTGGTTAGTAAAGCAGGAAATGTTTGACCGGCTTGTATTAACATAGCAAAATAATTTCTGATTTCTTAACTAATTTAGACGAGCTTCAAATGATTTAATTTTAGATTCATGATACTATAAATGCAACGATTGAAAATTAAATGATTTTTTTCTGGAGGCTAATTTGAAAACACTTAAGAAGATTTTTAGTTGGGTGCTGCCGATTGCGATGGGGTTGTTAATCGGCCTTGCCGTTCGTCAATATTTTGTAAGCGCCAGCTTTATTCAGGGAACCTCAATGCAGCCGAACTTAAAGAATGCTGAAATGGTGGGTGTTTTTAAAACTTTGCCAATTCAACGAAACTCGGTAATTATTTTTGATGCCCACGGTGAGGACCCTGAGTCTCACAAGACACCTGACTATTATGTAAAGCGAGTGATTGGGCTGCCTGGTGACACCGTCAGCAGCAATAATGGTACCATTTATGTTAATAATCGGCCGTTGAATCAGGATTATATCAGTCAGGCACAGCGAACCACCGGGACCGGAAATTGGGATCTCCAAAGTCTCTCGCTGCATTGGACCAGAGATCAAAATTCAACCAAGGTGCCTCAGAATAAATATTTTGTGCTGGGTGACCACCGTTCAGTTTCCAATGATAGTCGTTACTGGGGATTTGTCGATAAAGACAAAGTCCAAGGGGTTGTTAAGACGGCGCCATTTGATAAGAATGCCGATAAAGTCAACGACGCCACTTCTTTGCTTGCCAACGCCAATTAATTAAAAACCAGCTTCAATTTGAAACCGGCCCTTGTTTTTCCATTGCAAGTTCCGATTCAAAATTGAAGCTGGTTTTTATCTTAGAAAGTGTGTCATGCAAAGTGGTTTAAAATTACGAACATTCTGTTAGAAGTTAATCATGGTTTGTCTCACAAATTAATACGCTTGTTGTTTTAGACTTTCCCGCAACAGATCGACACCGTTGTGTAAATCTGATGGGGATGTTTTTTCCTGTGGCGCGTGACTAATGCCGCCAATACTAGGGACAAAAATCATCGTGGTTGGGGTTACCCGACTCATGATTTCGCTATCATGGCCGGCACCGGAAGCCAGCTTTTGGTAGGATAATCCAAGCTTAGCCGCCAAGTTCTCATTTCTTTGAAGCAGTGACGCGTCCAGCTGAACGGGTTTATCCGCGACCCACCGATTAACGGTTACTGAAATCGGGGGAATTGAAAAATCAACTGCTTTATTTCGAATTCCAACTTCAAACCGGTTAAGGACAGCCGCATCAACATGCCTGGTATCAATACTGAACGTTACTTTCCCAGGAATAACGTTTGATGTATTGGGCCAAACATGAACTTCACCAACTGTAAAGGTGAGCTGGCGACTAATCGAAGCGGCCAATTGGCGCAGGCGACTGATTAAGGTGACCGCAATTTGAAACGCGTCGTGGCGGTCTGCCATCGGGGTCGTTCCCGCGTGGTTAGAAAGGCCGTTAACGGTTATCGTAAATCGACGTTGTCCGACAATTGAAGTGACCAAGCCGATTTGTCGATGAGCATTAATCAGGCGGGGTCCCTGCTCGATATGCAGTTCAGTAAAGGTAGTTGGCACGCTTGGCAGGCCCGTGTGAACATTAGCTTCCTTTAATTTGGCAACGGCTGCTTGACGGGCCTTGTTAAAATCAATTCCGGCATGATCTTGGATCCCGGCAACGTCTTCAACTCGACAGTAATGTTTGGACCCGGAGAAAGTTGCTGGAAAGCGACTGCCTTCTTCCTCACTAAACGAGATTAGCCGCAACGTTTTTTTGGGTCGACCAAGCACCTGGATTAACTCACAAATGGCCTGAAAACCGCCAAGAACACCATATAAGCCGTCGTAAGGGCCACCGTGGACAACTGTATCCATGTGTGAGCCGGTCGCAATGATTTTGTCGGGAGCTTGTGACCCGGCGATGTCCAAATAAACGGTACCATACGCATCAACGGTTGCCCGCATCCCAGCTTGATGGCCCCAGGCAATTAATTGCCTTTGACCTTTAATCCAATTGGACGTGTATACCAACCGGTTTTGACCAACCTCATTTGTGGAAAACCGGTTAATGGTTGCCAGATGAGCCATTAATTGGTCAGTTTTGATTGGCATTTGATCACCAGCTATTTAGCGGCGCTGACGCCGGCTAATGGTGACGATGCAACTGCGCCGTGTTCGATTACGCGTCCCGGTTTGGCCAGGTAAGCCTTTCGGCCGGCTTCAATTGCCAGTTTGAAGGCTTCGGCCATCAATGGAATATTACCGGCTGTTGCCATTGACGTATTTGCCATGACAGCTGAAACGCCCATTTCCATCGCTTCAGCGGCTTGACTTGGTCGGCCGATACCGGCGTCAACGATAATTGGCACGTCAATTTCATCAACCAGGATTTGAATGAGGTCTTTGGTTGATAAGCCCTTGTTGGTGCCGATCGGAGCAGCCAGTGGCATGACAGTTGCAGCCCCTGCGTCAACGAGTTGGCGAGCAACGTTAAGATCCGGCAGGACGTATGGCATAACGATGAAGCCTTCCTTTGCCAGAACTTCAGTGGCTTTCAACGTTTCATAATTATCGGGCATTAAATATTTCTTATCCGGTACAACTTCCAACTTGATGAAGTCACTGCCACTTAGTTCCCGGGCAATTCTGGCTGTTCGAATCGCTTCTTCGGCATTAGTCGAGCCGGAAGTATTCGGCAGAATGGTAATACCTTCAGGAATATAGTTTAAAATATTTTCCGAGCCGGTTGTATTGCGGCGAAGTGCCATGGTAATAATTTGAGCCTTGGCGTTATTAATTGCGGAATCGATTAAATCATAAGAATATTTTCCCGAGCCCAGAATGAAGCGGGATGTAAACTTATGACCGCCGATAACCAGTTCGTCTTTATTTTGATTGACTACTGACATATTATTTCCTCCCTAAATTTCGGTTTGTCCTAAAATTAAACGGGTAATCATGTTGGCTTCATGGCCGGCGCAAATCATCACGCGAGGGGCCATGAGGCCTTCAACGCCCTTACTAGTGCCGTCACCGGCAATGTAGAGGTTGGGGCGGGGATGCTTGGTAGTAATGGTATTGGAACTGTGGACGCCCGCCATACCGGTACCCATAACTAATGGCTTATTTGGATAAAATTCAGACGCGGCATCCAGCAGCATTGCCTTGGCTGCCGGGTTATCGAAAGCCTCACAGATAATGTCGGCACTTTTGAATAATTGTGGGACATTATCATGGGTTACTTCAACCTGAGCCGTTTGAATATCAATAAATGGATTAAATTCTTGAAGATTTTGCTTTAATGCGACTACCTTGGGCATTCCAACCTGGCTTAGCTTAAATTGTTGGCGGTTAAGATTGCTAAGTTCGACTGAATCAAAGTCAATGAGTTTGAGATGACCAACGCCGATCCTGGTAAGGGCAATGGCAATATTTGAGCCAAGACCGCCAGCTCCGGCGATTGTAACATGAGCAGCGGTTAATTTGTCGGTTGAATTTTTAACATTTCGCTCCTTCATACCGTTATAAACGTCTTTATAGGGTTGCCCCTGAACTTCTGCTTCCATGTGTTTCAATTCCTCCTCTAGCCGCCACCAACGAACGAAATCAATTCGACTTTGTCACCGGATGCCAGTGTTACTTTATCGAATTCGGACCGGTGGACAATTTCACCGTTTCGTTCAACGACAATGTTTTCAATTGGCGCGTTACGTTGCTTAAGAAAATCAATGACGGTTTGACCGGCAACATTTTCTTCCTGACCATTAACTGTCACCATATTAAAAACCCCTTTCTTCGTAGTTATTTCGAAGGAAGGGGAACCAAAGCTAACGGACTTGAAATCAGATGATTTAACAGGAAAAGAAAAAAGATCTTCTTTTCTGTTAAAAGAAGATCTCGGAAGTTAAAATTAAAATCAGTTTTCCGGTTCGCTCTTCCTTCGACAGTACAAACTGTATCAGGTTCGATGGGTGTAATCTCAGCCTTGACGAATGGCTTCATAATTGATCGTAACCAACCAGAAGGGCATTCAGGCACCCCAGACGAAATATTTAATTAAGCTTAGCAGCTTATGTATTATTTATAGCGGTTTCATTTAAAAATGTCAAGTTGAAGTATCAATCCGACAATTTAGCAGTTGCATTTTATCGCCAAGTTGAGTAGACTTTTTGCGAGCGCACGATGGCGGATTACATAGTAAATAATATTTGGAGGGCTATTGATGAAAGTGACAAATCGACCTTTATATTTGGTGACGGACCATACAAACTTAAATGACGCGGATTTTTTGCAGCAGATTGACTTGGCTTGTGAAGCGGGGGTCAGTTTATTGCAGCTTCGGGAAAAGAACCGTTCAAGTCGTGAGATTTATGAGTGGGCGGTTAAGGTAAAAGCAATTGCCGATCGGCACCGGGTGCCGTTAATTATTGACGATCGATTGGATATTGCCCAGGCGGTGGACGCAGCCGGCGTTCATTTAGGTCAAAGTGATCTGCCGGTTGAAGTGGCTCGACAGATTTTAGGAACCAATAAAATTATCGGGGCTACGACTAAAACCCTGAAGCAGGCTAAAATTGCAATGGATCAGGGAGCTGATTATCTCGGAGTCGGGGCGATTTTCCCGACCAAAACCCACGTTAAAACAGTTCATACCAGCGTTGAGACGTTGGGGAAAATCAAGGCTGCCGTTGATATCCCCGTTTATGCGATTGGCGGGCTAAAAGCGCATAATATCCAAGCAATTGAACCGGCGCATGTAGACGGCGTGGCGGTTGTTTCAGCAATTATGCAGGCTAAAAATGCCCGGGCGAAAACCCGTGAACTATTAACTGCGATTGAAGCCGCCATTGGCTAGGAAGCTAATTGAATATTTTAAGGTCCAAAAAACAGGACTTTGGGTGAAAGGGTCATTTTCCTTCTGCTCAAAGTCCTGTTTGATTAATCAACCCTATAAAACGGCTTATTTATAAGGTTTTATTGTTCTTCATACCATGTGTAGTGGAAGCTGCCTGGGCGGTCAACACGTTCATAAGTGTGAGCACCGAAGTAGTCACGTTGTGCTTGCAACAGGTTAGCAGGAACAACTTCTGAACGGTATGAGTCGTAGTAGGAAACAGCGGCTGCAAGTGACGGTACCGGCACACCGGCTTTGGTTGCCAAAGCAACAACGTCACGAGCAGATTCCTGATACTTCTTGGCGATATCAGTGAAGTATGGGTCAAGAAGCAGGTTTTGAAGATCAGGGTTCTTATCGTAAGCATCGGTGATGTTTTGTAAGAAACGGGCCCGGATAATGCAACCGGCACGCCAAATCTTAGCCATTTCACCAAGCTTAATATTCCATTCATTACTGTCTGAAGCTGCTTTTAATTGGGCAAAGCCTTGAGCATAACTCATTACTTTACCAAAGTAGAGGGCTTCACGAACTTTTTCAACGATTTCTTTCTTATCGAAGTCAACGTTGCCTTCAGGCTTAGGCAATACCTTGGAAGCAGCAACCCGTTCCTTCTTGATCATTGAAATGAATCGAGCGTAAACGGCTTCGGTAATAACTGATTGATCAACTCCGACTTCAAGGGCGTCTTGAGAACTCCACTTACCAGTTCCCTTGTTGGCACCACGGTCAAGAATCATATCAACAATCGGCTTGGTCTTATCATCGCCAAGGTCATCTTTATGAGTTAAAATGTCGGCAGTAATTTCGATTAAGTAACTGTCAAGTTCACCCTTGTTCCATTCCTTGAAAATGTCAGCTAATTCATCAACTGAGTAGCCGGCAAGATTTCTTAAAATGTTGTAGCTTTCATCAATTAACTCTTCATCACCATATTCGATACCATTGTGGACCATCTTAACATAGTGGCCGGCACCATTGGGGCCAATGTATGTGACACATGGTTCACCGTCAGATGGGGCCTTGGCAGCGATTTGCTTTAGAATTGGTTCAACCAACTCGTAAGCTTCTTTTTGGCCACCTGGCATTAATGATGGGCCTTGAAGGGCACCAAGTTCACCACCAGAAACACCCATACCGATAAAGTTGATACCGGATTTGTCAAGACGAGCATTACGAGCCATCGTATCGTGGAAGTTGGTATTACCACCATCAATAAGGACATCGCCCTTATCAAGCAGTGGGAGTAATTCATCAATAACGGCGTCAGTCGGTTTGCCGGCTTTAACCATTAAAATAATTCGACGAGGTGTTTCCAGAGATTTAACGAAGTCTTCGATTTTGTAACTTGGAACCAACTTCTTGTCTCCGTGGTCTTTCATAACAGCTTCTGTTTTAGCTCCGGTACGGTTGAAGATACCAACTGTGTAACCGCGGCTTTCGATGTTCAGGCCAGGTTCTTACCCATAACGGCCATTCCAACAACACCGATGTTTGCTTTTTGATCAGACATTTAAAAACCATCCTTTTCTATTAAGAATTACTACAATGCTACATAGATAGTTTACCATTGCACAAGCATAAAGTGAAATAAAATGTCGATATACTAGGAAATCCCCTTACTAAAAAAAGAGATTGTGAAAAAAAGAGACTAAAAATTGCTAATCATTTTCAAAAAATCAATATTTTTATTTAACACCCTTTGATGATGCGTGATTTGTTAACCAAGTTGGCCAGTTTTTAATATGAGGATGACACCAATTTTAGAAGATGATAATTATTTACAGGGTTACTTGATTGTATTAAAAAAGATTCAAACCTGTTTTAAGGTCTAAATCTTTTTGATAGTAGCTCATTATTTGTTCAATTTGTAAATCCATTCGCGATGGTCTCTTGCCAATAATTCATCGGCTGAAACAGGACCCATTGAGCCAGGGATGTAGTTCGGGAACATTGGTTGTTGAATATCCCAAACACGTCGAATTTGGTCAACGAATTTCCAAGCACTGGCAACTTCCGGCCAACTGGCAAAGTTGGTACCATCACCCTTTAGGACATCATGAATTAAACGTTCATAAGGTTGTGGTGTTTCCTTGGTCCGCTTGGAATCTTCAAGAAATTCCAAGTTAACCGGTTCTGTATGGAAGCCTTGTTCACTGTTCTTGGCGTTAACCAAAAGTGAGAAGCCTTGAGTCGGTTCGATATAAATGGTTAAGACGTTTGCGTTAAGCAAAGCTTTGCCACTTTGTGGGAAGGAGAAGATGTCAACCAATGGTTTTTTGAAGACAACGTCCACCCGGGTGAACTTGTCGGCAAGCTTCTTACCGGTTCTGATATAAAATGGCGTACCGGACCAACGATAGTTATCGAATAACAGCTTTCCGGCAACAAATGTTTCGGTGTTGGAATCCTTTGGCACACCGTCTTCGTCACGGTAAGCCCGGTTTTCACCTACGGCACCATATTGACCGCGAACAAAATTGGTTGAAGCTTCGGCAACGTTATAAACCCGCAGGCTTCGCAGTGCTTTGACTTTTTCAGCTCGAATATCGGTATCTTTAAATGCAACCGGTTGCTCCATTGCAAGCAGGCTGACAATTTGCATAATGTGGTTTTGGACCATATCACGTAAAGCACCAGAGTTATCGTAGTAACCGGCTCGTTCTTCAACCCCAAGTTTTTCGGCAAGGGTTACCTGAACATTGTCGATATAACGATTGTTCCAAAGTGCTTCGAAAATGGTGTTACCAAAGCGAATTGCTTCGATATTTTGGATCATTTCCTTACCTAAGTAGTGGTCAATTCGGAAAATTTGATTTTCTTCAAAGGCATTACTTAACTCATCATTTAATTCTTTAGCGGATTCAAAGTCTCGACCAAATGGTTTTTCAATAACCAAGCGGTTAAACCCGCCTTTAGTTGAGAGCAAGCCTTGATTTTTAATGTTCTTAGCAACTGTTCCAAAGAAGTTGGGGGCCATTGAAATATAGAAGACCCGGTTTCCTTCCAATTTGTATTTCTTGTCCAACTCGTCAGCTTTATCCTTCAAAACTGAGTAGTGGGCCAAATCAGTTACATCATGAGTAACAAAGTAAAAATGACTTGCAAAGTCGGCAATCATCTTTTTATTACTTGATTCTTTATCTACAGATTTAATAACCATATCACGGTATTTAGCATCGTCTACCTTATATCGTGATGAGCCAATTACAGCAAAATGATCACGAATGTTTCCTTTTTCGAAAAGTTTAAACATAGCTGGATAAAGTTTTCGAACGGCTAAGTCGCCGTTTGCCCCGAATAGCATGATCAATGAACGTCTTTCAGTTGGCAATTTTTTCACTCCTATCAAATTAACTAAGCAAAATTCGGTATATTGTCTATACCACTTCGCTAACATTATATAACACAACGGCTTCCAACGAAAGGGAATTAGTGATGTAAATGATAAAAATTTACAAGATAGTGCTTTTCAAACTGTAAATTATTTACAAAATAGAAGTTAACCGTCAATGCGGGCTGAGGTTTGGTTAATAAGCACACTTTGCCAGTTTCTTAAGAATCCTCTAAGAGGACAAACAATTATTCCCTTTTTACACTGGTTTCGCTTATAATGTAGTTTGCAAATTAAACAATTAGGGAGTAACAAATCAATGAAGAAATTCAAGTTTATCGCGTTCATTGCTGTTCTTGCAGCATTCTTTTTAGGGGTTAGCCTCAAAGCATCTGCAAGCTCACCGTCACTTTCGGTCAACAATGTTTATACAACGTCTTCGAGTGTCACGGGAACAGCGACTAAGGGCGTCTCAATTATTGTTCGCAATTCGAATAAGAAAACAATTGCCACTTCAACAGCTGATAGCCAAACCGGTAAATATAGTGCTGATTTGCATACCAACTTAAAGGCGAACCAAAAACTTTATGTTTATGCCCGCAAGTCATCAACTTCATATTTTTATCGGATTGTAACGGTTAAAGCACCTCAAAAAAGTACTTCAACCAGTAGTACCAGCAGCGCTTCAAAGACGACTGCTTCGAGTAACACTGCCAATAAACTAACGATTAACGAACCAACCGGTAAGTGGTATTCAGGCAACAATAATGGTTACCGGGTTGTAACCACTTTTAATCAGTCAACGGGTTTGAACCAGGCATTGTACAAAAATGGTAAATTACAAAAGAAATTAATCAACTATGCAAGTTATAAAGTTACCACTTACAGTAAATCATTCTGGAAGATTACCTACCGTGAACGCGGCAGCAAGACTTATCAGAACTTCTATTTAAGATTCACTGATAACACCCACTTTATTATTGTTAATAAAGATAATCAGGGACTCAAAGTTAAATATGGTAACGCACCGCTTCATTACTACAAGTTTAAGCTTGTAAGTACGAAGTAATACACTTCCTGAATTAGCAGTCTAGCAGTCGAGACAGAAATGTCTCGGCTTCTTTTTGTCCAAAAAGAAGCGATAATCCCAAAGTTTACGCATCGTTCCGATTGCTGAAACGGTAAAAGGTGTGAGAGAATGGAAAAGAAGCGTTACGAACATAAAAGAGGGGGGCTATTTTGTCAAAAAGAAATGAAGTTCGATTTAGTTCCGTTATCCTGTATTCATTGATTTTGAACGCTGGGGCGGCGTTTATGTGGCCGCTGGTGACGGTCTATATGCATAATTATCTGCATAAGTCTTTGACTCTGGCCGGGATGACGATTTTAGTGATGTCGGTTTTTATGATGGTCGGTAACTATCTTGGGGGCTATTTATTTGATCGTTGGTCACCATATAAATCGGCAATTATTGGTGTTTTAATCTCATTATCAGCGATTGTTGGACTGGTATTCTTTCATGGTTGGCCGATGTTTTCAATCCTACTGTTATTTGTCGGTTTTGGCGATGGCGCCTGTATGACCTTATTAAATTCCTATGCTGCCAGCATCAAAACCCGGTCAACCCGGGCAATTTTTAACGTTTTGTATATTGGGCAAAACGTGGGAATTGTGATTGGGACTTTGATGGTTGGCTTTTTATTGGCTCGGGGTGTCACCACTGTTTTCATCGTGGCGGCGGTCTTCTATTTTATCCTATTGGTAATTACCCTGGTTGATTTCAACGTGGTAGTTCAACGACGGGCACCGGGAAAACAAATTCAACGGGGCGCGCCTCGCGAGACAAATGTTGGCTCAATGATTTTGGCTATCTGCGGGGTCGTGCTGGGGGTTTATCTGTCCTATGCGCTTTGGGAAAGTGTTATCTCGGTTCACATGACCAGCTTGCATATTCCGTTTGAAAATTACAGCCTGCTTTGGACGCTAAACGGCTTGATGATTGTTTTTGGTCAGCCATTTGTCAATCGAATTGGCGGGCACTTTAAGTTGAGTACCCAAACCTACGTGGGGGTTTTTATTTTCGCACTGTCGTTTATCGGACTGATTTTTGCCAAGCAGTATTATGCGTTTGTGATTGTCATGATCGTGAGACTATCGGCGAAATGATCGGTTTTCCGGGCATTCCTGCTGGATTGACAGCTTGTCGACACCACAGGAGCGGGGAAAATTTCAGGGGATGTATAATCTGTTCATGTCATTTGGCAGAGCGCTGGGCCCCTTGATTGGCGGTGTCTTTTTGGACTTTGCACCCTATGGTGTCCTGTTCTCATTCGCTGCTGGAATCATTATCGTTTTTTTGATCATTCTAATAATTTTGAATCATCGACGAGTCACGCTACTTAATTATCTAGCTAAAAAATAAAAAGAGGGCCCTGGGACAAAGTTAT
>NZ_BAKI01000051.1 GCF_000583655.1 Lentilactobacillus farraginis DSM 18382 = JCM 14108
TGAGTTAGATTATCTTATGCGGCGCCTGGACAGCTTATCTGATTTTACGTTTGCGGGTTCTTTAACCGGTGTTGAGGGATTGTCAACGATGATTGGCGATAACTACGACCAGGTTGAGGCCGACTTTTGCGATTATTTGAATCTTCAGGTGCCGGAGATGTATTGGCATACACAACGGGAGCGGTTTACCGAATATTGTCATGTCTTAACAATGATTGCTCAAATGCTTGGAAAACTCGGAAAGAATCTTTTAACGATGAGTCAAACTCAGGTTGGCGAATTTCGGGAAGCCTACGCACCTGGTAGACAGGGGTCAACCGTCATTCCGACGTTCGCGAACCGTACATGTGTGAAGCAATTGTTAATTTGGCAACGGTTATTCGAAACGAAATGCCGTTGATGTATGATACGATGCAGGTTAGTGGCGAAAAGGATACCGCTGTTTGGCGGGATATTTATATTGTCCTGCCTGAGATCACCATGTATCTGTCCGGACAATTGAACTACGCGACCACCGTTTTGAAAACCGGTCAGTTTGATTCAAAGCGAATGGCTGAGAATTTTATTTTAGGCGATGGCACGATGTATTCCGGTGCCTTGATGATGGCGTTGGCAAAAAAGGGGCTTGGCAGACAAGATGCCCACGAATTATTGGTTCGCTTGCGGGTTAAGGCGGATAAAGAAGATAAGTTGCTGAAGGATTTATTTTATACCGATGAAACGATTGCCAAATATCTGAGCCGCCAAGACTTGGACAAAGTAATGTCACCGGAAGCCGGTGTTCCGCACGCAGTCGAAAAGACGGATAAAATTTTGAATTTGTATCGGAAACGACATCCATTAAATGAAAAGGGAGTAATCAATAATGGCACAAACAATTGACGATGCCAAGTATTTATGGCAGAAAAAATTAGATAATGGTCACGTTCGAATTGGGTTTAACGATATTGCTCGCCAGGAAATAGGTGAGATTTCATTTGCGACATTCCCGGATGGTCTGGCTGAGGTTAAATTGGGTGACGTTGTTCTATCGATTGAAGGCGCCAAAGCTGTATCTGAAGTTCATACGCCCTTGGCAGGGAAAGTTGCCAAAGTAAATCTTGCGCTTAAAGATCATCCGGAATATTTGGAAAGCCCGGATGAGGAGAAGAATTGGATCATCGAGTTGTTTTAAAATAGAACGTCTTTAGAAAATTTAAAAGGTCGATGCGGATTTGGGCATCGACCTTTTTGTAACATAAACCATTGCCAATTGGCATATAAACGAAGGTAATTCTGTAATAATTAAGCTTGTAAGGCTTGATGGTAAGCCTGATAGGTCACATCATCGAAACAAACCATTGTAACGTCAAGCGGCGCGTCAAAGGTTGTAATGGCAGTTGTCGCAATTTCAGCTGCCCGATTAAGTGGGAAATCATAAATGCCGGTACTGATTGAAGGAAAGGCAACGGACTTGCACTGATGGGCAACTGCCTGCTTTAAACTATTAATATAGGAGTTGCGCAGCAATTGGTCTTCGTTTCGCTGACCACCGCGCCAAACGGGTCCGGGTGTGTGAATAATGTATTTGGCGGGTAGGTTGAATCCCGGTGTCGTTTTAGCTTCGCCGGTTGGACAGCCGGTTAATTTTCGGCAGGCCGCATCCAGTTGTGGGCCGGCTGCTCGATGAATAGCACCATCAACACCACCGCCACCGGCAAGCGCCTGGTTGGCGGCATTGACGATTGCGTCAGTGCTGATTTTTGTAATGTCTCCTTTGATAACGTTAAAATTAGCCATGCCAATTCTCCTTTCTGGTTGCTGAGTTTACATTGGTAATTATAGCGTTCCTGTAAAGTTGATTAAAGCGATCCGGCTTGGCTCAAAGCTGGGCCGCTTTTAAGACTGTCTCCCGCTCGAAGTAAGGTCATGGTCTCCGAGTTGAAATTCTTATTTCTTTTTGGAATATTTTTGTTATAATTAGAATACGCAAAGAGCTGAAAGGCCGTTATTGATGGATTTTACGTAATCAGTCACATTTATTTTTAATTGATTATGGGTCGTTTCTATGTATGCCGGTGTCTTTAGCGAATATGACCAATACGCCACTGATAAGGAGGGGTTTCCGTGGGTAAGCCAGTAAACCAATCGTCAATTGAAAAAGCAGTCGAGACGGCACTGAAAACGGTTATTGATCCCGAATTGGGCGTTGATTTGGTCAATTTGGGCTTGATTTATAATATTCAAGTTGCCGATACCCACTGCATCGTTACAATGACGCTGACCACAATGGGCTGTCCACTGGGGAATCTGTTATCAGATCAGATCAAAGCGGCAGTAACGGCAGTTAACGGCGTTACTACCTGCAGAATTCACCTTGTTTGGGATCCGGTTTGGGATATCCACAAAATGAGCAGGTTCGCAAAAGTGGCGTTGGGAATACACGAGTAACAGGGTCTGGAATAGAATGGATTGATAATAATGGATATTAAAAAATTTGTGGATCGAAGAAAAGCTTTGAAGCTATCACAAATGAAGCTTTGCAAGGGTATTTGTACTCAGGCGACTTTGAGTAAATTTGAACGAAACGGTCGGGTGCCGTCACTATCGATTTTGAACCGGCTTTGTGCCCGAATGGGGATTACCGTTGACGAGCTTAATGAAGATCCGGCTTCGTCCATTGCGGCGATCAGAAAACGCTTGAATATCATTGAGAGAGACTTAATGATGGAAAAGTATCTGAAGGTTCAAGCAGCCCTTAAAGAAATTGATGAGGCCCAGATCACGGGAATCCCGCTGCGAATGCAGTTTTTTTACTTGCGGGGCATGCTGAATGCGGTAACCAATAAAAAGCCGGATGAGGTCTTATTTGACTTTTCTCAAATTCTGGATGAACTGGATGAAAAGCATCAAACGATTTTTACGCAACTTGCCTATGTTGGTTCGGGGATTACATACACACGAATTAATCAGCCGGCTCGTGCGGATTTCTTTTTTAAGAAGGCCCATGATTTTATCAGAGCTTCCTTGAAAGAGACGTTGGTTAATGAAGAATACGCGGATTATCTGCGGCTTCTAACCTTGATTTTTTATACGGCCAACTATTATGCCAACAAGGGAAATCTTAACTTGAGCGATCAATTGATTGATTCGGGGGTTGCACTTTGTTCTCAAAACCATGTGACGTATTATTTGCCCCGGTTAAAATTTTTGGCTGCTGAAAACGCCGTTCAGGAAAAGGCAGACAGAAGCGATATTCAACGGTTGCTCAGCGAGGCGTTGGCCTTTGCCAGACTGAATCATAATCAGGTAATTGAGCTGCGGGTAGCTGCGTTAAAAAAGGGTTACGTCAGTCGCGTTTAGCTTGGTTGAGCTTAACATCTTGAAATTAAATCGGCTCAGACACACCGTTTTGACTCGGGTGTCTGGGCCGATTATTATTTTAAAATTCGATTAGGTGGTGGTGGACGGCATATCGAACCAGTTCAGGCCGTGAATGAAGGGATAGTTTGTGCATAATACTGGCTTTGTGCGCCTCGACTGTTTTGGTTGAAATAAACAGCCGGTTGGCAATTTCCTTATTCGTATAGCCCATTGCCATTAAAGGGAAAACTTCTCGTTCCCGCTTTGATAGGCTGCGATATCCTTGAAGGTGGGCATCAATTCCGTCTGCTTCGATTTGCTTAATATCGGATTTAGTCAAGGTGATGTTTTGATCTATGTAACGTTTATCAGCCGCCAAGGCGTTAAGCCCCCTGACTAATTCGCTATCCGGTGAGCTTTTCAAAATATAGGACATCGCACCGTTATGGATTGCTTTATTGATGTATTCTTGTTCTTCGTGCATGGAAAGAATCAATATTTTAACTTTTGGAAACCGTTCGTGAATCCGTTGAGTAGTTACCAGTCCACTTTCTCCCGGCGGCATGCTGAGATCCATTACCAACAGATCAATATTGCCACTTTCAACTTGGGCATAGGCATCGGTGCCGTTTGCCGCTTCAGCGACTACTTTAAAATCCGGTTGCCCGTTAATCAAATAGGCGAGGCCCTGGCGAACAACCGCGTGATCATCTGCAATTAAAACTTTTAGCATAAGCATTTACCTCGCTACGAAAATTCAACCGGGAACTTGGCAGTTACCGTGGTACCGTTTCCCGGTTCGGATTTAATTTCAAAAGTACCATTTAGGGCTTTGACCCGTTCATTCATATTCATCAGTCCCAGCGAGCGACCGTTAAAGCGCTGATGTTTCGGGACGTTGAAGCCAATGCCGTCATCAATAATTTCCAGCAGCATGTAGTGGTCATGTGTTACCAAAAGGACGTTGATTTCATGGGCTTGAGCATGTTTTAAGGCATTATTGATGGACTCCTGACCAATTCGATACAGAACACTTTGAACATCCGTACTCAGGTGAGATGTATCAGCATCGCCAATGACCGAAATGGCAGTCCCGGAATTTTCGGCAAGCCGTTTGGCTAAGACCCGCAAAGCTGCTAACAGGCCAAAGTTGTCCAGAACAGAGGGCCTAATATCCAGCGCCATGCCCTTAACTTCTGATAAGGTATCGGCTAACTGGTGTTCAATTTCGTTGGCTAATTGGGCCGTCTGGTCGGACGAAAGCGTCCCTTCACTTAACCGACGAACACCCATAATTGCTGAATAGACGCCTTGCGCGATACTGTCATGAAGGTCTTGGGAAATTCGTTTTCGTTCTGCTTCATGGGCTCGGTTAACATAGCGGGTGAGCTGCCGCTGCTTAGCCATCTGATCCATTCGTTTGACAACACCGCGACTCTTAAGTGTCAGTGAGAAGACGTGCTCCTGTTTGTCGATAAGATGATAAACCATAAAATATCTAAGCGAATTTGAAGATTCAGGTGTCAGATTAAGTGGAATTGAAATTTCACGCATGTGGTTTTTAATAACACAGCTAAAACAGTTATCGGTTTGTGAGAAGCGCTGTTTAACGGCGGCATCCGCGACTGCCAATAGGTACTGGGGGACGACCTTCAATACCTCACGCAATTCACTGGCTGCCTGGTTACAAACAACTAGTTGATTGTTTGCAAAGATAAATACCGCGTCCGTTGCTTCGTCAAAGTAGCGGGTGATCCAATTCTGGGTTTCCAGCATAGGCGTTAGTCTCCCTTCATGAGAATGTGACGTCACGTTGACAACTATAAAATAATACCATTTAACATTAAATTATAACAGGGTTAAAGCATAATGAAACCTCTCTTTAGTAAAAAAATTATCTTTGGGCTGCTTGCCGACCAACTAATTAATATTCAGTAGGTACTTAAAGGGCAATATGATGGCGGGTCACTCGTGATTGGAAACGTTGGTAAGTGTAACGGTACTGATACTGGTTAGCTGCTCCTTATGTTTAATCATGACCTGCCAGGTTTGCAGTCGGCGGCCGATATGCAACGGTGTTGCGGTAGCGATAATTGTTCCCGAACCAACTGGTTTTAAATGATGGGTGGTAACGTCAACGCCAACAGCGTGTTCATTAGGGTTTAGATTACGGTTGGCACCAAGGGAAGCCGCCGTTTCTGCCATGACGGTATTGACGCCGCCGTGTAAAAAACCATACGGCTGCTTGACGGAATCACTTACTTTAAGTGATATAATAACTTTAGTTTTGGTGACACAGTTGGTTTTAATACCAAGGGTTGTCATTAAATTATGCATGATTGATCACACTCCAAATTGAAAGGATTGAATTATATGACATCAGTTAACTGGAAGCCAGTTAAAGCATATAAAGAAATTATTTTCGAACGGGCGGATAAAATTGCTAAAATTACAATGAATCGGCCGGAGAAAATGAACGCATTTACACCGGTAACAATCCAAGAAATGATTGACGCGTTTAGTATCTGTCGTGATGATAGCACAATCGGCGTTATCATTCTAACGGGAGCCGGCGACAAAGCCTTTTCTTCCGGTGGTGATCAGGGTGTCCGGGGTAACGGCGGCTATGTCGGTCCCGATCACATTGCCAGATTGAATGTTTTGGATCTGCAGCATTTGATTCGAATTATCCCCAAACCCGTCATTGCAATGGTTAAAGGCTGGTCAGTTGGTGGTGGTAATATCTTACAGCTGGTCTGTGATTTGACGATTGCGGCCGATAATGCCAAATTTGGTCAAACCGGTCCCAAGGTCGGCAGTTTTGACGCCGGCTATGGTTCCGGTTACCTTGCCCGGGTAATCGGTCATAAACGGGCTAAAGAAGTCTGGTTCCTAAATCATTTTTACAGTGCTGAAGAAGCTTTTCAGATGAACTGGATCAATAAAGTGGTACCACTGGCAGACGTTGAATCCGTGACGCTTGATTGGTGTCGTGAAATTTTGACTAAGTCGCCGACAGCACTGCGCTTTATCAAAGCAGCGATGAATGCTGATACGGATGGCCTGGCCGGCTTGCAGCAATTGGGTGGGGATGCCACAATGCTGTTTTACACAACTGATGAAGGTAAGGAAGGCCGTGATGCCTTTAATGAAAAACGCAAACCGGACTTCGATCAGTTTCCGAAATTTCCATAAAGAGGTTGAGCAGATTGGATAATTGGATTACAAAACAGGCAGCTCTTTTACCGGACCGGGTAGCAGTTGACGATGGTACCGAAAGGCTGACTTTTTCAGGTTTGGCTGAGCGGTTGAAAAAGTTGGTGGGCCAGTTGAATCGTTCGGGCGCTTTGGCTGGCCGCCGAGTGGCCATCATGACGTCCAACTCACTTCTAGGTTATCAAATGGCGTTGGCGATCCTTGCCAGCGGCCGGACAATTGTCTGGGTTAACTGGCGACTTTCAGACGATGAAATCAATCAGCAGTTAAGTGACAGTCGGCCCAGTGTTTGTTTGGTAGCCGACTCACTGTGGCGTGACAGCTTTGGTGGTAAATTCATCAAATTCAGCCAGGTTTGTCAGCAGGCGGCCCAACCGGAAGAATTGACTTCCCAGTTTCAACAGGAAACCGTTGCCAGCATTATGTATACTTCCGGGACGACCGGCGCACCGAAAGGCGTTATGCAGACGTTTGGTAATCACTTTTCTTCAGCTGTTGCTTCATCGCTTAATCTGGGTATACTGCCGCGTGACGAATGGTTATGCGCGGTGCCGATTTTTCACATCAGTGGTTTTTCAATCATGATGCGGGGGTTGATATATGGAATGACGGTGCGATTGGTTTCGCGATTTGACCCGCAAGTTATTGATACGATCTTGAGAAAAGAACCGGTAACAACCATGTCGGTCGTTCCCTACATGCTCAAAAAGCTGCTGGATTTAAGAGATCAACATGCTGGCGGCTATAATAAGCGGTTTCGCTGTATGCTGCTGGGCGGCGGTCCAATTGATCGGCAGACACTAACCAGATGCCAAAAATACGGTATTCCCGTCGTTCAATCCTATGGGATGACGGAGACCTGTTCGCAGATTGTGGCGCTAAACAATGAAGATGCTGATAAAAAAGTTGGTTCGGTGGGTAAACCGTTGTTCTTGACCCAACTTAAACTGGCCGCTGATAATCACGAAATTTTAATTAAAACACCGGCGTTGACACCAGGATATTTAAACCGACCGGGAGCGTTGGCCAAAAAGAAAACGGCAACTGGTTGGTATCACACCGGCGACGTTGGCCACTTGGATGCAGCCGGCTTTCTTTACGTGGACGGCCGAATCGATGACATGATTATTTCTGGTGGTGAAAATATTTTTCCGGATGAGATCGAAGCAGTTTATGCAACTTATCCGGGGATTGAGGATATTGCGGTGATTGGCGTTTCGGATCCGGAATGGGGCCAGTCCCCGGTTGCCTTTATCGTCAGTTCCAAGCCGCTTTCAGCGTCGGCACTAAGTGACTATGGCCGTCAGCGTCTGGCTCACTATAAGGTACCCCGACGGTTTTATCGACTGGATCGGCTGCCAATGAATGCCGGCGGAAAGATCCAGCGTTTCAAGTTGAAGGAACGATTGAATGAAGGACGTTAATTGTTTGGAATAATTGAATTAAATTGAAAACAGCAGCATAGGCAGTTCATTAACGACTATTCTGCTGTTTTTGTTGCTCGGTTAAGAAAGGGACGAATACACAATCAACACGCAGAATATTTATTTACGAAAAGTAACGTTAACCGCCATCTTCCTGGCACTTTGTATTGTTGGCGCAAATGTTAAGATTATGGGATCGATTGCTCTGGATTCGGCGCCGGCTTTTCTGGGGGCCATTCTGCTTGGCCCAGCTGTTGGCGCATTTTTAGGGGTGTTTGGCCACCTACTATCGGCAATGTTGGCCGGTTTTCCCTTAACCCTACCGGTACATTTGATTATTGGCGTAATGATGGCTGCCTGCATGTTTGTCTTTGGCTTACTTCGACAACGGTTGAAATGGCGCCAAAGCTTGGTAATTATAACGACTGATGTCATTGGCTACTTAATTAATGTACCGCTGGAGCTGGTTTTACTATATCCGCTCTTAAGGCAGGGGATTTTTGCGTTTTTTATGCCGTTAACATTGGCAACCATTTTGAATTTGGTATTATGTGAATTGGTAAATGCATTTTTGCCCCAACAATTAAAACAAAAGCTGACGGCCCTGACGCGTCGTCAACGATAGAGGAGGCAATTCTTTTGAGATACCGTGATTTAACAATTGAACCGTTTGGGGATGCCGGTTCTTTGGTAATTGCCTGCGATGTCAGTGCGGGAATTGGTTCAAAGCCAGCCGATACGGTGACCGTATCACCCGATGTAACGGCCGGCTTCGCGTTACGGGTGCCGTTGATGGAATTATTCTGCTTCGGTGCGCAGCCAATCTCGGTTATTGATACAATCGGCAATGAAATGAAGCCGACCGGTGAATTGATGATTGCTGGTTTGACCCGGGAATTAAAGCGGGCCGGCTTATCGGCAGCGATGCTAAATGGCAGTACTGAAGACAATATGCCGACCACGACAACTTCGATTGGTGTGACCGTTGTTGGTAAGACGACCAGGTCGCTGGTTGGTTTAAATCATCATCAGCCGATGTCTGTTTATCGATTGGGAGAGCCGCTGGTCGGTGATGCTGTTAAACAGCATTTTATTGACTTGTTCTCATACGATATCATTCAAAAGCTGCGGGCGGATTCAGCCGTTATCGATATGCTGCCGGTGGGCTCAAAAGGCATTGCGTTTGAGATTGGTCAGTTGGCGGCAACCCATTATTTAACGATTGAAAATCAGGAGCTGCTAAATTCAGCTTTTATGACACAATCGGCCGGACCGGCAACGGTTGTTTTGATCGGTGTCGACCCGATCAACCGGCAATCATTTGAGCGCCGGTTTCCACAGGTAACGTATCTATTGGATTTAAATTAATTGGGCTGGAGGCAACGCACGATGATTCACGGACTGATTTTGTACGCACAATTTTTTACCCGGCTTCCCATTCCAATTGAAATTAAGAATCCCGGCGCTAAATTTCGTGATAATATTCAGTATTTTACTTTTTTTGGACTACTGTTGGGAATTTTGGAAGCGGGGGTGTTTTTAGGCTATACCTATCTTTTTCCCAAATGGTTTGCCTGGCTGCTTCTTTGGATAACCGACGGCATGATTACGGGTGGCTTTCATTTAGATGCTTTGGCAGACACCGCGGATGGCGTGATGTCGGCTCGAACGTCGGACAAAATGTTTAAAATTATGAAAGACAGCCGCCTTGGTACGATGGGGACATTGGCACTCATATATTTTTACGCGATTATCTTTGGTTTGGGCGGCGTGTTAGCCGGTAGATTTGATCGTTTTCAATTGGCTGGCTTGGTAGTCATCAGTATTATGATGGCTAAAACGGGGATTTCACTTTTGTTCTACAAGATGGTTTATGCGGGAGACGCTCCCGGTTTGGCAACCATTTGGCAGGGAATTAAGGCTTGGCGGATTGTGGTTTCTCAAATTATTTCGATATTTTTAATAGTTTTATTATTGGGATATCAAGGCCTTTTAGGCTATCTAATGGTGGTAATCATTGCAATTGGTTATCGACGATACATGTTGAAATTATTGGGTGGTTTCAGTGGTGACACACTGGGCGGATTTGCGGAAATTGCCCAAGTCGGTTTTCTTTTGATGTACGCAATTATCACCAAATGGCTATAGTTATGGAGGGATCAAAGTGAAACTGTACGTTGCCAGACATGGGCAAACCGATTATAACCGGCAGAAAAAATTCTATGGGGCCGCTGATGTTCCTTTAAACGAGACCGGACTAGCAGATGCAAATCGTTTGGCGGTCAAATACCAGGGGTTGCCATTGGATTTGATTGCAATCAGTGATTTAAAACGAGCTCGTCAAACGGCAAGACTCATTATTAAGCAACACTCTAACAGCCGGCTTCAGCAGTTTGAACAACTTGAAGAACTTCATTTTGGCGCTTGGGAAGGATTGGATGCTGACGAAATCCAACAAAAATATCCGCTGGATTGGCAGCGTTGGTTAGAAGATCCGTTCGGTGTCCCACCTACCAACGGCGAAAACTTTCAGGATTTCAGGGTTCGCGTATTGAGTGCCCTCGAAAAGATACTGGTTGGCTCAGCATCAAATGATGAAGTATTGGTAATCGCCCACTTGGGAGTCTTGCGAGTCATCAACCAATTTTTCTTTCCCGAAACAGCTTTCTGGCAACCTAAGTTTGTTGCTGGAACATATTCAGTTTATGAGGTGGACGGAAATGGCGGGTGTGTTGGGGTGAAGTATGAAGTTTAGAGGATAAACTTTGGGAAAGCGTTTATACGGCTCATTAAATGAAGTATCAGCATAATTCAATAAATACGCAGTTTAGTGAAATACTGGTTAGTCATGCTCAGACTGACCGGTATTTTTTGTTCCATTCAAGTAAAAACGTTTTACTAACACTACTATGTAACTTAAAGCGGGTAAATGCAGTCATTTCAATTGTTTGCCACGAATGTAACATGTTCCGCGTTCCGGAACAAAATACAGGCTGGTTTTATCCATGTCGATAAGGCTCAAAAGACTATGCTTAAGCGTTTTCATAACGTATAGTAAGACTCGTAAAGAAATACTCGAGGATTTCTGGAACATCAAAAAACGAATTCAAAAAGACTAGGAGATAACATCATGAAACGAGACTTTATCGATACAAATACCTATACCCGAGACGAAATTCAATACTTGATTAATTTGGGGATTCAAATTAAGCGCGACATCAAGTTGGGCAACTACCCGCAACTTTTGCCACATCGGACATTGGGAATGATCTTTGAAGAGTCCTCAACCCGAACTCGAGTTTCGTTTGAAACAGCCATGACCCAATTAGGGGGCCACGCACAATATCTTGCACCGGGTCAAATTCATTTAGGCAGTGCCGAAAGCGAATCACTGGGGGACACCGCAATTGTGTTGTCACGATTGGTTGATATCCTAATGGCACGGGTTGCCAAGCATGAAACGGTTCAAAAATTAGCTCAAACGGCAACGGTTCCTGTTCTTAACGGGATGAGTGATTATAACCATCCAACCCAAGAAGTCGGCGACATCATCACAATGGCGGAACATTTACCAGCAGGTAAGAAGCTCAGCGACTGCAAGATTGTTTTCGTTGGGGACGCTACTCAGGTTTGTGTTTCAACCATGTTTATGGCTTCCAAAATGGGCATGAAGTTCGTTCAATTTGGTCCTAAGGGTTATCAGATTAAACCGGAAACTTTGGCAATCGGTCAAAAGAACGCTGAACTTTCAGGTGGTAGTGTTGAGATTACCGAAGATGCCGATGAAGCACTTAAGGATGCTGATTTCATTTACACCGATGTTTGGTACGGCCTGTATGAAGCGCCACTTTCATATGATGAAAGAATGAAGATTTTCTATCCGAAATATCAAGTAAACGATGATTTAATGAGTAAAGCTTCAAGTCACGCCATGTTTATGCACTGCCTGCCAGCCAACCGAGGCGAGGAGGTTACTGACAGCGTGATTGATTCACCAGCTTCAATTGCGTGGGATGAAGCCGAAAACCGGTTGACTGCAATGCGAGCTTTGCTTGTGTACTTAATGGCACCATCAATGAACTACACTGAAAAACAATTGGATGACTTAAATGATCCAAAATTGAAATCAATGATTCTTAACTTGGTCGACAACTCAACTCGTTAATCAGTCGTCTAACAGATTTTAATAAAGGTGGAAGAAATGGAAAAAGAGAAAAAGTTTAGATTATTTGATGCGGTTCTAATGGCGGTCGTAGTGGTTCTGGTGGTTGAATCGGTCGCACCAGCCGCAGCAATCGGGCCTTCGCAATTCTTCTGGTGGGGAGCACTTCTGATTCTCTTCTTCCTGCCATACGGATTAATTTCTGCGGAACTTGGGACGACTTATGACGGTGACGGCGGCATCTATGATTGGGTCAGAAAAGCTTTTGGCAAGCGCTGGGGCGGTCGGGCCGCCTGGCTTTATTGGATTAACTTTCCGATCTGGATGGCCAGTTTAGCGGTTTTGTTTACCGGCGTGATCGGTCAGGTTTCACCATTTCATTTTGGGACATGGACCAATGTTTTGATTCAGTTGGTTTTCATTGGGGTTGTGACGTTAATTTCCTGTTATCCAATCGCGGATAGTAAATGGATTTTGAATTTAGCGGCAATCGCCAAAGTGGTTATCATGTTAAGCTTGGGAATTCTTGGGATTTATGTAGCAATGACCAAAGGGGTTGCCAGCAACTTCACAGTGAAGACAATGCTGCCGCAAATGGACGTTAAAAGCCTTGGTTACATCTCCGTGATTCTGTTTAACTTTTTGGGATTTGAAGTGGTTACCTCGATGGCCAGTGAAATGCCGAATCCAAAGAAACAAATTCCCCAAGCCATTATTTGGGGCGGAATTCTTATCGCGGTTTTCTATGTATTCGCCGCATTTGGAATGGGCGTCGCTATTCCGAGTGATCAATTATCAACATCGAGTGGTTTAATGGAAAGTATCTTGTTACTGATTGGTGGTAACAACTGGTTTGTGGTTTTGATTGCGATTCTGTTTATGTATACATTGGCGGCTAATCTGATTTCGTGGTCCGCCGGTGTAAACTACGTTGCTTCGTATGCTGCTAAGAATCATGATTTGCCGGCAGTTTTCGCGATTGAAAGTAAAAAGAACGAGATGCCGGTTGGCGCTACGATTTTAAACGGTGTGATTGCCGCCATTCTGGTAGTTGTTTCACCGTTGATTCCCAACCAAAATATTTTCTGGGCGTTCTTCTCACTTAACGTGGTTGCCCTGTTGGGATCCTATATCCTAATGTTTCCGGCTTTCAGCAAACTTCGTAAAATTGATCCGGACACTGAACGACCATTTAAAGTTCCCGGTAATAAGCTGATGATTTGGCTAATGACTTGGATTCCGGTTGCCCTTTTGGTAATTACCGTGATTATGTCGCAGTCCCGCTGAACGGCAGTGCTGAAGAAATCAACGGCAAAGGTCCGGTCCTAATTGGAACGATTGTAACGCTGATTCTTGGCGAAATTTGTATTCGGATTGCTGAAAAGCACGGTGATAAAAAGGCCCGTCAAGAAGCGAGCAGTCACCTCAAAGGACACCCCGAACACGCATTAGAAAAATAGTTGACTTTGATTTAAAAGTAAAGGAAGTTAAATAAAATGAAAACTTTACAATCATCACCTAAAAAAGATGGTTTCAGAATGCCCGGCGAATTTGAACATCATAAGGGCGTGTATATTCTTTGGCCAGAGCGCCCGGACAATTGGCGAAACGGTGCCAAACCGGCACAGCATACGTTCGTGAACGTCGCCAAAGCCATTTCGCAATTTGAACACGTAACGGTTGGCGTTTCGGATGAACAGTTTGCCAATGCCCGTCACATGCTGCCGGATGACGTTGAAGTCGTTGAAATTTCCAGCGATGATTCGTGGATTCGTGATTGCGGTCCGACATTTGTGACCAATGAAGCCGGGGATCTTCGCGGTGTCGATTGGACTTTTAATGCGTGGGGCGGTCTAGTTGATGGTTTGTACTTCCCTTGGGATAAGGACGACCGGGTAGCTCAGAAAGTAACCGAATTAGAACATGCCGATCGTTATCGCCTGGATGATTTCATTCTTGAAGGTGGGTCAATTCACGTTGACGGTGAAGGTACTTTAATCACAACTGAAGAATGCCTGCTCTCAAAAGGACGAAATTCACAGTTATCCAAAGAACAGATTGAGAATGTATTAAAAGAATATTTGAACCTGGATAAAGTGATCTGGTTGAAGCGTGGTATTTACAACGATGAAACCAACGGCCACGTTGATAATATTGCCAACTTTGTTAAGCCGGGTGTCGTTGCCCTGGCCTGGACGGACGATAAAAGTGATCCCCAGTATGAAATTTCCAAAGAAGATTATGATATTTTAAGTAACGCGACTGACGCTAAAGGGCGCAAACTTAAAGTTGAAAAACTATATGTGCCAAAGCCCGTTACGATTACGAAAGAAGAAAGCGAAGGCGTGGATGCCGTTGATGGCACCTTGCCACGTCAGGAAGGCGACCGATTGGCTGCCAGCTACGTCAATTACTATACGGCAAATGGCGGAATTGTCTTTCCTGAATTTGGTGATCCAAATGATGTCAAGGCCAAGGAAACATTACAGCGGCTTTACCCGGATCGTAAAATTGTCGGTGTTGCTGCCCGTGAAATCTTATTGGGCGGGGGTAATATCCACTGCATTACCCAACAGGTACCAGCTGGTAGATAGGAGGAATTTGATTTGGCAAAAATAGTTGTTGCGTTGGGCGGAAATGCCATCCTGTCAAAGGATGCTTCTGCCAAAGCCCAGATGAAAGCTGTTAAAGAAACGGCCAAGGAATTAGTTAATTTTATTAAGAATGGCGATCAATTGATTATTACCCATGGAAACGGTCCGCAAGTCGGCAATCTTTTGCTGCAGCAGCTGGCTGCCGACAGTAATGAGAATCCTGCCATGCCCCTTGATACTTGTGGGGCAATGACGCAGGGCGCGATCGGCTATTGGTTCCAAAATGCGATGAAAGAAGAACTGCTGGCAAATGGGATTGATAAAGATGTCATTTCCATTGTGACCCAGACGGTTGTCGACGAAAACGATTCGGCTTTTCAAAACCCCTCAAAGCCAATTGGCCCCTTCTATAAGGCTGATGAAGTTGCCGAATTAAAAGCCCAACACCCTGATTGGGAAATTGTCGAAGATGCCGGCCGGGGTTATCGGCGGGTAGTTCCTTCTCCCAAACCATTAGCTATCAATGAATACCACGCTATTAAGCAGGTTGTCGATGCGGGGATTATTCCGATTGTTTCAGGTGGTGGCGGCATTCCGGTTGTTAAAAAAGGTAACCGATTAATCGGAACCGAAGCGGTGATCGATAAAGACTTCAGTGCTTCCAAGATTGCCCAATTGATTGATGCTGACAAACTCATTATTTTAACATCTGTTGGCGGCGTCTTCTACAACTATGGCAAGCCAAATCAACAAGAACTCAAAGAAGTTGGTGTCGATGAAATTCAGAAGCATATTGATGCTGATGAATTTGCTAAAGGCAGCATGATGCCGAAGGTGAAGGCGGCAGTTGACTTTGTCCGAAATACCGGCAATCCGGCAGTAATCGGTGCTTTGGAAGACGTTCAAAGTATCATTAAGGGCACGGAAGGCACGACTATTGTGAAACAGGCCGTTCGCGTTTAGTAAACATACTTGAATTTAAATTAGGGACCGCGACAAAACAGTTGTCCGGTCCTGTTTTAATATAAGGCAAGGAAACACGTTCTTTTAAGGACGTGATAAATTGCCCTTTTTTGCATTTAAAAAGCAGTTCTAATAATTATAAAATT
>NZ_BAKI01000050.1 GCF_000583655.1 Lentilactobacillus farraginis DSM 18382 = JCM 14108
ACCAATCATTGACGAATTGCGCTTTCGAATCAAAAACGTTACGAGTGTTGCCAATAATACCGTTTCAATTATTGCAAGAATCGGAAGTACCCACTGCATTCATTCACATCCCCTTTAAAGCTGATTATTTTGGAATGGATAATGGATAGGCGAATTGGTTACCGTTCACCAAATTGCTCGTATCTTGGATTATCCAATGAAATGATTTCACCTTACGCTTTAAATTATAGCAACAATTTGGCTATATTGTCATTACTGTGCCGGGCAGCGTTAGGATATGTATTACCAACAGGAATGAGCACGCAGGAGTTAAAAATGATAATCGCTACCGACAAATCCATCAGGCATTCAAAACCTGTGCCTTCATCACTAGGGTCAAACGTTTTTTGTTCAAAGAGCCGACGGGCAATGATTACCGACTTTTTTCACAAAACAAAACAGTATCCAGCCAATCACTAAAACAACTGACTGAATACTGCTCTGTCACTTCCAATTTCAATTTTTATAGAGCAACGTCCAAAGCTAAAAGGCATCATTTGCACAGAATCTTTTCAATATGCTATTACCTGGTCAAATTAAAGCCATGTCCTTTAAGCTTATGGCTATCCACGTAAGTAAAGGTCTCTTTATAATGGTAACCCTGAACTTTGTACTTCACTGTGTATTTTTTGTGACCCAAGTACTTGTACATGGCTTTGGACGTGCCGCCACCCTTGCCATACACTGTAATCTTGTTGGCCGTAAACTTATATAAAGGATAACCATCTGATTTCCACGTACCAATAAACAGCTTGGGTGACCCTTTATGCCAAGCCGCAGCGCTTACCTGTTGAGCGCCTGAAACAAAGCCTGCCCCCAACATTGCGGTTGCTGCCACCCCAACAGCCAATTCTTTTAACCTCATAATATCTCCTCCAAGTAATTTCAGATTACTGTTTTAGTATACTGCAGGAGGTTATAAGTGAATGAATATTTTTTAAAAAAATGTTTTGGCTGAATAATCGTGTTAGGGAAACAGTTTGAGCTTTTAAAAAAGCTCTCAAACAAAAGTCCTTACCAACGAACTGATGAGACCTCTTAATATGATCTTTAATTCACAATAGCTTTAATAACTGCCGGTTAAAGGACAATAGATCGCCGTTCACTGTTTACCTATTTTTTAGTGCATCAGGTTTCAGAACCCAGATTACTGCTAAAATAACGGGCCCCAGCAGAGACATCAAAATCCCTATAACCAATTTGCTTATAGAAACCATAATATCATTCGTGATCTGGTAGTCCAAAATCAGAAGATCATAATTTCCATGATTTAGAACACCCCATTTAGGCTTGTTGTGATTGATCTTTTCCCTACTTCTTTGCGTCAATCCTCTCTGGACAATGCTAATTTCCGAAGAGCCACTTTGCAGTCTCACCAACCAGAATTGCGTGAGAAAAGACAAAAGCAACCAACCGTTAAATAAATTAAGATGGGGCGTAAAGTTGTTATGTGCATCAATACTGGTAAACACAAAAATGCCAATAATGATTACAACTTGACCCAGTAGACGTACAAAATATTTGAATTTCAAAACGATATCATCCATTTCATACTATTGTATAAAGGTGACGGTTAACGGCAAATAATGAATATTAAAGAGTATGACATTAGAGATTTACTTATTTCATCATCATTTTTTAACAACTATCTTACAACCAACCAGCTATTTGTCAATGGGGTGTTTGATGATTTTAGCTATTTTCGGCTTTTCGAGAGCTAATGTCATTTTGTAAATTCAAAAAATACCGATCAGAGACACCAAAAGCTCGGCTTAATCGAACTGATGTATCTGCGGTTATTTTACAGCGATTGTTTAAAAGGCCTTGAACGCTTGATATAGGCAGATCAAGCTGCTTTGCAAGTACCCCCTCAGAAAGATGCAACGGCTTCATAAACTCTTCTTTTAAAATCTCACCAATAGTTGGTGTTGGAATTTTGTTCACGACGGTTCCCTCCTCGTATTCTCAGTGGTAATCAGCGATTCTTACATGCACGAAAAAGACAAGTCGGCCTCATGTCCCCAATACCGTTGCTTATTGAAATATGATTTAGATTTCGTAAAAAGCTCTTCGCTTGGCATGTTCCAGATATAAAAAATGTATGATCTTTGACCTTTGTTTTCCAGACACCATGGTCCGCTTTTGGCATGCCACTATGCAACGTAGTAGCTTCTGTTTGCTGTAAAGTTAAAAACATACCATCTTTTGAGCCAATGTCGCTTATACTGAAAGTTGGTACCTATCTTCAATTTGAAACAATGAAATACAATTAACTCCCATAGCATCTGCTACATCAGGGATTTTCGGTTCCTTTTTCATCGGATTTTTTCTACTAAGTTGGCCAGCTGATTGTTCAAACGTAATAATTTGCCAACCGTAAGCGGCTGCCATAGCAATTAACTTAGGATCAGCCTTCCAGTCTTGACTCCAGTTTGCAATTGCAGGAGTCTGATAATATCCACAATTTTGTAGATAATTCATAATTTTAGCGTATTGTTCTAAATATCGTGCATCATTTTCATAGCCTTTAAATACAACAGGTTGGATTCGATCCGCTACCCATTTTGAAAGTTGATCTTTCGATCCGAATAATTCTTTGTAAACACTTCGGGAACAACAATTTCTTTGGAAGATCCCGTTAAACGCTCTTCAATCCAACCCCAATAACTAGGGAAATGCGACATTGAATAGTATCGTTTGAAGGTTCAATAAAAGAATTGCTATCAATTACAAACTTTGCGTTTAATTTTGAACCAACCAATTTTTCACCCTTTTTCCTTAATTTTATTTAGTAATTTTTCAAAAGCTGAACTATTTTTGACACCCAATAATTCAAATGCTGTATTGTATCCTATCGTTCCGCTATTAACACTCCGCTCAACTTCTCGGGCAAAAGCAGAATCAGTTTGAGCTGCTTTAGTATTGTAATAGTTACCATGACTTTTCTTATCTTTTCGATACTCCTTATTACGCTGATATTCCTGGTTAAGCTTATACTTTAATTGTTCTACGACTTCTTGATTAATTAAATGAAGATGAAAGGCACGAATACCAGCGGATAAAGGGCTAGCGTTAAAATGTTTAGCAATTGCCATAATTTGGTCGGTTTTGGTTCCTTCAGTCTGACGATGCCACTCATCATTGAACAATAATTTTGGAAATATGATTTCCTCACTAATACGATTAATTTCTCTTTCTGTCTTAGTATGCAAAAATTGATAACGATTTTGAAAATCATCATTGTAAAGCTCAGATGTTCCAAACCAAATGTGTACAAGTTCATGAACAAGGGAAAAGAGCATTGCATTATAACTATCATTAGAGTTGATGAAAATTAAAGGTGCAAACTGATCATCAATTGCAAATGCACGAAATTCAGACTGTGATAACGGACGACGTGTATTACTATCAACAATGCCACTATACATAACAATAACGCCAACTTGATTAAGTTTTTTTCGTAAAAGTTTAAACCCGTCCCGATTCTTCAAACCAACATTCCATCCCACCTTCAAATCCAAACTAGCCATTATATTAACGGCAAATTGCTCAGCATTCATATTACTAGGATTCATAACCCGCTTAGCTCCATGCGAAAATGGGCTGGCTGGATAATCATTTCGGCTTCGGTCTTCACTAATCCAACTCTGTTTCAACTCCATAGCATGAATTGTATCAACTAAGTTTCGCGACGGCCTATCTATATCAACATTATTAATTGTTCTAAATTTTAATAATGGTAAATCTTCTTTCGGAGCATTATCTAAGAAAAAATAGCCAAATGGGACTTGTGCCTTTTTACTTAGATCTTTAAGCTGATTAAGAGTAGGTTTACTTTCATTTTTTAACCATTTGTTGATTTTCTCAGTCCAGACGTCGTTTAAATTGCCACCAGTTGTTTCTTGCACCCAGTGAAGGACTGCCGGTTTAACATCAATTCGCGTAATTGCCATAAAATCGCCTCCTTACATGCATATTATATTGCTTTATTTTAACATGATTTCATCGTATTGAAGTCAACCACTTTAAGTCTCTAACCTTCAAAAATTCAGGTTCGAGAACAAATATATTATCATATTTTGCTCTACTTTTTTAAATTTTCGAGACAATAGATTTTTTTACTGCTGAATGATTAAGGGATCAAAAAATGCTCTTCGCACGTTCAATCAGTTGATTCAAAAAAGCCGTACTAATCTTTCCAACTATTTCAGCATGCCGAGCAAGATAATCATAGTTGGGAATCTGAAAAGTAATGACCGACCCATGAACACCACTGGCCTGATCGGCGATTGGCAGATAAATCCGTCGATCTTGACTCGCTCTGGAAGTAATTGGCATGCAAACAATCATCCCGACCTGTTGGTTATAAGCATCATTTGAAAGAACTACCACAGGCCGACGAATATTCCCCTTCTGAGGATCATGCCCACCTTCTTCACGTCCAGCATGAGGTTCCGCATCAATAAAAATCAAATCGCCTTGCTTAGGAAAGTTCAATCGAATTTCTCCTTTCCCACAGGCTTTTCTAATCCATAGTTACCGTTTTTAGATAACTCAGCCCGAAAATCAATATCCGCATAATCACCGTCTAACCAAGGATTATTATGAACTGCCCGGTATTCTAAATTTCCATTATCAGTGAGTACTAGGACATATTTTTTTCCTTCTGGAATACCTGCACTAGCCGGAACTGTGAGTGAGAGTGAATTACCTGAACGGCGAGTAGTGAACTCACCTAAAACTCGTTCTTTATTTTCAACTGTCAATTTAACCAGCTCCTTTCGTACTTACTAGTATATACAAGCTGTTGTGTACCTACAAGTATTTATTTCTAGACCCTTAATTTTAAATTTAATACTTACATGTAACCTTAGTCTAAATAAAAGATCTCACCACAAATTGTGAAGTGAGATCTTTGCTTTTTAGCCGACAGTAATTCTAATAACTGCCTGCAATAATTAATTTCTTGTTAGCGGTAATATACTTACCATTCGTTAATTGATAACGTGTCGTCAAATTATGCTTAACCAATTTCTTAACGGTCAACCGAACGCCCTTTTTATAATGTTTGGCTTTACCAGTCAAATTAGCTGATTTATAAGCATTAGCACCCTTTTTAGCAACTACAGTAATTTTCTTGGATTTAGGAACACTGGCATAGTAAACTGGGACAACGTACTTTTGACTGGCAGTAATGTAACCAGTCTTACCAGCTGTTTTACGACCGTGATTAACGTCACGAACCTTATATCTCAAAATTCCATTGCTGGTACGCTTGTAGCCAGTGACTACAAACATTGGTCGGTTGGTCCGTTTTTGCTTAGAATACCAAGTAATTCGGTTAGTCTTCGTGAAGTTGGTACTCTTGTATAAGCCAATCTTTTTAGTGGCGTATACAGCTTCACCTTTTACAGCAACATTAGGTTGTGCAGAAGTGGAGACGCTTGGCGTAGTAGTTGGAGTTGACGTTGAGCTACTCGAAGTGGTCGTTGTTGAGGAAGATGATGAACTGGAAGGCACAATTGTTGCTGGCGTAGTAGTTGCTGCCGGAGTTGTAGTGGCAGCACCAGTACCACTACCGGTAGACCCACTATTACTTGTAACTGTTAAAGTAAACGTCGTATCGTCATAACCATCTGCTTTCAGAGTCACGCTATAAGTTCCCGCATTTTTCGAAGCAAAGTCCTGTGTGACTGCCTGCCCTTTGCTGTCAGTTATTTTGTAAATTGTTGCATTCGCAGGATCTGCCTTAAATAGCGAGGCAGTAATAGCTGTATTGACAGGTACAGTTACGTTAGATCCTTTAATATCGTTTGAAAAAGTACCAACATCAAGGTAACCGCCAGAGGTAGGCGTGCCAGCGTAGTTAATAACATACAGAGGATACATAGCGCCATCCTTTACTGTTTCAGTATTTGCAATAAATACCGGAATCTTAAGAGTAAATTCTTGGCGAGCTTTAAGTGTGCCCCAAATTCCAATAGCCTTAACTTGTTGCTGATCAGCAATCGAACCATCAGTGGGTTTAAAGCTATAATCACCATCAGGTCCCTTACTAAAAGCTAGGCCATCAGTCCCATAGCTTTTATCACCATCCCAGACATTAGAATCAGTTGGCAATCCAAGCCCTTTTGGTGTTAATACATACTCCTTATTACTTGCACTCTTCCCAATTTCAAAGACTGGGCTACCTGCCTCAGCCGACTTAGTACCTGCAAAAATAAAAGCTTCAGTTATACTAACATCCTTATCACTGAGATTTTTTACCGGAACATTTATCGTTAAGCCCTTAGCTCCTTTTGAAATATAAGCCTTAGCAACTCTAGCTTCACCGGCAGTACCCGTACCTTTTCCAGTACCAGCATAGAAACTACTTTCACCATCAGCGGAAAGGAATAATGTGTGTTGAATAGTATTATTTGTGACTAGCTGCACCTTAGTACCATCCACATTCTTAATGGAAGTTCTGTCTGCCTTTGCAGCAACCACTCCAAAGCCCAAATGCTGCGCAAAGGGAAGCGTATTAGCGCTTACCCCCCCACAAATCCTAGCGATGCTACCAAACCAATAAGCAATGCTTCTGACTTTTTCATAAAACTACCCCCAAATATATTGTTTACGTCATTAATAACTCTTACCAGGCGATGGATCAATTAATACGCCTTGATTATAGCTTTTCTAAAAGTTACCGTCAATATATTAATTATGGTATATCGACATCCATTAACTTACCAATTATAGTTTGGCTAAAATTGAATTTTAAAAGTAATTGTTTACATCTACTCAAAAAAGAAAACAATTTTTCTGCACATGCAAAAGCAACACCTATCATAAATACCATGACAAGCCATTTATAATAGATGCTGTTTTATTTTTTAAACGCTCTTCTCCGCTTTTCGAATCGCATTCCTAACTGCACTCTTCAAAGCCCGACTTGAGGAAGAAGCCCCGGAAACGACATCAACGTCGTAAGTGTTCTTAGTCACCATTTCTTTCGGCAATTCTGCCATTGCCTTTTGGCCAACATCTTCACTCTCGGATTCCGCTAAAACTTCTACATTCTGAAGCTGATGATCACGATACGTTACTCGAACAATTACTCGGCCACCAATCCCGGCATCACTGACACCCAAGTATTGATCCTTGCCCACTGAATAATTACTTGGGACCTGGTCATCTGCCAAATCATTGCCGCCAAGATCAACTTCATCGCCTTGAAGCCTTGGTTCAACATCATCTGTATCATCTTTAATCTTTGCCGCATTCTCGCCGGCAATCTTACCAAAGATTAAGCATTCAGCCAAATTACCACCACCGTTATACTGATTGGCATTAATGCCGCCAAATTCACCAGCACTATATAAATGCGGAATCGGTTGATTAAACGCATCCAATACTTGGGCCTGCTCGTTTCGTTTGGCACCACCCTGCGTATTCAGCATGGCAGTTGCCAACGGAGTTGCGTAATAAGGACCGCCATCAAAAGCCCGCATCGTATCACCGTCACGATTCAGCGCTAAATCTTCGCCGTTTTCCGCAAAGACGTTAAATTGCGCAACGGTCTGAGCCAACGTTTGGGGATTGGCATGAATCTTTTTGGCCAACTCTTCAAGCGTATTGGCTTTAACGGTGATTTTGAAAAAGTCGGCATATGGTAGCTTGCCACGAGATTTAATTTGGTGATACTGGGCTTGGTCAAAGATCAAGTGGGGATGTATATACGGTTGGATTTTTCCAACTACCGTGTTCAAACGCGTGGCCATGACGGCCATTTTCATCTTCACGAACATACCGACTGCCGTCATCGGCAGCCACAAAAATACTACCGTTCGAGAGATCCGGCCATGGGCTCAAAATAAACTTGCCTCTGGCTTCGGCAGGATTCTCAAACGTGAAGCCGGTGTTAAAGCCAAAGCCTTCATAAGACTTCATATGCCATAGCTTGGCACCGACTTCTTGGGCCATCTTCAACCCATCACCTTTATTGTATAGCGTACCGATCACTTTCAACTTGGGAACGCCAATAAAGTTTTGAATGTCATCGTTATTGTTTTCGAAGCCACCCACTGCCATCACAACACCATTATTGGCTTTGATATTAACCAAGTGACCATGCCGTTGAATCTGGACGCCCACAATTGCGCCGGTTGCCGGATCTTGAATCAAGTGCTTGGCTGGGGATGCTAACCAAACATCGATCTGATCCAGACGTTTGGTTACTTGATGCCGCAATGCTTTCCACAATGAAGCATCGAAATAACCATCGTGTACCGTTGTTAGATCAACCGTTTCGGAACCTTCAAATTCCGGATACTCCGGTGACAAACCATTAGCAAACTCCTCAAAATCCGGATCCCGGTGAACTTTATTATAGGATACCGGATTTTCAACTTCCAAATAACGTTTAAAATAGTCTGGAATTGATACCAACCCCCGAATATAAGTATCCAGTATTTTTTCGTCGATTTTGATTGAATCAAATAGTTGCTTGAAATACCGCTTCATTTTGTCAAAATCATAACCGGTTAAAACGACTTGGCCGGCATAGCGGGTATTGCCGCCTTCATGACCTTCGGGTGCCGCGTCCGTTAATAACACCCTAGCCCCATTATCCGCCGCAAATCTGGCAGTGGTCGCCCCGGCTGCACCAAAACCAATGACGATCACGTCATAGGCAGCGGCCCAGTGACGTTGCTGATTTGAATAAGTTGTTTGCTTCATCGATAAAACCTCTTTTTATAAATTAATCTCAAATATAATGATGCAATGCGCAATTGCAAAAAAATACGTAAAAAGGTAAGGAACCACGTCCCTAAAAGAACCTGTTTCCTTACCCTATATCATAAAAGTCACCATTAATCGATGTTTTACCAAGTCATTAATGATGGCTTTTTCATATTACTTATCCTTTCGCCCTTCCGCATCAGCCGATGGTCGCAGGGGTGTTCGCAAAGTATCCCGTTTAGCAGTCAACTGTTTATTCAACGCCGCGTAGGACCCCAACTTCGGTCCCTTAAACCGTCGTTTAGCATAAACCATAAAATCAATAACTAAAGCAATCAAAACGACAACAAAGATTTTCCCGGTTGCGTAATGCAACACCAGGTTGGAAGTCAATTGAACATCGGTCGGCGAAAAGATCATCAACAAAATTAAGAAGACAATCCAACCGCAGGCAACAGCACTGACTGCAATACTCCAGTTTCCCAAGCTCCAAGGACCGTCTTCTTTCTTAGTCCAAACATGCAGTATCCTGGCTCTTAATTTTAAAGCAATTGGAATCAAGTATGAACCATATAATCCAATCACGCTCATCGTCCCAATTGCGGCATAAACCCCATCGGAAGTCCCAAAGAGAAATGCCAACACCGCAATCAACCAAATCGCCGTTGCCGGTGTGTGAAAATGATGTGAGACTTTCTTCCAAGTTTTGGAAAATGGTAACCCACCATCCCGACTAAACGCATAAACCATTCGGGATGACGAGGTCAGTGACGAACAGCCACAGAACCACATGGCAATTGTGACCAGCCAAACCATTGCACTTCCAAGCCGTGAACCGGCAGCCTGTTCAATCGCAACAATAAACGCATTGTTGCCGGCATTGGCCACCGCGGTTGGGTCTTTAATCGAAACAGTTACCAGTGAGAGTAATAGAAAGCCAAAAATACCGGAAATGGCAACGGAGAGGTAAACGCCCCATGGTGCCTGGATTTTAGGATTTAGCGTTTCTTCACTGGTATGAGCTGACGCATCGTAACCGGTTAACGTCCACTGTGCCTGCAACAGGCCAATCATGAAAGCGCCCCAATATGGCAATGATTGCGAGGTAGTTGTAGAAAAAGTATGGAATAAATAGGTGCCGCTGTGCTGCGGTCCCAAAACCGCTAGAACGCCAATGATTAAAAAGACGCCAATGACATGATAAATTGCAGAAATTGAATTTAGCTTGGAGACAATGTTAATCCCAACATGATTTAAAATTGCGTGACTGCCAAGAATCACTGCGTATGTCAGCAAGAATACCGGTTTACTTGGATTGGTAAACAACAGACTGGCAGCGAAAGTCGCACACCCGTAATCGATGCCGGCCACAATTGTTACCTGCCCAATAACGTTTAACCAACCCGTAAACCAGCCCCAGGTCGGCCCACCTAAAATAGCAGCCCAGTGGTAGATCGCCCCCGAGGTTGGAATAGCAGACGTTAATTCAGCCATAGCTGCCGCAACCAACAAAACAAAGAATGTGACCAGTGGCCAACCAATTCCCATCATTGCCGGACCGCCATTACTGAAACCATAGCCGTAATACGAAACTGCCCCGGTTAAAATTGAAATAATTGAAAATGAAACGGCAAAATTGGAAAAACCACCCATATCCCGAACCAGTTCCTGTTTGTAGCCGAATGATTTTGAATTCTGTAATAAGCTCCCTGATCGTAATTTCCATTTTCTAACAGAATCAGTTGCTTTCACTAAAATAGCCAACATCATTATAACGGTGATAAAAATTATTGCGAATCCAAAAAGCATCATCCTCTGCTCATCCTCTCTAAAAGACAGTACCAATTTTTGACTTCATGTGTTATATTATATGACATAGATTAAAAATAACAAGCTTTTTTTAATTTAATGTGACTGAATTTTATAAAGTATGTTCAAAATATGTAAGCTTTCATAACATAATTTTAGAGAGGAGTCACCTAAATTGCCTGAAACCATTTCAACAGTCGGCATCGATATTGGAACAACCACGACTTCTCTAGTATTAGCCCGGTTGACAATTCAAAATACCGAAGCATTCTCCAGTCTGCCGCACGTTCAAATTATTGATAAAAAGGTCAACTATCGAAGTCCGATCATTTTTACACCACTCAAAAGCACAACTCAAATCGACCAGCATGCTTTACGGGCATTTGTGGCCAAGCAATATCAGCAGGCTGGTGTTGACAAAGCCACTTTGAAAATGGGGGCTATCATCATGACCGGTGAAACCGCCCGTAAAGATAACGCCAGGCAAACACTGCTTTCTTTAAGCGATTTTGCCGGCAACTTTGTCTGTGCCACGGCTGGTCCACGACTGGAAAGTTTCATTGCCGGGAAAGGTGCCAATCATGCTTTATTGACCAGGCACCCTGAACGGCCATTATTAAACCTGGATATTGGTGGTGGCACAACCAACATCGCCTACTTTGAACGGGGACGTTGTATTGATACAGCCTGCTTTGACATTGGTGGCCGGCTGATTCGCGTCGATTCGCAACATCGCATTACATACATTGCCCCAAAACTGCAAAAAATCATTTCCGACTATCAGCTGCCGATTCAACTCGGCCAACAAATTGACATTGCTGCATTAACACCACTCATTAATCAGATGGTCCAAGTACTTGAAGATGTTGTTGCTAATCGCCATTCATCGCATTATTATGACCTGCTTCAAACCGAGCCCATCAAACGCCGAATTAATCCAAATGCCTTGATTACCTTTTCCGGTGGCGTGGCCGACTGTTTGGTGTCAGCTTTACCCGCCAATCCTTTTCAATATGGTGATATTGGTATTCTATTAGGAGCAGCCATCAAAAACTCGGCTTTCTTCCAAGCCAGACAAATTAAACGACCGGCTGAAACAATTCGGGCAACGGTGATCGGTGCCGGCTCCCAATCTGTCACGGTCAGCGGCAGCACGATCAATTATTCAGCCAACGCCTTACCATTGAAAAATGTCCCAATTATCAGTTTGGAACGATCAATCAGTCACTTTTCAAAAGCAACCATTCGAACCGCCATTAAGGCCCAATTAAACTTTTATCAGCTAACAGAACTGACGGCCATCGGTATCGCTCTGCCAGCCGTTGGCACGGACTTTCAATCAATTACTAAAGAAGCGCAATTATTAGCAGCAGGCATCGTTGACATTCTTCACCTAAAAATCCCTTTGGTAGTTTTAATGCAAAAAAACGTCGCGCTTTTTTTCGGGAACTGCTTAAAAGAGCACCTGCCCGCGGATTATCCCTTAATCTGTTTGGACGCCGTCTCAATTCAAAGCGGCGATTATATTGATATCGGTCAGCCGGTCGCAAACGGCCAAGCGCTGCCTTTAATTATTAAAACATTGGCATTTAACTGAAATGGAGTGGTCAATATGATTTTAAAAGTAACCTTATCCGGTAAACATTATCAATTTAAGTCCGTTAAAGATGTCATGGCAAAAGCAAACGAAGAGAAATCCGGTGATACATTGGCTGGCATCGCGGCTGGTTCAATGCAAGAGCGGGTGGCGGCCAAAATCGTCCTTTCTCAGCTCACATTAAAGGATTTATACGATCATCCCGCCGTGGATTATGACCACGACGAAGTCACCCGGATGATTATTGATGATTTAAATCCGCTGGTCTTTGGCCAAATTAAGAATTGGACCGTTGAGCAGCTTCGAGAATGGCTGTTGGCAACAACCACAACCAATGAGATGATTCACTATCTTTCGCAGGGATTGACTGCCGAAATGATTGCCGGTGTCTGCAAGTTAATGACCAACCTTGATCTCATCACTGCCGCTAAAAAAATTACCAATGAAAAAACGGCCAATACAACGATTGGTCGTCCGGGAACATTTTCATCAAGATTGCAGCCCAACCACCCAGCCGATAATCTTCGTGGCATCATGGCCTCAACGATGGAAGGACTTAGTATGGGTATCGGTGACGCGGTCATTGGTCTAAATCCGGTTAACGACAACGTTTCAGGTGTGTCAACAATTCTAAAAGCCTTCGATGAATTTATCACCCGCTGGCAGGTACCGACGCAAACCTGCGTCTTGGCTCACGTCACCACCCAAATGCAGGCGATTGAAAAAGGTGCGCCGGCCGGCTTGATTTTTCAGTCGATCGCCGGTTCTGAAAAAGCCAACACTGCTTTTGGCATCAATCAACAATTAATTACCGACGCCAATACATTAGGACAGGAAAAATGCCGTAACAAGGGAACTAACGTCATGTATTTTGAAACCGGTCAGGGATCGGAATTGTCAGCCGATGCAAATTTCAATGCCGATCAGGTAACCATGGAGGCCAGGTGTTACGGTTTTGCCCGCCACTTTGACCCGTTTATCGTCAATACCGTGGTTGGCTTTATTGGACCGGAATACCTATACGATGCCAAGCAAGTCACCCGAGCCGGCTTGGAAGATCACTTTATGGGCAAACTCAGTGGTTTGGCAATGGGCTGTGACGTTTGCTACACCAATCATATGAACGCCGATCAAAATGACATCGAAAATCTGGCGGTCTTGTTGGCTACTGCTGGTTGTACCTATATTATGGGTGTCCCGCAAGCCGATGATGTTATGCTTAATTATCAATCAACCGGCTTTCAAGAAACGGCTACTATTAGAGAGCTGCTAAATCGGCGGCCGATTGCCGAATTTGAAACCTGGATGGAAAAAATGGGTCTTAGTAAAAACGGTCACTTAACGGACAAAGCTGGTGACGCTTCAATCTTTATGGAAAGGGAGTCGATTTAAATGACCATCATCAAAACCAAAATCAATTTATTAACGCCGCCACAGGTACAGCCCCTACCAATTAATGCCGAGGGTGAAATTGCCGATATTCGTTCGGTGAACTTAAAGCAGCAATTACTGCAAGACCATCCCGCCAATCCGGCTGCCTATCGATCCTTAAAAGCAGCGACACCAGCCAGACTGGGAATGGGCCGCGCCGGCCTGCGCTACAAGACCCGCTCAATTCTTCGATTACGGGCAGACCACGCTGCTGCCCAGGATTCGGTTTGGTCAGATGTTCCAACAGATTTTATCAAAGCAATGAACTTTTTGCCGCTTCAATCACAATGCCAGGATGAAACCGAATACCTAACCCGTCCGGATCACGGTCGCCGATTAGCAGACAATTCCATTAAAACGGTAGTTCAAAGCATTTCTAAGGTGCCCGTCTTATTAGCAGTCGGCGATGGCCTCAGTTCAGAAGCCATTACGGCTAATGTCGGTGATGTCATCCCCGCTATCAAGCAAGGACTCAAACTACACGATATCAGTATCGATACGATCCCGTTTATCCGCTTCTCACGGGTAGCTGTCGAAGATCATCTGGGTGACCTAACCAAAGTTGGCGTTGTTTGCTTGTTGATTGGCGAACGTCCGGGTCTGGCAACTGCTAAATCTATGAGCGCCTACATCGCTTATCGGCCAACAACCGGGATGCCCGAAGCTCGAAGAACGGTTATTTCCAACATTCACCCAGGTGGCATTCCAGCCGTAGAAGCCGGTGCTTATATTGCTCAGACGATTTGCCAGATGCTGAGGTTGAAGAAGTCGGGATTGGATTTGAAATTGGCGTTGAAAAATTAGAGAGTAGTTCACCTACCTATTTTTTAGAAATGGTGTTCGTTCAATAAAGTCTGTTCTCTATCGGCAATCAGTTGCTTCAGTTCATTCAAATCCGCTTGCGTAGCGAAATTGCGAATAAATCCTCGTGCTTGAGAGCGTCGTGAAATATAACGTATTCTTTCTTTGTGAGTCTGATCCCACTTCTTATTAGCTTGTTGCCGGGCTTTAGTATAAGGTTGCTTAGCCATATTTCATACTTCCTTTAAATTGTGGTTGCGGTTTTAGTATGCTATACTTACCTATGAAAAAGCGAGCATCGGAGCGCAATCCGATACCCGCAATCGTGAGTTTGGATACTTGGGAATGGGACTAGCCGATTGGTTAGTCTTTTTTAATTTCATGGTAGGCTTTTGCTAACAATAATACACCGTAGCATAAACCTATGAAATCAACTACCCAGGGGTCCGTCTCGACTTCTCCAAGTCTTTCCAATTCGGATACCCGCCACCTCCGTTGAGTTTGGATGTTTGAAAAGTGTGGCGAGTGTATCCTGATAACTCACTTGGTTAATCCCGCCGGAAGCTATCCATTGTTTTTAACCATGTTTTTGATTATACACCTGTAAAAGTACATATGTAAAAGATAAAAAATGCCGGCGTGGTTTAAAACATTCCAGCGTTTTGTTATCTAATAACACACACGAACATACTTAGTACTAGCGGTAGCTGTTCACCAAAATGTACTACAGCTGTTTGCTTGGGGCATCTTTCTCCCTAATTCCTTTACATCCGCCTTACAAAAAGCAACGATATATAATGTAAGTGAGGAAATTGTAGGAGGCCTTCTTTATGAATACTACTTCTGTTAAAGCAATCCTAACATCAAAAAAACAGGTAACAATTCCCAAAACCATTCGAGAAATTCTCAAAATTAATTCGCACGATACAATCGATTTTGAAGTATTACCAAATAACGAGGTCCGGATTAAAAGTGCTAACCCTTCCCTGTGGGAAACCATGCGTGAACAAGAAAAAGTGTATGGTAATGTCAGCACTGACGAAGTTGATTGGGGTAAAAATATTGAATCGGAGGACTTCGATAAATGACTGTCAAGCAAGGTGACATTGTGTATGTCGCCTCTTCTTTTGGCTTAAGCGCAAAATCAGCAATTTTAATTTGACCCAGTTTGCTTAATGGCCAATTCTTTTACACCTTAAACTGATATTTACATAAAGTGCTTTACAACGGTCTTAATTTCATCAAAATGAATACAAAATCGTATATATATGCGCAAATAAATCATACAGATTTGACACTATGTAAGACAACCGTTTTATATCCACGATTCGACCATTTCAAAAATATACAAAAAGCTATTTACTTTTTTAAAGCGATCTGGTATATTATTTTTTACTGATAAGAAGGATAAGATTTTATAATGAACTGCAATTTAGGAAATGGAGGAAACCATGCACTTACAAGCCCAACTTTCCCCAACCGGAAAGCGTGTCCACCAAGATACCCTCGATATTGCCAAGCTAAAATTAAACCACTTGGACAGCCGCCGCAAAAAATGTCAGATTAATTGGCGAGACGTTTACATGATAACGGAATTGAATAATAAAAATTATAAGACCGCCATTTTCTTTAAAACCGAAAAAATCACCGGATTTGAATTAACTACTAGAACGCTACTGCAAAAACTAACGGCGGAATTTGCTACCGATAATGATTACACAAGAGAAGAATTAGCTCACTTCATTGGTGAAAAGGAGTATATCCCCTGTCCTTTCGGCAAATTAGGCTTCATTGCCTTAAAAGCTTCCCATAAATCTAAAAATGTCACATGGATTTCGGCAGAGCATATTACACGAATTGAAGCGGCCGATAATGGCAAGGCAACTAATGTTTTTTTCAAAAACGTCGAATCACCGGTTAAAGTACCAACTACTAAATACTTCTTGGAAAAACGCATTAAAACCATCAAAAATATTCACCGGCTGCTCGATATCTTAAGAAGCGAAAATGACGATCGTTATCGGCAAATCAAACAAGGCTTCAAGACCTACGTCTTCATTGCCAGAGCCAAGAATTTTGCCGAAAAAAACGGCATCCCCATCACCGATGAAGAACTAATCACTGCTTGCAGGCAGGAACTTGGGTTTTATTATGAGCCTTCGTTGGGATATAAGACACTGCTTAAGGTAAGCGAGGAGTTCGATTTAGATTAAAATTTTAAAATCCAGCAAGTAATTTCTGTTAATTTTATTTGTAAAGTAAAGCATTCAGTCCGATCACTAAAATAGCGGACTGAGTACTTTACGATAAATCAAAGAAATATTAAATTAGAATTTCCGTTGCACTATCACGTTAACACTTATTAAAGGAAAATTCTCTTCAATTTGTTGTGTTTGGTCCAACATTTCGGGGTCGCCA
>NZ_BAKI01000049.1 GCF_000583655.1 Lentilactobacillus farraginis DSM 18382 = JCM 14108
AGACGTGGTGGTTCTGAAGCGGAAAATTAATATTAGCTAGTTTTGAGAGAACGAAGTTCTTTCAGGAAAATAGTGTGGTGGCTATAGCCAGAAGGAGACACCTGTTCCCATGCCGAACACAGTAGTTAAGCTTCTGTACGCCAAGAGTAGTTGGGGGATCGCCCCCTGCAAGTAGGACGTTGCCACGCAATTATTCCGGCATAGCTCAGTTGGTAGAGCACCTGACTGTTAATCAGGTTGTCGACGGTTCGAGCCCGCCTGCCGGAGTTATTATTTAACTGGAGAGTTGTCCGAGCTGGCCGAAGGAGCATCATTGGAAATGATGTAAACGGGTAAAAGCCTGTTTCAAGGGTTCGAATCCCTTACTCTCCGTAACCGAATAATAAGTTTTATGACCCGTTGGTCAAGTGGTTAAGACACCGCCCTTTCACGGCGGTAACATGGGTTCAAATCCCGTACGGGTCATTTATGGAGGATTAGCTCAGCTGGGAGAGCATCTGCCTTACAAGCAGGAGGTCACAGGTTCGATCCCTGTATCCTCCATTCCATAACAGCCTGGTTCGTTGGTCTAGTCGGTTTAGGACGCCTGCCTGTCACGCAGGAGGTCACGAGTTCGAGTCTCGTACGAACCGTTGTTATGTATTTGAAAATTGAATACACAACTTAGTATTATTATCTCTGTTAATGGTTATTTGGCTCGGTAGCTCAGTCGGTAGAGCAATGGATTGAAGCTCCATGTGTCGGCAGTTCGATTCTGTCCCGCGCCATTTATGGAGGGGTAGCGAAGTCTGGCTAAACGCGGCGGACTGTAAATCCGCTCCTTCGGGTTCGGTGGTTCGAATCCACTCCCCTCCATCATAGGGATATAGTTTAATGGTAGAACTACGGTCTCCAAAACCGTCGGTGTGGGTTCAACTCCTACTATCCCTGTTAATAATACTATGGCGGTAGTGGTGAAGTGGTTAACACATCGGTTTGTGGATCCGACACGCGTGGGTTCGATTCCCACCTACCGCCCTTTGATTGGGTTATAGCCAAGTGGTAAGGCAACAGACTTTGACTCTGTCATGCGCTGGTTCGAATCCAGCTAACCCAGTTGGGTTAGCCAAAGTTATGGCGGTATAGCCAAGTGGTAAGGCAGAGGTCTGCAAAACCTTCATCGTCGGTTCGAATCCGATTACCGCCTTTATCCATATAATGGCCAATCAACTATATTATGCCGGAGTGGCGGAACTGGCAGACGCGCTGGACTCAAAATCCAGTGTCCGTTGAGGACGTGTGGGTTCGAACCCACCTCCGGTATCAGAGCATTATATAGGTTAGTTTTAAAAAGCAGGAACGGTGATATAACAGCGTTCCTGCTTTTTTGTCATCTGGAAATTTGGATAGTTTAGCATACTTTTTCATATCTGTTTGGCACAATTTGGCACAACGGCCATTTTTTGAAGTAAAAATTTGGCACAAAATTTGGCACATGATCATTTGGCACTTAACAGTTGATCCATGGATTGCGATGCTTTTTCCGATTCTTTGTTTTCCAATTCTTGAATAATGTGTAAATAAATATGGGTGGTCGTATCAATATTCTCATGGCCCAGTCGCTGCGAGATATAGGCAATTGATACACTTTATATAGCAGAATTGATGCATGCGTGTGACGCAGACCGTGAAAGGTGAGGTAGGTATCAATACCGGCCTGTTTTAACGCGTCACGTGGTGATTTAACGCATTGTATTCGGGTACATTGCCGTAACGCGTCATGAAGATCAAATTTTTCGGATTGGTCTTGTGATGCGTATTGAGATACATATTTTGATCAAATTGCAGCTTGGTCAGAACTTCGATTAATTGCGGATTAATTTCAATCGTGCGATTAGAAGAATGGTTCTTGGTAGCTTTAAAATTTTTCAGTGAGAAGTCCCACGATTTATCAATTTTTAGCATGTGCTTTTTGCGATCTAAACTATCCCAAGTCAAGGCGGTAATTTCAGCCGCTCGCATGCCGGTCATCAGTGCTGTTAGTGACATATAGTTGGTCATGTGGGCCAAATCCAAGTGAGCTTTTAAATAATGCACAAGTTCGGTTGCTTGATTTAAATTGAGATAGTGAATGCCCCGCGTGTGTTTGGGATCAAAAACCAAATGCGTATTGGCCGTAAAATCATGGTGAATAATACCCTCGTTGATTGCGTTTTTAACGCAGGCGCGAATGTGGGTATTAATTTTTTCCGCTGTTGCTTTCGCATGCGCGGGGTGGGCGTCTGTCCCATCGCCATTACCGTAAAAATTTTTGATAAGTAGTCGTTGAGATGTCCTTGAGCCGAGTTTGGCCAAAATAATCAGTGGCTACTTTAATCGTATAGAGATATTTCTTTTTAGTGCCTTCGGCCAATTGTGGTTCATGAAATGTCTGATACCACTTAACTAAATAGGTGATAAAGCCAACGTTTTTATTTTTGAGATCGCCCCCGCGATTGTATTCATATTCTAGTTTGTTACCGTATTCCTGGGCTTCCCGTTTGGTGCGGAAACCACTTTTGGAAATTAGTTTATTCTTGCCAAATTTATCAATGTAGCTAACTCGAACCTGCCATATCAACATTCCTCCGTACGTACGTTCTTAATAATTGTTAAATAAAAGCCCACGTGGCTTTTAAAGGTATACATAATTTTGCGTGAATTTTTTGAAACCGAAAAGAGATTAATCGTTAATTATTTAAATTAATTGTTAGATCGTAATCTTTCCAGTCATCACTATTAGTGTTTTGCGGAGAAACCGGGAATTTTAAGCGGAGGGTAGTTATTGAACCAACATTGTTTAATTTAGATATTGGAAAAATTGCTTCAGCAGTTTTTGTGACACCCGAATCAATGTCATCAAAAGTTTGGCTATCCATAGAATCGATTTCCGCTTGAACCCCAGTGTTAGTACTTATTGTAGCTTCATTATCCATTGGTGTGACATCAAGAGTCGGCGTATAACTATACTTTAGATAGATGATGCCGTGAGCCATATAAGTACTGTCGTCGCCTTCATATTTAAAAGGTTTTGTTTTAACAACGTTAACTTTTTTAACCACTAATTTAGATCCGTGCCAGCTTGTATCTGTGGTATTGGGATTATAAGATAATTTACTCAACACAGTAACTTTAGTTCCATCCGAAAGGGTAACTGTATTGTTATCACTCTTTTTAGATGAAGAATTAGCAGTTTTATTTTCTGAACTTTCAGTACTGTCACTATTGCTATTGGTTGTTGAAGAGGATTGAGAGTAATCAAGATCAGAAAAATCAGCAGATGAGATACTTGCTAAACTGAAAGTGTACAAAACAGCAAGAGCTAAAACAATTAACCAAGTCCACCATTTTTTGTACCATCGACGTGTCTCGGCCTTTTTTTCAAAACGTTCACCTTGTTTTGAAGATTTAAAAATAGTCATAATCAGTAAAACAATTGGCCCAATTATCGGGAGAAGCAAAAACCACATGAAATTTCCAGAATGCCCTGTATCATGCAAACGGCGAATCATACTAGTAAATGATGCTATTCCTAAAATCGCCATTGGAATAGATAATAAAGCCACCAATGTGAATTTCCCTGAATTAATAGAGATAGACCCGTCAATGTTAATTAACATGATTGGATAGGCAATTAACCAACCGAAAAGAAGCAAGCTAAAGATAAATTGAATAATTGCAACCGTTAAATAAGACCACCAATAATCTGCCCGACCAATTCGTTTGGAAATTATAAAAGCATCTTTTAAATATAATTTGAAGCTGGTAAACATACCCGGGTGTTTATTTTCGTTATATCTAAAAATTTCATTTTGTTCAGCGACATTAGCCCCTTTAAGTGTGATCGTTCCATTATCATTTGTTGAATCAGATGCAACTTGTTTTGCACCACAAAAAGGACAAAATTCCGCTGATTTAGGTATCTTTTTCTCACAATTAATGCAAAATTTTGTTTCTTCATCCATTTCTCTTACCCCCAGAATATTTTTTAATAAAAACTCCCTTTAAAATATTTATCACATCATCTCCTTATATATCTAACCAGCGATTCATCAAGCCCCAATGCTTCAATAAATCGATAATCCGTCATGTGGTTAAGTGCGTCATTGTCATACCGAGCCATTTCTAGCTGCATTGCAGGAAGCCGGCCTCGAGTTCAACCCTACATGCGTGGGGAATACAAGAATCTGGTGTCTCAGTTCCGGATGACGTTAGGATCACCCCCCCACATGCGTGGGGAATACTTTTCCGATTAACTTTTCCCTGACCAACGCGGAGGATCACCCCCACATGCGTGGGGAATACCTTGGGATTTGTTACACAACCCCGTTGAAGAAGGGATCACCCCCACATGCGTGGGGAATACACTAAAGAATCCTTGATGTGCCGGCATTTCAAAATTAGTAACCCATCGTTTTTAATTGGTTTGTATTACTAAGACACTATTAATTTTATCACATTGAGTCATAGATTATCGTTAAGTTATTAATTGGAGCTGCCGAATTTAAAATTGAGCTGCAATACTGAGCCAAGCATACAAGTAGGCCATGGAAACCGATGCTTAATAGTGACCAGACAAACTAAGAAAAGACATCTCCTTATTCAAATCAAGCGTACTACTCGAGCTCATTATTGACAATGTCAACTTGGTGAACGCAGTCAAACTTAAGTATCGCTACATAAACTTACTGCTAAAGATGTACACCATCAGCTATGAAATTGTTCGTAAGACGGATTTACAAGATGGATTTACAGTGTGCTCCTGACTACCACCAGTATGGTATTCATTATCTTGCTGGCAGTAGTCGAATCCATCACCTGAAACATTGGACCACCTGCTCTCCAAATAATTACTAAAAAACTGCGGCTGTTCTTTAAAATGCGGCTAACCGTTTTAATACAATACCCACGATTAACTGGTATATATTGACTGAGGATTGTTTCTAATCAAAATTTTGACAATGGCGTAAGCCTCCCGCAGACGCTGTCTGAATTAAAAGTCGTTAAGAGCATCTATTAGGCAACGATTGGCTAAACTCATAAAGCAGCAATATTTTGATGATTAAAAGGGAAATCTTATCAAGGATAAGCGTGGGGCTAGTGAATCAGCAATTCTCACGTTAACCGCATGTTATTCCTGCTACCAAAGCATGGTTGAATATCATATCAAAGCCTGTTACCAAGTCTTACAGAAGGCGATTAAATGCTTAGGGATCAGCACGCTATAACAAATGATGCTGAATTTTTGCTTTGCGCATTCATATTCAACACTTAACTTGAGAGTGGGGGACTAAAATGAGAATCAAAATAATCTGATTCGATAGTTATTTTTCTAAAAGTTTTGGCACCGGTACCGCCAACATCACGATTGTTATCAGTTGTGGATTTTAGTATAAATCGGCTGGAAACTGTCAAAACAAGTACAAGTATTAGTAGTAACACAAACGCTTAAGTTCCAGTTGGCGATCCAAACGCTTAGCAACAAAAATAATTTATCCCAAATAAAAAAGACCGACATCCGAAGATATCAATCTTAATAAATCAATGTTTAAAAATCTTAAACGTTCAAAATCTTGTTTAGAAAATCTCTTAAACGTTCGTTTTTTGGGTGGCCAAAGATTTGATCAGGGGTTCCTTGCTCAAGAATTTGACCATCATCAACGAAGACAACTCGATCGGCCACTTCTTTGGCAAAGCCCATTTCATGAGTTACCACAATCATGGTCATTCCCTTTTTGGCCAAGTCCTTCATAACTTCTAGAACGTCGCCGACCATTTCGGGATCAAGGGCACTGGTTGGCTCATCAAACAACATAATATCCGGATTCATAGCCAAAGCACGGGCAATGGCCACTCGCTGTTGTTGGCCGCCGGAAAGGGACTGAACTCTGGCACTAAATTTTTCTTTTAAACCAACTGTGTCTAATAATTGTTTTGCCTGCTTCGAAGCTTCTGCTTTTGTTTCTTTTTTTAATTCAACCGGAGCCAACATAATGTTTTCGCCAACAGTTAAATTATTGAAAAGGTTGAAGTGCTGAAAAACCATCCCGATATTTTCTCGGATTGTGTTCATATTGACATTTTTGTTAGCAATATCGGTATTATCAATCACAATTGATCCGGAAGTAGGTTCCTCCAGTTTGTTCAAAGTTCGCAGCAGGGTACTTTTACCGGATCCTGAAGGGCCGATAATCACAACAACTTCATTATCTTGAACGGTTAAATTAATCCCCTTTAGAACTTCATTGGTACCAAAGGTTTTAACCAGGTTGGTTACTTTAACTTTTTCGCTCATACATTTGTTCTCCTTTGTACCCAGTTGGATAGCCAAGTTAACAGGGTAATGATGATTAGATACATTAAGGCAACGATTGTCCAAACCTTGAAGCCTTCAAGGTTTCTGGCAATAATAATTTTACCGGTTTGTGTCAATTCAAGTAGTCCGATAATGGATAAAATCGACGTATCCTTTAAGGTGATAATAAATTGATTGATAAATGATGGGATCATGATTCTAATTCCCTGCGGTAAAATAACTTTACGCATTGATTTTCCAAATGGCAGCCCCAGACTTCGAGCGGCTTCCATTTGTCCGGGATCAACGGCTTCAATCCCACCTTTAACAAAAGCAGCGATATAGGCTCCTTCATTAAATGTCAAGGTAATAACACCGGCAACAAAGGCGGGAATCTTTTCACCGGTTAAGCTTGGAATTCCCGTGTAGATAAAGAGTGCCAGTACCAGCAACGGCATCCCCCTGAAAATGTAAATCAATATGCTCGAGAGCCAATTGAAAGCTTTTCCCGGAACAACACCCAATAAACCAACGATGACACCGAAAATAGTCGCAAAAAAGATCGAAACAACGGTTAGCCACATGGTTTCCTGCAAACCGGACAATAGCGCGCCCTTATTTTGTTTAATTAAACCGATGAAGCTACGATCTTCGGTACTGCTGCCAGTTGACTTAACTGAGGCTTGTGAGCCACCGGTACCCAAATATTTTGCTTTAATATCATCATAGGTTCCACTTGCTTTTAAATCCTTTAAGCCATTGTTGAATGCACTGAGAAGCGCCTGGTTTTGACCTCTTTTAACCGCAAAGCCATATGGGGCACTTTCAGCCGGTTTTGTGGCAATTTTGAGTTTGGTACCTTGTTTGATAGCATATTGCATGACCGGCTGATCTTCAAAACAAGCCGCTGAATTTCCTGTGACGACATCCTGATACATATTATTTGAGTCGTCGAACGTTGTAACTGTAAAGCCGTACTTCTTCTTAAGGCTGTTGGCATAATCAGCACCAGCGGTTCCAGTTTTAACAGCCACTTTTTTCCCGCGAAGTTGGGAAAGTGATTTAACCTTACCGTTATTTGCGACAGCCATCACAACACCTGAAGTGTAGTAGGGATCCGAGAAGTCAAACTGTTTTTTGCGGGCATTGGTAATGGACATCCCTGCAATCACCCCGTCAATCTGACCGGATTCGACAGCTTGAACCGCCGCGTTGAATCCCAATGGTTTAATTTTAACCTTAAATCCCTGTTCATTGGCAATCGATCGTATCAGGTCCATATCAATGCCGACGTATTTGTTATGTTTGTTGGCAAATTCAAACGGGGGAAAGGTAACGTCCGTTCCAATCGTGAATGTTTTTCCCTTAACGGCTTGATTGGTTTTGCTGCCGAGATATTTACCAACTATCCGATCATAGGTACCGTTGGCTTTGATCTTCTTTAAGCCGGCATTAAATTTTGAAATAAGTGCTCGATTGGTTCCTTTTTTGACAGCGAAACCATACCAGCCGGTATTTGCCGGCTTGGAAACAATTTTTAATTTTAAACCCTGCTTAATGCCGTACTGCATAACTGGTTGATCTTCAAAGCAGGCCACTGAATTACCGGTCGTGACGTCTTGATACATATTATCGGAATCATCGAAAGTGACGGTCTTAAAGCTGTATTTCTTTTTAATGCTGTTGGCGTAGTCGGCAGCGGCTGTGCCTGTTTTCAGGGCAACCCGCTTTCCTTTAAGCTGTTTAAAGCTGGAAATCCGACTATTCTTGGCAACTGCCATGACAACGCCCGTTTTATAGTAGGGCGTCCCAAAATCGAATTTGGCTTGACGATCCGGTGTAATTGTCATTCCAGCAATAACACCGTCTTCCTGGCCTGACTGGACAGCTTGAACCGCTGCGTTGAAGCCGACAGGTTTAATATGAACCTTGAAGCCCTCTTCTTTTGCAATTGCATTCATAATATCGATATCAATACCGACATATTGATTATGTTTATTCGCAAATTCAAAGGGTGGATAAGTAACATCGGTCCCAATTTGATAAGTCTTGGCTTGGGCCGTATTTGAAAAAATAAGACACATTAAAAATGCCACCCCAAAGATAACCCATCTTAGGGGCTTTGACAATCTGTGTTTCATAATATTCCTCCTACACGTATGTAATAAAATATAACATACAATAATGTGACTATTTTAGCAGAAATTAACCCGAATGTATAGCGTTGCGTTGATAATTAATAGGGGAGATCCCTTAGTCGCATGGTTAGCCACGCGTAATTATTTATTAGCGAATCATTAAAATTACATTGACAATTATGGTGGTTTTACTCATAATTATCATGACACACTTAAAGATAGTGTTGCTATTTTTAAGCCAAAAGGGCTGTTATTTGCGATGCCCGGTTACATAATCGATCGCTTAGTTAGATGATCAGTATTGGAGGAATCAGTTTGAAATTTCCAGAATCGAAAGTACTTCAAAATTTACCGAAACAATTTTTTGCCAGTCTTGTCAAAAAGGTGAATGCCAAGGTGGCTACCGGCGCGGATGTTATTAATCTGGGGCAGGGGAACCCCGATCAACCGACCCCAGACTTTATTGTAAAATCAATGCAGGAACAAACCGCCATTCCTGCCAACCATAAGTATTCCCAATTTCGCGGTGATCCGGCTTTAAAACAGGCAGCCGCCGCCTTTTACAAACGGGAATATGGCGTTGAGCTGGATCCGGAAAAAGAAATTGCTATTTTGGGCGGTTCAAAGATTGGTTTGGTGGAGTTGCCGTTTGCCATTTTAAATCCAGGAGATACCATGCTGCTTCCAGATCCGGGGTATCCGGATTACTTATCAGGGGTTGCACTTGCCCAAGTTAAATTACAATTGATGCGTTTAAGAGAAGCAAACGATTTTATGCCTGACTATGATGAATTGGATCCAAAAGTTGTTTCAGATGCCAAACTAATGTATCTCAACTATCCGAATAATCCGACGGGGGCGGTTGCAACTCCCGAGTTTTTCAAAAAAACAGTGGCTTTTGCCAATCAAAACCATATCGGCGTTGTCCATGACTTTGCATACGGTGCGATCGGCTTTGACGGTAAACGGCCAATCAGCTTTCTTCAAACGCCCGGCGCCAAAGATGTTGGTATTGAGACCTATACCTTCTCCAAATCTTATAATATGGCTGGCTGGCGAATTGGTTTTGCTGCTGGCAACGCGGATATGATTGAAGCCATTAATTTAATCCAAGATCATCTGTTTGTCAGCGTCTTTCCTGCAATGCAAAAAGCAGCAATTACTGCCCTAAACAGTGATCAGCAAACGGTTCGGAAATTGGTCGCCCTGTATGAGAAAAGACGAAATCAGTTCTTTAAAGCAGCTCGCGCGATTGGCTGGGAACCGTATCATTCAGGCGGTTCATTCTATGCTTGGATGCCGGTCCCCGAAGGCTATACCAGTGAGTCATTTGCGGATTTATTGCTGGATAAAGCGGCGGTGGCCGTTGCACCTGGAAACGGGTTTGGCGCTGGTGGTGAAGGCTTCGTTCGCGTCGGCCTGTTAATTGATGAACCAAGATTTACGGAAGCTTGTCAACGAATCAAAAAATTGAATCTGTTTTAATAACGACTACCGATTAATTAAAGCAGTGACGATTCAGCATTGGGTTAAGTTCGATGCTGAGTCGTCACTGCTTTTTTAGACAATTTATTAATAATAATTTTTAGATATTTGCTAATTTACCAATATCCTAATTTTTCAGCTAACTTTGCCCGATTTAAATCCCGAGTTGAAATTTTAGCCATCTCAGTCCCGTCTAATCCGGTGGCTGTTTTTTGAAGCGGATTTTGCCACGGGTACTTGGCAACAATATTACCATTGCTGGTAGGGGCGTACATTAAATCGGCCTGGTAGGCGGTATGATCCAACCCAAGTGTGTGTCCCAGCTCATGGGCCAGCACACCTGTCCAATATTGTTTAATGGACATCTGAGCAGCCAGGGCGGGTTTGATATAGGCCAATGGGTATTTGGGGTCGTCAAAGTGGGCCTTGTCAATGTAGATTGTCTTACCCGTGTAAAGCCCATCCCAATTTTTTTGGCTGGCATGACCAAACTTTACCGGCAGGGAAGCCTGCTTGGCCGTTCCCATCTTAAAAACGGTTTTGCCAAGTGCTTGGTTCCACTTGGCCATTGCTGTGTTTAGCAGTGGTGCTAATCGGCGAGACGAAACGTATAGCGTTGTGGTATTGGCTTTAAACATTATTTTAGGTGAGAAGTGAAAGATGTTGTAAGAAACGTCGAATAGCTTTTCATTGGCCATGTAATCCCGTTTGCGCAAGGATTGAACGGGGGTGGTTGGGTTCATGTCAGGTGTCCGGTGAATCAGCTTACGGGCTGCTCGTTCGGAAAGGGGGGACTTGGTATCGGTAACCATTGCTTTTGATGCGGCCAAGCCAGGTGTCGACGCTGTTGGCACGTTTAGGCCCAGACAGATACTTAAGAACAGTAACCCTGAAAAATAGATAAACCGGCTTTTGATTGACATAATGGATTAATTCCCTTCGTATTATTTCCAACTCTTAATATACCACAGGCTTTGGGAGCGGCGTATCGTAAAAAGCGCTTGAATTAAATGAGTAAGGACACTATTCACTTGGAAATAAAAAAACAGCAACCAGGAATTGCTATTTCCAATTGAAAATAAAAAACGATCGACCTTTTGCAGTCGACCGTTTTCAGTAAAGTAACTCAGTTAAGTATTAATCTTTGGCAACGTTTAGGAAGACGGCTCCAAGTCCCTGGTCAAAGGTGGCTTTCCATTCGCCATCAGTCAAGGACTCCGGCAAAAGGAACGTACCGCTTGAAACCCGTTGACCAGCTTGAAGTGGTTGACCTTGATCTTCCAACTTTTTAACCAGCCATTGAAGTGAATTCAACGGGTTACCAAGTACTTCTGATGAAGCACCGTCCTTTAATTTTTTACCATTATGGAATAATTGGCATTTTACGTTCGCCAAGTCATCGACGCTATCGAACAGACGGGTAGCATCTACTTCCTGACCGTAAACAACGAAGCCGCCAACTGCCGCATCAGCCATGACCATGTATTTGGAAAGGCTTGGGAACCAGTCACTGAATCGTGAATCAGGTACTTCCACAGCCGGTGCCACCTTGGTTTTCTTTAAAAGATCTTCCAATGAATCACTGCTGCTGAGAGCTTCTTTAGCAGTAAACAGCATTTCAACTTCTGCCAGTGGTTCCATTAATTCTTGTCGGTGCAGCGTCACGGGTGATTGAACAAAGTGACTCTTAACCTGGGCACCGTAGAGCGGCGAATCGGAATCAAACATATCCTGGGTTTGTTTGCTGGTTAAGGAAACCTTATAGCCGCCAACATCTTCGCCTTTGAGTTCGGTAAAACGCTTTTGAACGTTATAAGCAGTTGCTTCATCAGTTACCACGTTCTGCCAATCGGACTCCTTTAACGCTTTATGTGATTGATAAGCGTTGAAAAGTTTTTCTGCAAATTCATTTTCCTTGGTTGATAATGTCAATGTTGCTTGTTTTTGTGTATCCATAAGCGTGACCTCCATAAATTTAGTTAATTTTGTTTGTCCCCGCTTATTAAAAAGCGTGAGGACGAATATGTGCCGATTATGTCATTTGAAACTATGTCGTAAAATGTTGAAGCTATGTCGTGAACCATATTCGTGAAAAACAATTGAATACTATGTTGTGAAAAACTTAGTTGATCAACAGCCACTAACTGATGAATCTGAATCTGACCCGGATTATCGTTAGAGTTGCTAATGTCCGATTTCATATGTCCTCACCACCTTTAAAGTTAATTCTCATTAAATAACAAAAAAGCGTCCTTTAACTATCATATAATTGATAATTAAAGGACGCTTTAGCGTGGTACCACCTTATCTTTATAGCCTTATCGCTAAGACTACCTCACACGTACAGTAACAAATACGATACGCTGACACAATAATGGGTGTTCCCAATGTAGCCTACTATAACGTTTGGCTGCACAGCTCAGAGACGATAATTGTTTGAATCCGTAACTTGCTTCTCACCAACCAGCAACTCTCTGATTACAGATACGCAACAATGTTTCTCTTCATGGCTTTTTTCTAATGTGAATTTAATGATTGTCATTAATTTACACCCATATTTTTATAATGTCAACACCATTTGGCTTATTTTTTTAATTTTACCGGATTTTCACGGATTACCCGGGCTGGATTTCCCGCGATAATGAGGTTATCACCAAAAGATTTGGTAACGGTTGAATTAGCACCAACGATGACATTATTACCAAGGGTAACACCCGGCAGAATCACAGAGCCACCGCCAACCCAAACGTCGTCGCCAAGCGTGACCGGTTTTCCCAATCCAGTGAAGCTTCCCGTTCGCTGGGGTCCAGGGATGATAAGCGGCATAGATTTGAACGTGAGGCGCCAGCATGCAGTGATTGCCAATTGTTACCGGGGCAATATCCAAAATCACGTTATCGTAATTGCACATAAAGTAATCGCCAACGTGAATATTGTACCCAAAGTCACAGCGGAAATTAGGCTGGACCCACGGGCTTTTACCAACTGATCCAAATAGTTGCCGAATCAGTTGGTCTTTTTCTTCGCTGGCAGTATCGTCCAGTTCATTCATCATTTTACAAATCCGTCGAGCTTTGGTTTCCTCCGCGGCCAATTCCGGATCCATGATATTATAGGGTTCGCCGGCTAAAAATTTTTCCTTTTCTGTTGCCATTATGCTGCCACCTTTTCCTAGTGTTATTTACCATTTATTATAGCATGTTGATCAGTATAAATTTAAATTTTAAAAATTGGTCCTAATAAATATAAAATTGATAGTAGATTGATGATCAGCCGGTTTTCGGTTATTATTAATAAAATGCGATAATCCCGGGACGGATGAAAGGATGACATTAAATGAAAGCAGTTATTACGGTGATTGGCCGCGATCAAATAGGAATTGTTGCTAAAGTTTCTCAGCGATTGGCAGCGTTAAAAGTTAACATTACGGATATTTCTCAAACGTTGATGGATGGAAATTTTACGATGATGTTAATGGGTGAATGGCAGGATTCGGAAAGCAATTTCGAAGCCATTAAAAAAGAACTGAATGATTTGGGTAACGAAACCGGACTTGATATTCATACCCAGCGTCAGGAATTGTTTGATGCTATCCAGAAGTTATAGGGGGATTATTTCAGAATGGAAACAAAACAAATTTTAGAGACCATTCAAATGGTTTCTGAAGAGAAGCTGGATATTCGAACGATTACGATGGGAATTTCATTATTTGACTGTATTGATAGTGATGGCGAAAAAGCCCGGCAAAAAATTTATGATAAGCTGACGAAAAGCGCACGGGATTTGGTGAAAGTTGCCAATCAAATCGAATCGGAATATGGCATTCCGATTGTTAATAAACGACTTTCGGTCACACCGATTGCGATGATTGCTGCTGCATGCCATGACGAAAATTATGTTGCTTATGCACAAACAATGGAAAAAGCTGCGGAAGCGCTGGGAGTTGATCTGATCGGCGGCTTCTCAGCGCTGGTTCAAAAGGGCTACCAGGCCGGGGACCGTAAGTTAATTGCGTCAATTCCTCAAGCTTTAAGTGAAACCAAACGGGTTTGCGGCTCCGTTAACGTTGGCTCAACTCGGGCAGGGATTAATATGGATGCCGTTAAACAAATGGGTGGCGTTGTTAAGGAGTTGGCAGCAATTGATCCCGTCAGCTGCATGAGCTTGGTAATTTTTGCCAATGCAGTTGAAGATAATCCGTTTATGGCCGGTGCTTTTCATGGCGTTGGCGAAGCGGATAAAGTTATTAATGTCGGAATTAGCGGTCCCGGAGTAGTTAAACGGGCTCTGGAAAAAGTTCGTGGCGAATCAATTGACATTGTTTCGGAAACCATTAAAAAGACGGCTTTTAAAGTAACCCGAATGGGACAGTTTGTCGGTAATGTGGCTGCCGAAAGATTAAAAGTGCCGTTTGGAATTGTTGATTTATCACTGGCACCGACGCCCAGTCAGGGGGATTCCGTTGCGGAAATCCTGGAGGAAATCGGTTTAGAAAGTGTTGGGGCACCGGGAACAACTGCGGCCCTGGCTCTACTGAATGACGCGGTAAAGAAGGGCGGCGTTATGGCTTGTGAGCATGTCGGCGGCCTGTCGGGTGCCTTTATTCCCGTATCAGAAGACAGTGGCATGATCAAAGCAGTTGAGCATAGCAATCTTAATCTGGAGAAGCTCGAAGCCATGACAGCGGTCTGTTCTGTTGGGTTGGATATGATCGCTGTTCCCGGTGCAACACCGGCTGAAACAATCAGCGGTATGATTGCTGATGAAGCCGCAATTGGCGTGATTAATAACAAAACGACGGCTGTTCGGGTTATTCCGGCAACCGGGAAAAAAGTTGGCGAAAGAATCGACTTTGGTGGTCTTTTTGGCTACGCACCAATTATGCCGGTCAATACCAACAGCCCTGCTAAGATGATTAACCGGGGTGGTCGGATTCCGGCACCGATTCATTCATTTAAAAATTAAGCGACTGTGATAATGAAATTCGACAATGAACTTAAATGGCTGGTCCGGTGAATACCGGATCGGCTTTTTTATGAGTGAGCATAAAGGGATTTTTTAACAATCACGTAAGGGACACCGTCTTCCAAAAAAGGTTTTGAGACGGCTTTGTAACCCATTTTTTCGTAAAATCCGGTTGCAGTTAGTTCACTGTGAATCAACGAGTTGGTCAATCCACGTTTTTGGCCATAAATTTCCATTGCCCTTAGGACTTTCTTACCAAAGCCTTTACCACGGTATGCTTTCAGTGTTGCAACTCTGCCAATCTTTAATGTGTTGGCATCGGCCTGTTCAAACCGGCAGGTGGCAACCGGCGTTGCATCATCGAACAAGACAGCGTAAACTTCATTGTCACTGTCTTTATCATCAAATTCATCAGTCAGCGCGATTCCTCGTTCAAGGACAAAGACTGATAATCGAATATAGGCGGCAGCTGCCCGAATTGGTTTAGAGTGTTCGATAAATAATTGCATTGAGGTTACCTCTTTCATCATTTTTAGGTATCGTTAGCTAAATACTTAATAAAGCAGCCTGATTTATGATATGATAGATAGTCGTAATTGCGAAATTAGAAAAGGCTGAAGATTTTATTAAGGATTTTGAATCATAATGCTTATATGTAGATTGTACTTTCTGATACTCGTAAAATGAAGTAAAATATTTGCCAAGGGGGCTGACTGGATCCATGTCACGAAGAGAGAAGTTCGGTCGGCAAAAAAGAGTTAACCGAAACCGTAAATTAAAGCGGTTTTCTGCGGTTATCGTACTTTTGCTGGCTGGTGGATTCATTGGATTGCACGTCTACTTTCAAAGTCATTTTAAGTGGACCAGGATCAATGATGTCAACGTGTCAGGTTTGACCGTTGCACAAGCAACAAAAAAACTGAATCAATCGCAAATTGACCAAAACGGTCAGTATCTGGTCGTTAAGAAGTCTCGAATTAAGTTGGATACCGATGATGTTAAGCAATTATTCAAGCGTCGAAGTTCGATGAGCATGCTGGCAGCAAAACAAATGAATGCACAAACCGAAGTTTCAAATCGGGATTATCAATACCGCATAAGGACGCTTCTGCCAAAGTTTGAAAAGCAAATTGATCAGCTCAACTTAACTCGAAAGCCAACCGTTGATTCAACAATTAAGTTAACCAATGGAAAGGTAACGGTCAAAAAGGGCGTTCAGGGAACTGAACTTGATAAGGCTTCGATGATTAAGGCCTTTAAAAAGCAGGCGAAAGATAATCTGGTTATTTCGGTTAAGATGAAAAAGCAGGTGGCTGCTTCACCAAACAGTTCACTTATCAAGTCACGTCAGCGGGCATTGCAAAAACGGTTAAACAACACCGTTACGCTGACGACTTATAATAAGCCGTTTACTTTTACTGCCAAAAAATGGTTAACCAATGGGAAAGTCACGGCCAACGGTCACTACAAATTTGAAACAACCAAACTAACTAATTGGGTTGCCAAGTTTGCGAACAAGGTGGATACGTTGGGAAAGTCATTTACGATTACCAAACCCAAAACGGTTCGGGTTGCAAGTGGCGGCACATACGGCTGGAAAATTAATCAGGCGGCCTTATCAAAGGCTTTGATTCATAATCTGACCAGGAAAAAGCCGCAAAACATTAATCTAAAGAACTATGTTTCCGGGACCGGATACGGTGATCGGGGGGCCGGCAAAACGTATGTTGCTGTTGATTTATCCAATCTGCAGGAATATGTTTACAAGGACGGTCGTCTAAAGGCGAAAATTCCAATCATGTCCGGAACGTTAACGGGTGGTAATGCGACGCCAACCGGGGCTTACTTTATCATGTATAAGCAGCGGCATGCAACGCTTCGTGGTAAAAATAGCGACGGTTCTAAATACGCTTCACCGGTTGGCTACTGGGAACCGGTAACACTTTCGGGAGTCGGCTTGCACGATTCACCATGCAGCCGTCATCGGTTTATGGCAATCCAAGTGCCCGATCCGAGTATCATTCCCATGGCTGTTTGAATAATCCGCCATCGCAAATGCCAAAGGTTTGGCAGTACACGAATACCAATGAACCGGTCGTAATTTACAAATAAAATTGGCTTGGGTAGATCATTCTAAAATGAGTGTGACGGGAAGTTGCCTTTCGATGTATGTTTTTACTCGGTAACAATCGTGATTAAATAAGGGGACTGTAACAAAAATTTTG
>NZ_BAKI01000048.1 GCF_000583655.1 Lentilactobacillus farraginis DSM 18382 = JCM 14108
GAGGAAGCTCGTTCTGATATATTAAAAGCTGAATATATTAAATGGAAGGAGTTGGGTCACTAATGGAGTTACCAGTTATGACTGTTTATCATTTGGTTCAGTCTTTACATTATGGTTGGATTGATCAGCTTTATCCCATGAACATTCCTCCTGGTGCTGATACTTCTGGAAAGCAGACCATTGTATTAGTTACTTCCATTACTGAACCGTTGGGCGGATATCGGAACGATCGATTTAGCAATATGCAAGCTAATATTCAAATTCAAATATTTTGGAAAAAAGAAACACAAGAAAATATTTTTAATGAAGAAGTTACTTTAATGAATAATTTGGAAAATCAGGATTGGCTGGTTAGCTCACATGAGCCTAACACTGTGGATCCAGATACCGATCAAATTACGGCAACTTTTTCAGTTTCTAAGACAATTACAATGAAGAAAGAAGGATTTTAAATGTCAACACATGGTATTAAAGATGTCACCTTTGGTTTAGTTGATGCTAATGGTAAATTACTGACTAGCGATGCAGGAGTAGGAACTAATGGTATCTATTTAGTTGATGGCGATGCTAAAGGTGCTACGACGGCCACAGTTTCTGGCTTGGAAGCGAGGGTACTGTCGCCTATGCTAATGATGAAGCAAAACGAGTTTCAAATGGTCAGGCACAACCACAGGTCGCATTGGAATTCTTGGATATTGATTTTGACGAGTTGCAAAAACTCAAAGGATATATTCAGGATGCGGCTAATGGTGGTTGGACACGTCAATTGCCAAAGCCCCATGTAGCAATGTTGTTACATTTTCGTTCATACACGAATATTGATATGTACGAAGGCTTTGCTAATGGTCAACTAATTGAAACTGGTAGTTCTCATGCAACGGATAATAATGCTGAAACTGATGCCAATACGGCGTTAACTTACCAAGCATTAACACCGGCTGACAATACCATCTTCAACGGAGAACCGTACAAGATTTGGATGTCTCAAGATGCTGGCTTTGATAAAGCCAAAATGCTGGCTGAAGTCTTTGGTGGTTATTCAGCAACTACCGGTAGTAGCACGACTGGTTCAACAACTGGCGGTACAACACCAGGAAAATAGATCAAGGCGGGGGATATTCCCCGCATACATAATCAAATAAAATAAAGGAGCTTTGATCATGAAAATTAATATTACAAAATTAGGTTTACGTAAAAAGTCAGCTGAAGTTAAAACCACTGTGGGTGTTGTTGAGAAAGCCCAAAATTTACAAATTCAATTGTTGAAATCAGATGCAGTTGATTTTACTAATGATGACCCACTAGCAGTTTTGGAAGCGCAAAAGAAAATGGTTCAAGGATTATTGCAATTTATGATTGATATTTTTAAGTTGACTGATCAAGAAGTTGAAAAGATTAAATCAACTTTGGACTTCACCGACTTTCAAAATTTCATGGCCTATGTATTATTCCGGTTTCAAGGTATGAGTGATGAAGACTGGGAGACTGTCACCAAACAGCAAAGTGAGGAATCAGCTGACCCAAAAGAAAAACAATTAAGATTAGCTAAATTAATCAATGATTTAAGCATATCCCAACAAGATATGCTTTTTTTTAAACAACAAATGATGAAGCAAGGAATCTTACCAGATGAGTTAAACCGACAAGATTACTTTGAATTTATGGCAGTCTTAAATGCTAAGGATAAGAAGAAACAAGTAACAGATCCGGTTGTCGAGTTATTAAATAAACGAAAGGGGACTGACTAATGGCTACTATTAATGATGTAATGAGTACTTCAATTCGCTTGGATGCAGTACAACCAGCACGGTCATTAAAGACTTTAACCAATTACATTAAAGCTACTACCAATGCATGGCGTTCTCAGGAGGTGGCCTTAAAATCTTCTGGAGATAAGCTAGATGCTTTAAAAACTAGGTATCAAGGAATATCAGAAGAAATTAAAGGTTATAACTTAAAAATTGATGAGTTGAAGCGTCGACAGTCAGGCCTCGATCAAACGACCAACCAAGGTTCAGAAAAATATGCCAAATATGCTAATCAGATTGCTAAAGCACAAGAGAAGATTGCTGGTTTAAATGATCAACAGTCTAAAGCGGAAAAGCAATTTGAATACCTTAATTCAGGACTATCTGGATTGCAGCGTAACTATCATAGCCTTAATCAAGTAACCAATTCTTATGTAGATGCCTTAAAGGCTCAGGGAAAGATTAACCAAGCGGGTCAAGTAAAGCTCAAGGGACTTAAAGAAGGCCTGAGTAGTTTATCCGATCAGTATAAATTGCAAAATGATGAACTTAATAAAAATTCACAGACTTATAGACAAGCCCAGTTAGCTTATGAAAAGCAACGAAATGTTGTTCATGAACTTGCCAATGATACCCACAAGAATGCAGATGAGTATGCCCAAGAAAAGGAAAAACTCAATCAATTAAAAGGTAGCTTGGACATTGCCAATGAAGCTTTTAACACCCAGAAAGTGCGAGTCAACAAAACAGCTGCTTCACTAGCTAACGTTCGTTCAGATGTGGTTAAATACGACTTACAAGTCGGTCACATGAGTGATGCCATGGCTCGAATGGGCGATAAAGCCAACATTGCTAAAGGTAAGGTTAAAAATGCGTTTGGATCAATTAAAGGGAGTTTACTAGGTGCTAGCGTAGCGATGGGGACATTGGGAGCAGCTGCATTTTCTGGCGCTAAAAAAGCAACTGAACTTCAAAATGTTTATAAAGTAAACCGGAACTTGTTAGTTACGGGTGGTGATAAGACTAAAACTGCCATTAAGACCGTCACCGAAATGCAAAAAGATGGGACTAAGTACGCTCTCAAATATGGGGTTAGTCAAAAAGAAATTGCTGATCAATACCAGGATTTAATCAAGCGTGGTCATACAGGTGCTGAATCATTAGCGGTTATGAAAACTGAACTACAAGCCAGTGTGGCTTCTGGTGATGACTTTAAAGATGTGGTTAAAGTATCAAGCCAGGCGATCGAAGCATTTGGCATGAAAACCAATAATACGGCAAAAATGATGCACAACACTAAACGTGTAGTTAATGCATTGGCCTATTCTGCTGATATGACTGCCACTGACTTCCACAGTCTAGGTAAAGGTATGGAATATGTAGGCGATTCAGCTAATAATGCGGGGTTTAGTATTGAGCAAACTTCTGCTGCTTTAGGTGAATTAAGTAACCACGGCTTGGAAGCTGATAAAGCCGGAACGGGTCTACGAAAAATTATTACTAGTTTAGCAGCACCAACTAATTCAGCTATGGGTGCTTTGAATGACATTGGGATTAAATCAACTAAAATATTCCAGACTGCCAATGGTAATTTCAAAACATTGCCTGCAATTTTTAAAATTATCGAAGAACATACTAAAAAACTTGGTGGAGCTGATACAGCACGCATATTTAAAACGATTTTTGGCCAAACTGGTATGCAAGCAGCTCAAATCTTAGCTAGATATAATGGTCAGTTGGCTGATTTAACCAACAATGTTTCTAAAGCAAGCAAAGCTGGGACTTACGTTCAAAGATTAGCTAACAAGAATGCACAAACTGCCCAAATGTCCCAGAAGCGATTCAAGCAAGCCTGGGATCAATTATCAATTATGTTTGGGTCTAAGTTACTGCCCTACATGACAAAAGCGGCTAATCAAATGACCAAGCTTTTTGGTGAAAAAGGATTTCAGAAAGATATTGGTAAAACGGCTACTTTAACTGCACATGTTGCAGGAGGAATTGCCAATATTGGTATTTTTGCTGTTAAGCATTATGAAGGTGTCAAACATTTCGGTGAAGCATTAGCTGCAATTTGGGCAGTTGGTAAAGTTTATAAATATTTCAAAATATTTAGTGATATTACCTCTGTCTTTGGCGGTCAAAAGCTAAAGGTGAACCGATTGACATCAGCATATGATGATCAGACACTAGCCATCGAACGTAACACTAAGGCTAAAGAAGCCAATGTGGATGCCGGAAATGGTACCAGTGCAATTGATGATATTGCTGATAACTCTGGTGGCGAAGGTAAGGTTGCCGAAGGTGCCGAAAAAGATGGCAAAACGGCCATCCACGATATAGATGATACAAGTAAAGTTGCCGAAGACTCCGGAAAAGTTGGCCGATTAGCTAAATTAGCTGGTAAGTTTAAAGGCGTTAGTAAATTTGGCAAGGTTGCGGCTGGTTCTGTCGGTGTCTTAGATGTCTTAAATTCGGCAACTGATTTAATTGGCATGAAAAAGAAGAGTGCCGGTTCACACATTGGCGCTGCTACCGGTTCATTAGGTGGTACTGCAGTAGGTGCAGCAATCGGGACAGCTATTTTTCCTGGAATTGGCACAGCTGTTGGCGCTGGTTTGGGTGGCTTGGTTGGCGAAGGTGTTGGTCGTAAGTTTGGTAAAGCTATTCAAAAAGGACTTTCAGCACAAAAAATCCATACACCTAAATTATCTACTAAGTCTTCTTTCAAGAAACTTTCTGATGAAGCGACAAGCTATTATAAAAACCGTGAAGCTCAGGACAAGAAGAACTTACAATTACTTTATAAAAACGGGGACATTACTAAAAAAGAGTACGAAAAACGCCTACAAATTATTAAGGGTGAAGGATCTAAAGCCAACCGATTAACTCTGATGAGTCAAAAGGATCAGCAGGCAATTGCCAAATATTATGCGCAATCACGGCAACGATTAACCGAATCGTGGAATAAAAAGATTCTAAAAGCTGAGAATAAATACGGTAAAGGATCCGTTCAAGTTGAAAAAATGCAGAAGGAAAAGAAAGAAGCACTTGAGAAACAACATCTTAAATTTGCTACTCAAGTGACTGCTAAAGAAGCCAAACTGCATACAACCTTAGCTGGTCAGATTAAATTGTCTACTAACAAGATTGCAAAAGATTACAAAACTCTTACTGAAAAGGGTAAAAAGTATTCTAAAGAAAAAATGATTAAATTGGTGGCAAACGCTGATGAAGAACAAAAGTCTGTCAGCAAAAAAGCTAACGATGAATATCATAGTGTTTATAAAGCGGCTTGGAAGAAATATAAAAATACAGTTAAAGCAGCAGACGAAGAGTATAAGGGAAATAGTTCAGCTGCCAAAGCTCAACGCCAAAAGATTATTGAAGAAGCTCGTAAACAGAGAATTGGTGTAATTAATCACGCCGCTAAGCAAAAGAACGATTCAATCACTAAAGCCAAACAGCAGTCTGATAAGGTTTACGATTATGCACATAATCAAAATCGTAAAGTAACGGCTCAGGCTGTTTCTCAGTATGAGAATATTAAGAAAAACAATTCCAAAACTAAAGATAATTACAGTCTTTCTTGGCATGGAATTTGGAAGTCAGTTGGTAATTGGATTGGCAAATTAGTCAACGGGATGAATAAAAATGCCATTTCAGCCCAGAACAAAGTTTTTAAACAATACGGGGGTTCACAAACTTTAGATCCGATACCAACAGTAGCGTGGGCAACAGGTACCGGATTGTTGAAAAATGGTTTATTAACCCAACCGGTTTTGGCTAAGCTTAATGATGGTCACGATTCACCAGAAACACATAATAAAGAAATCATTGTCCACGCAGATGGGCAATTAGAACCAGTTGAAGGTAAAGATACTCACCGGTTCCTAGAAGCTGGTTCCGGCGTTTTAAATGCGACAGAGTCTAAGATGTTAATGGCTTTAAATGGCATGCAGCACTTTGCGTCAGGAACTGGTTTGTTTGGTGGTATCGGGAAATTCTTTAAAGGTATTTGGGGTTCTTTAAAGCAGAAGCTGTCGGCACTATCACATATTGCTAAGCATTCTGATGCAACTTTCAAACAAGTTTTTCAACCTAACTTTGGCGATATAAAGGGAACTGTTGGAGAGAACTTTGCCAATATGTTTGGCAAACGCGACAAGCAACAGGGTTCGGTTTGGTGGGATACGGCCTGGAATATGTTACATGGCATGGTTTCCGAAGGTGGCGGTCAGACTAATTCAGCATTTTTGAATGAAGCTAAGAAATTGGCAAATCGTGCCCATCACCGATATTCTGAAGGCTCTAATGTCCGCTTAGGACCGAATTATTATGATTGTTCTGGCTTAGTTTATGAGACTTTGAAGCACATGGGAATTACAGTTCCAGGTGGCTCGACTACTGTCCCTGAATACAACTTTTCTAAGCCTGTATCTTGGAAGAATGCTAAGACTGGTGATTTAGCATTCTTCGGTCGTGGAGGAAGTCAACACGTTGGTATTGTGGTCGATAATAGTGGTTCTGGGCATATGTTCAGTGCTGAAAATCCAAAGGACGGGATTAAATATTCTACCATCAAGGGCTTCGGTGATTTTGTTGGGATTCGAAGAGTGCCTGGGTTGATTGACAAAGTTAAAAAGTCAACTAAATCTCATAAACAAAGTTCTGGGTTACAAACACTAGTAAAATCTCAATTAAAGCATTCCGGGGTTTGGAGTTGGGTATCGAAAAATTTAAAACCATTATGGCAAAAATTGTTTGGTAGTTTAAGCAGCTTTGGATTAAGTGGCGATGTGGCAGCTAGAGCTAAAACCTTAGCTAAAGCATTGAAAAAGCTGGATCCACGCGCAACTAAAGCAGGAATTGCTGCAATTCTTGGTAATTGGGAATTTGAGTCAGGATTAAATCCTAACGCAAGAAATTCATCTGGTGGAGCTTCTGGGCTTGGGCAGTGGTTAGGTGGTAGACTGAATCATTTGAAATCATATGCTCATCGTCATGGTGAAAACTGGCGCAATGCAGCTACCCAATTAAAGTTTGCGTTAAGCGATGACAGTTCTGATTCTTCTGTATTTAAACGAATCCTTGAGGGTCATGGTTCGATTGCTTCGTTAGCCAGTCAATTTTCTGAAGATTGGGAACGTGGTGGCTATACGGGGCAACACGTTAACGGTGCGAAGAAAGTTGCTAATTATTTAGGATATGCGAATGGTGGCTTGGTTGATCAAGAACAGTTAATTAAAGTAGCCGAACGTAATAAACCGGAAACCATCATTCCATGGGATATTAATAAACGAGGACGAGCCTATGAATTGTTAGCCGATACTATGGCTCATTTTAAACAGACAGATCAGCATACCAACCAATCAAGCAATTCAGATGTTCAGGCTGTCAAAAGACTTGAAGCTAAGTTTGATACAATGATTAAACTTATGAGTCAATTGGTCGATGGCCAAAACAATCCGATTCCGGCAGTAGTGACTGACAAGCAAGTTGTCCAGGCAGTCAATAAACATAACAAACGGACAACTGCTAAGAATAATTGGGGAAGAGGTGTAACCTTTGGCTAATAACGATAATTATGATGTAAACACATTTGATTTTGCCTTTGATGAAGATGGGAACGGTGGTTTTAATTCAGAAGACGATTTGGGCATATTTCTAAATCATGTATCGAAACCGTTAGCCCCCAATATTACTGAGTCATTTCAAGACGTCCCTAAACGTTATGGTGGTGTGTACTTGGGAACAGACTATGGTGAAAAAGAATTTGACATTCCGATTACCTGTTTCTGTACCACCCGCGATGAATATAACGAACGAATTAAAACATTAACTAATGTTTTAGTCAATACCAGCAGTGATGCTGATACTGAATATCCGCTGAGGTTTAATGATGATCCAGATGTAACTTATTATGGACACTTTACAAGTATTCCAACACCGACATTTATTAATGAAGGTGTTCAGGACTTTCAAACCACGTTAGTCTTCATGCTGGCGGATCCACGCGGATTTTTACCACAAAAGGAAATAAAAATTACAGACAATGATCAGCAAATTATTCCTGAAGGAAATACGGAAGTTGATCCAATTATTCATATTATTCCGAAAACTGATCTTTATTATGTGGGTTATGAAACAAATGATGACTATGTAGCGGTTGGATATAACGTTGATGACGGTGATACGACTACGGATAGTGATGGCAACGTCACAGTCATGGGACAATCCCAAACTCAACAGGTTGACGATCCATGTAACTCATTAGCTACGTGGATTCAATGTAGTGAAAATACGCAAGCCTTTCCAATTTATAAGGGCGAGATAGATGGAAGCTCAGCGGCCACCGGTACTTCAATTATGGTGGCTAAAGATAAAGATGACCATTATGAATGGGGCACTCGTGGTAAACACAAGAACTTTTACGGCCCCGCAGTTATGCATAATGGCTTACCTAAGATAACTCCTTATTGGAAAGTTTCGGTGCGTTTGCATCATGTTAAACGAATGAAAAATGAGCGGGCAATGGGAAAGATTGAAGCTTATTTATTGGATAATAATGGTAATGTTTGTGGCCGGATGGGGATTGAAGATTACTCAATGGGCCGTTATCCACGGGCGTTTATTCAATTAGGCAATAATTTTGATAGTAGTAACTCTGATAGTTATTTGACATTGCTGTTTGATGAAGGTAATGGTCAGCAGAAACAAAATGAGGCTACCAAACATGTTAAAGTTGCCTACACCAAAACAGTCACCGTTAAGAAGACGACTAAAAAGAAGAAGTGATATAAATGAATCTACAATTCTTTGCGCGGAAGAAACGAAAAACTCGTAAGAAGACTAAGACTAAAAAGAAACGAGTTGTGAAATCTAAAAAGGGTGGCAAGAAGAGTAGTAGTAAAGGGGGCAAAAAAACATCAGCTCCCAAAGCTACAACAAAGAAGAAAAAGGAAAAAGAATATGTAACTGAAACCTCGTATATGAATAAGGATGCCTACTCGAATTTTTATGGTGAATTTATTCTTGAACGACAGAAAAAATCGGATAGTTCGGGGAATGTTTACGACAACTGGGTAGCAGAAATTAACCAGTGGGATCCTAAAACCGGTGAGCCATATAGTGTTAACAATACAAGTAAAACTCACATGCATAAGGAAAAGTTGGATAAATCCGGTAAGTTTGGTTTTGCTTTAGCCAACTTAGGCGTTTTCTTTGGTAAGCATGATATTAAAGAGGACTTAGTTAATCCAGTGGTGGCGTATAAGTCAGATTATGAAGCTTTAACCAATTATGAAGAATGGCGCAGTGATGGCTCTACTGATCCAGATGATACGCCACATATTATTGCCAAGGCTGGTCAAGAAATTATTATTGATACGGCCAACAATAAAGTTACTATTGATGGAAAACCGGCCGATAAATACGTTTCATGGTTATCGACCTTCCCTAAATTAACCGGTGGGGTTCCACAAACTCTACACTTTTTCCCGGATCCCAAAAATGCTGATGTAACAATTGAATATCGACCAGCAATTAAGTAGTCACGAAAGCGACTACTTTTTTCATACATACATTAAGGAGGCTAGAGATTTGTATATTATCCTGGATAAAAATTTAAAGCGAGTTGCTACGTTATCAACTAATTCAGACGCCAACCCGTTTTGGGGTGAAGTAGTTGAACGCCAAATTGCCGATGATAACAGTAACTCGGATGATGGCATTACTGGCGTTAGCACTTTTAATAGTACGGATCCGAATGCTAACTCCAAAAGTTGGAATGATACATTAACAGGACTAACCATGTTGCAAAGTGCCCCTGCGGCTCAATACTTAACGGTTGGTAATAGTGTCGCTGTGTATGATGATGTGCATAATCATTGGCGTATTTATCGAATTTATCAGGTTGATGAAACTATTGATGCCACTAGTGGGGCTCACTTAGTAACGGTTGATGCTATTAACCTAGCAATCTATAAATTAAATAAGACCATTCCACCCCAAAAAGAAATTAAAGATTGTAAATTAGATCAAGCCATGCAGTGGATTATGGCTGATACTGGTTGGGATTTACAAAATAATTGTTCTTCGGGCTTGTTTGCTGATATTAACTTTGATGGTACGGCTTCTAGTCAATCTGCCTTGCAGACGGTTCTATCAACTTACGATGCGGAAGCTGATGCTTATTGCCATATTGACACTAATGGTATTGTGACTGACCTGATTTTAGAATTAGCTGATCAATTGGGAGAAGATGAAGGTAAGTCAATTACCTATGGGCAAAACATGTTGTCTGTCCAACGAGAAACAGTTGATACTAATTTAGTAACCAAGCTTTACATTGTGGGCGCAAATAATGCTTCAATTGCCTCGGTTAACAACGGCAAGAATTATATTACTGACGTTTCAGCAAATTCTCTTTATAACACTGATCAGAACACCTGGCTGGAAGGAACGATTACTAGTGACACTATTACTGAACCTAAAGCATTACTTGATTGGGGATTGCGGGAATTAAGATTGTACAATCATCCACGAATCAACTACGCTGTGGAGGTTACTCAAGATTTTCAAGCTAACTTGGGCGATACTATTAAGGTGATTGATTTATCCATGAACCCAATTTTGACAACGGAAGCGCGAGTCATTCAGCAAACCACTTCAGAGAGTGATCCAAGTCAAAATAAAGTCGTCTTGGGAGAGTTTAGCACAGTTAAAGTAATTACGCCGGCGTTTATCCGTAATATGGAACAGCGTTGGAATGACCATGTTAAAAAATTATTTGAAGAAGCCCGAGAAAATGCCAATGCGGCCACAGTCAGCTTGATTACGCCATTAGGTTCAACTTGGTATAACACGGATACTTCCAAACGGGTGATTGCGAGATTGTTTATTGAAGGTGAAAACGTGACTTCTTATCTGTCACCACAAGCGTTTAATTGGCAAAAAATTAATATGGACGGTACCCGTGATATTGGGTGGGAAGCTGACCATGCAAAAGATGGTTATCAGGTTACTATTGAACCACCATTTGTAGGTACTTTACTTGTAACAATTGATGATGCTTACGTCAAAGATCAAGCTGAAATGTGGATTGATACCAGTAATTCAGTTGATGGATCTTGGCAGAAGCTTTGGGAAACTAAGGACGCTGCCAATAAAGATTTTAATGGTGATCAGCATATTGGGGCCTTACAATTTTCATATTTATTGAGTGATGGTTCGGTGTTGTCTAGTTATCACTATTCTAAAGACAAAAACCATTCAGATTGTGAATTTATTAAATGGAACGCTGATGGAACATTACAAAGCATGATGTTTGTAACTGGAGGTGGCCATTGCGGATCGTTTGGCTATGATGAAGGTTCCAACACAATTTATACAGAAATAAAAGATCCAATTGATGGGAAATATTATTTGGTAACAATGGCATATCAAGCCAATACAAGTGCTAGTAATATAACCAAGTGGTGCCAAGTAAAACAATATTTTCGAGTTAACGTTGATTTGAAGAACAATCTGTGGCTAGGAAGTACGACAAGTGGGAAAGTATATGTTTGTCAAATTAGCGATTTACAAGCTGGAAACTTTACTCCTATTATTGAATTTAATCTGCAAGACTTTGGCTGGAAACCATTACCAGCTGGAACCATTAATAATGGCACTTATAATACTCTTCAAGCGAATGGGATTAGTTATCCATTTGCTTTTTTTACGGCGGGTGATGCTAACAATGCTGATGACAAACATGTTATGTGTATTAACTTAATTACACAGTCAATGGTATTTGATTATGTGGTGGAACCAATGCAGGATATTAAGTTAACAGTGCCGTTGGAAAATGGCGGTCATTTGGAGCCGGAGGGCATATATGAAGATGTTAATAATTCTAGGTTAATTGTTGGCTTTAACGTTTCTGAATATAGGGATGCTGCACATACTGTCTCTATTGCTCATAGTGCCCTATATACAGCTCCACTTGGAATCCGTGATGATTCTAAAGATTTAGTTGTTGAATATCCTGAACAAGATGAAGGCGAGAATGATGAGACTGAACAACCAGTAATTACCGGAAATGATAATGCTGATGATTCAGATGATAGTTCTGATAGTGATGAAGATGGGGATGAATCAACTGGTGAAGGAACCAAAATTGAGGATGGTGATAGCAATTGATTATTGCAACGGGAACATTGAATATTGATGAAAATGCTAAGCTTGCTCAACAAGCCTCTGACGATGCAAAAAATGCTGCAAATTCTGCGGCTGATGAAGCGGGTAAAGTAAAAACTTCGCTCGATGGAAAAATTACCGTTTCATCGCAAGAACCTTTTGATGATGGTAAAAGTCATGATGAAGGTGATATTTGGTATGTTCAAGACAGTAACCATATGACTAGTGAAATGTATACCTACGATGGTTCGGACTGGGTTAAGACTAAAATGTCTCAAACTGTCCTATCGGTTGGACAGCTTTCAGCATTAACTGCTGATTTGGGAACTATTGAAGCCGGATATTTGAATTCGGTAGAAATTGATTCATCAATCATTAAAGCTGCCAAGATTGATGCAACTTCAACAATTACAGGAGCTTCAATCGAAGAGAATAGTAGTAATGGAAAGATTACATTAGACCAAGGTGGATTCTGCGCCATTAGTAATGGGAGTTATCTTCAATTCGTATCTGGAAATAGTAATGGGTACACTAAAATCCGTGGTGGCTTGGATGTTGATTCAATTAATGTTGGGGCTTCAGTTATTGAAGGACAAACTTTTCAAGCATATGGCGGCAACAATACTCATATTGGTAGTGCAAATGCATGGACGTATTTAGCGGAAGGAATTAAATGTGGTCCTGGAGGTTATATTTCATCAGTTTCAGGAACTGATATTTATTTCCACAATGAGGCTGGTACGACAATTGATCTTCATGCTGGTGATGTCATTTCACATGGAACTAATTTACTTGATGAAATTAATAAGATTGAAAAGAAATTGAAGATGTAAGGTGATCTGATGAATGATATTAACGCACAAGATTTAATTAACCAATTAGTTAATGAGTACAGTCAAGATATGGCAGCAAAAAATCAACAAATTGCGTTATTAAAAATTGAAAATAATCAGCTTAGAAAGAAGGCGAAAACTAATGAGTAAGGAGCTCGCATTCACGGATGATAATGATGTGGTTAAATATTTAGATACAACCACTGCTTTTAATCTGGCACTCACGGCCGACGGGGTAGCCTTTGATTTAACTAATGCTAAGTCAATTTTGGTAAAAATAGCTAACGATGATGGCTATATCATGCAACAAACTATTGATTTAACCACTGTAACTAGTCCGCTTGGTGGAACACTAAGCTTTCCAATTAATCAGGATATTATGAACACATTGGTTCCGGATGATTATGATATTGAAGTTTGGGTTACTATGAATGATGGTACGCAGGCTATCTTTCCAAGCGATGGAACGTTAGGATTTTCAATTGAAGAGAACCTCATGAGTGATACTGGTGAAGTGATCCCAGTTATTACTTTAAATGATTTTAAGCAACAATTTGATGATCTAAGTAGCCAAATGGAGAATGCAGTTCATAATGTTCAAAAGGGTGATAAAGGTGACAAAGGTGATACTGGTACTGGTCTTGAAATCAAAGACAAAGTTTCATCAGTTTCGAATTTACCCTCAACAGCAAATGAAGGTGATGGCTATTTAGTTGGTGAAGAATTATATGTTTGGGTGAACGGTGCTTGGAAAGATTGCGGACCATTACAAGGACCTAAAGGTGATCAAGGTATTCAAGGAAATACTGGCACAGGTGTTTCTTCAACTACAATTCAATATCAAATTTCAAATAGTGCAACTACTGCTCCAACAGGAACTTGGTCAAATAACATCGTTGCTACAACGACTACAAATCCCTATTTGTGGATGAAAGCTACTTTAAACTACACTGATGACACAACAAAAGACTTTTACCTTGTTTCACAAAAGGGTGATAAAGGTGATACTGGTGCAACGGGTGCTACTGGACCAATTGGTCCACAAGGTCCTGTTGGTGCTGGATTAGTTGTTAAAGGTACAGTCAATGATGCTTCACAACTTCCAACGACTGGAAATCAAGAAGGTTATTGTTATTTTGTTGGTACTGATTTATATGTTTGGGATGCCGGAACATGGAAAAATTGTGGAAGTGTAAGTCCAGATTTAAGTAAGTACGTTACTGTTACTGATTTAAACAATGGATTGAGTACTAAAGTTACTGATAACAAAGATGGAACTGAACAACTTAATGGGGTTAAGGTACAGCCATTCAATAAGTTATCAGATACTATTGGTGGACGTAACCTGTTAATTAATACAGCTCAATTAAATGATTGGAAAGTTTGTCTTGATGAAACATCCAATATATCTGACACTTATTTGGGATTAAACATTTATCAAACAAATGCTCATTATGGTGGAGAAAGAATATTTTGGTCTTATCTAGCTCCAAAGCTTAAAGCTAACACAAACTATGTCATGAGTGAGTATGTAAGAAATACTTCTCCTACAACCTCTGCTAACATTGGTATGTTTGAAAATGATGCAAATACGGGAAATCCTTCAGGAATTGTATACAATAAGTATGGATTTTCTAAAACATTACCGCCTAATTCTGGATGGACAAGAATTTCTGTGATTATTAATATTGCTTCATTCCCAACTAATACTATTGGTAAATTAAGGTTTGAAAATTGTACTAATTTAACTGATGGATATGTGCAATTTGCAGGGCTTAAATTTGAACAAGGTTCGGTAGCTACCGATTGGACGCCAGCGCCAGAAGATAAGGTTAACGTTTCAGATATGCGTAAACCAGCCAACGATGTAGCCGGAATTGAAGAGGTTAACGCCAAACAAGATAAGCTAACTATCACACCTGCTGACGATTCCAAAGTCGCTCACCTATCTGGTGCTAACAACTTTGATACCGTTCCAACGGTCAAAAATAATCCGTTACTACTAGCAAGTAGTTTTCCGTCTGACCTAGCACGAACGGGTTCAGATCAAGAGTTTACGGGTAAGAACACCTTTGATACTGCGCCAATTGACAAGACAACTGGTCATCCGTACATTACTAAAGACAGTGTACCAGCAGTTCCTGATACTTTGGCGGACACCACTAAGGATGCCAATTTTACAGGAAAACTTCAAAAGTCTGGAATTGACGCGGCAACTACAACTGATGTAAACAATACAATTAATACAGCTGTAAGTCCATTAAATACTAATACAAATTGGACAAGCTTAAATGTTGATAGTAGTCAAACTGAAAATAGCGACTGGGAACCAAGTACAACCAATTTACAATATCGTATATATAATAGTACGCTTTATCTTACAGGGCAGTATATTATGTTAGGCAATGGCGGAAATAGCTCTCATAATAGTACAACATTATTTCAACTTTCCTCTGATATTACTTCCAAAATTAGTTTTCCAAGCACAAATAAGTTTCCAATTGGTATTCTACAAGCATTAGCACAACAAGCATCAATGTTTATGATCAGTTTAACAAGCGATGGGAAAATTACTTGTGTTACTAATCCATATGATTTAAATGTCACATACGGGGCATCAATGGCGGGTGGCTTTATTAATGCAGCGATTCCGCTAAATTTATAAAGGAAACTGTAAACAGCGTTTATATATTACGTTTTAGCCAGTAAGTTCCACAACTAATATCGATAGAAAGGAGCTTGAACCTTTGTGAAAAAATGCTATAATATTTTTTGTGGATAGTAGCGCCCCCAAAAGCTACTATCCATACTTTAAAGAATATATTCCCCTCAGAATATATCTTCCGAGTTGTGTTCATATTTCTTATTCATATACCCCCATATATGAATTGGCACCTGTCTGTTGGATAGGTGCTTTTATTTATGAAAAGTATTATAATAAAATTAGAGGGCTACAAATTTGACCTTTTGCCCTTATACTTTTACTAACTTTATTTACATTTAAGAGCACTTATCTAATTTTTGATAAGTGCTCTTATTTTACCCAAAAAATCAGGAGGCTTTTTTATGTTTACTTATATTTTAGATGTTTTTAATTCTTTGAAGGCAACCGGATTGGTTGCTTTTTTAATTGCAGTTATTCCAGCAACCTATAAATTGGTTAAACCACTGATTGAAGCTAAAATTAAAACTGAAAAGAATACTCATATTAAGCAAGGAATGGAATTAGGCTTGAAATTAGCGAACGCTTTTGTACCTGTGGTGGCAAGTATGCCAGCTTTAAGTAATTCTGATCGTAAAAAAGTGGTCAATCAATTTGTTGATTCTGGCTTAAAGGAGTCCGGCTTTAATTTTAAAGCAGAAACAATTGAAGGATTAGCAGAACAAGCTTACCAGTATTATAAACACACTCTAAAGGGAGATAATCACAAAGCACCTGTTACTCCGGCGCCTACAAATGACGTTACACCCGACGTTCCAGTCGATGACGATCCGGAAGTATTTAACGAACCCCAATCATCTGAACAAAAGTAGGAAGTGACGAAAATGACAAAAAAGGTTGCTGATTTATCTGTTTACCAAGGCAGTTCTGAGACCTACATGAAATCTCTAAAAAGTCACGGAATTGATGCCACGGTGGTTAAATTGACGGAAGGCACTGGATACATTAACCCTAAAGCTAGAGAGCAAGTGGCTAACGGATTCAAAGTATTTGGTAGTGTTAGTGTTTATCATTTCTTTCATGGTCATGGTTCATCAGAAGCTAAGTATTTCTTAGCTTGGGTAAAAAGCTTTGGGTTGGATAAATCCACAGTCTTGGCCCTAGATGTGGAAGCACAAGACCTTCCTTGGAAGACCACAGCCGAAGTAGATGTCTTTTTAAAGGAGTTAAAAGCCAACGGTTTTACCAACGTTATTACTTATGGATCCGGTTCATGGTTTGCTGAAAAGCGAATTGATCGAGCTGAACTTATTGATAAACATATTTGGGTAGCAGCGTATGGCGTTAGTCAACCGGGAATTGATAATGTGAATGCTTGGCAATATACTGATAACTATGATGGATTAAAGGTTGACGCTAGTTTAGATTTTGATGGTTCACTGTCCGGAAGTGGGGTAGTTATTAAACCTGCTAAACCGGAATATTATCAGACTCCAGGCCTATACGAAGCAACACAAAGCGTAATTCACCAATTTAACGACGTTCAATTCAAATCTAAACGTCATACACGTCTGATTAAAGGGAGCCGATTTTACGCTACACCAATTAAATATGGTGAGATTTATCGACTTTCTACGCCAACTGGGTACTATACAGCTAATAAGGACAAGGTTAAGTTTATCTTTGCGGTAAAGGCTGGTGGTAAATAATGACGGCAGTTCCTGACGAAATTAACATGACTGAGATGTTAATTGGAATTAAAGAAGATATTTCTTCTATTAAGCAACAGCTAAGCGACCAAGCGGATTTAAATGAAAAAGCGGATAAAGCTTTGGCCAAGTCCATTGAAAATGAACATCGAATTGATAATTTAACTCACATAAACTATGCATTAATTTCTTTAGTGGCAACGGGAATTATTGTACCGTTGATTATTTATTTAATTGAGAGATTTATGTGAGATAAATCCCCCTTGGATAATTATTTTTTTGGGGGGGAATACATATATTG
>NZ_BAKI01000047.1 GCF_000583655.1 Lentilactobacillus farraginis DSM 18382 = JCM 14108
CAATATAATATATTTAATAAAAAATGGCACATCTCCATATTAGATTAAATTTTCATTAAAAGCAATGTGTCACTCAACTTTTTTGCTCATCATTTTCCAAACCGTAACGGTTACTAAAACCAACGATTCGTCTTTCTTTGACGATGTTTTAAAACGCCCTATTCCATTCTCATTATTACAACCAAATTCTGAAAAAAAGATTAACGCCAAATTTAAGCGTTAATCCTGATTTAAACCATTAATGTTACCAACAGCTTTTATTTAGTTCGATAAATCTTACTCCAATCCCATTCAGGTGATTCCGGGAAGAACTGGATTCCCTTAATTCCCGGTTTCACTAATTGTGGAACAGCGGCTTGATACAGTGGCACGATGCTTCATCATTAGCTAACACTTTCTCGGCCTTCACCATGTCACGCCAACGTTGTTGTGGTCGATTGGCATCCTTTCCCTCAGCCGCTTCAACCAACCGGTCATACTGTCGATTCGTCCACTTCCCATTATTATAAGAACTGTGAGATGTCATATTCGACAAAGACGTCATTGGATCCGGATAATCCCCTGTCCAACTGCTGAGGACCATTTGGAATTGACCATTTGCCGAGCGGGTCAATCTGGTTTTAAATGGCAAATTTTCAACAGCGACATTAAAGCCGGGAAGTTTGTCCAATTCGCTTTGAATGAACTCGGCGCTTCGTTTGCCGGTATCGGTATCATCCGCCAACAGCGTAAAGGAGACCGTCTTTTTACCGGTTTGCTTTAATCCCTTCAGCCATAATTTCTTAGCGGCTGCCGAATTAGCAGTCACGGCAGACTTCACATAGGCATCATCAGCAAAATCCCGACCATTTCGACTGCCAAGTCCCAAGGCCACGAAGCCTTTTGACGGGGTGGACCCGTCTTGGAGGACTTTCTTGGTAAACTGGTTGCGGTCGATACTTAATGAAATTGCTTTTCGAATATTGTGATTCCTAAAGAACGGATACTTCTTCTGATTCATTTCCATAAACCACATCTGCGCATTTTTACGAATGTGTAACTGCTTATTGTGGCGATATTGCTGAACCTGTTGGCCGCTTAAAATTGCAACGTCCAACTTGTTGCTTTGATACTGGTTAACAACCGTTGAAGGGTCTTTTTCGACTTGAAACTTGATTTGATCCGGCTTAACAGCTGATTTATGCCAATATTGGTTATTCTTAACCAGCGACCAGGTGTCATTGGTTCCCGTCCACCCCGTCAACTTAAATGGTCCGTTATAAACCATATCCCGGCTGGTTGTCCCGTACTTGGCGCCGAATTTTTTAACGGCCGCCTGACTTTGCGGGAAAAAGTACGCCTGTGATACCAAATACTTAAAGTAACTCTGGGGCCTCGTCAAATGAACGACCAGTTTATAGGGGCTCTTAGCAATGGCCCCCAGTTTGGCTGGCGCCATTTTTCCCTGATTAATGGCCTTGGCGTTTTTGATATGATCAAACGTATAAGCAAATTCGCCGGCAGTTTTAGGGGTCACGGTCCGCCGCCATGAATAGACAAAATCTTTAGCCGTCACCGGTGTCCCATCACTCCATTTGGAATGTCGCAAATTAAACGTCCAGGTCAAGCCATCCTTTGAAACATGGTAGCTTTTAGCCACACCGGGAATCAGCCGGTTGCCTTTAACCATCCGCAGCAACCCTTCATTGGTCCCGTTAAGGGTTGTGTCCGAAATCATATCTGTCATTTTGGAGACATCCATCGATGACAATTCGCTTGTCTGCATCCAGGTTACTTTGTTTTTAACCTGGTTTGATGATTTCGACGCCCCACATCCGGCTAACACCAAGCTAATCAGTAGACCAGCCGATCCGATTCTTACTCCTCGCCCGATTCTTTTCAAAATCTACACTCCTCGTATAATGCAATTCCTAGGCTGCTACCCAACAGCAGGTAATTTAAATTTTAGTCAATCAGGCGCTATTTATCAATTTATAATTTAAGGTTGGTAATTCGATTTGGCAATAATCCATTTGCTATATCTCAAGTACCAGGCAACCCATTTTATCAGTCACTGGTTTAACTTATAGCAATAATAAAAAAATGCTTTGACATTTCTGCCAAAACATCTTTAAACTATTATTCAGCTGACAATCAGATATCAGACAGGTCCCGACCATGCCGACTGCTCACCGCTGTCGACATCCCGTCCTTTAAAACGTCGTCAACTATTTAACAGTAACCTTACTCCAATCCCACAATGGTGCCGTTGGAAAGGCTTGGATACCCTTAACACCTGGCTTAACAAGCTGTGGTTGGGCTTGTTGATACAATGGAATAACCCCTTCCTGGTTGGCTAACAACTTACCAGCCTTTACCATGTCATTCCAGCGGCTGATGGATTATTGGCATCCTTGCCCTCGGCATCGGTCGTCAAACGGTCATATTCCTTGTTCTGCCACGGCCCGTTGTTATAAGCATTGTTGGATTGCATTAACTGCAGGAAGGTGATCGGATCTGGGAAATCAGCAATCCATTCCGTAACCACCATATCAAACTGGCCGTTTTGTGAACGGGACAACCGGGTCTTATATGGAATGTTGTCATTGTGAATCTTCAGTCCCGGTAACTTGGTAAACCGACTCTGCAGATACTCGGTTGTCTTTTTACCAGCATCGGTATCATCAGCCATCAGGTTAAAGGAAACCGACTTTTTACCAGTCTGCTTAAGCCCCTTTGCCCAGTATTTCTTGGCCAATGCCAAATTGGATTCAACTGCGTCCTTTTCATAAGCAGCATCTGCGTAGTCCTCGCCATTTCTGGTCGACATATCGGCTGCAACAAAGCCTTTGGCCGGCATAGAGCCGTCTGCCAAAACTTTACCGGTAAACTGCTTGCGATCAATCGTTAGCGACAAAGCCTTTCTTATGTTAAGATTCCTGAAGAACTTGTACTTGTGCTGGTTCATTTCAAGATACCAAGTAGCAGCGTTGCTTCTCAAAACATAATCTTTATTGGTCTTATACTGTTTAACCTGTTGACCGCTAAGCGGGGTTACCTGAACTTTATTATCCTGGTATTGATTCAGGAAGGTTTCCGGCGTCTTAATAACCTGGAAATTAACCTGGTCTAATTTGACCTTCTTGGCATTCCAATACTGCTTATTCTTAACCAAATGCCACGTATCATTCGTACCGGTCCAGCCGGTCATCTTGAATGGCCCGTTATAAGCCATGGCTTTACTGGTAGTGCCGTATTTGGCACCATATTTTTTAACTGTTGTTGCTTTTTGTGGGAAAAACTCAACGTCGGCAACCAGATACTTGAAGTAACTTTGCGGCTTGTTAAGGGTAACAACCAGCTTGTAATTTCCCACTGCCTTAACGCCCAACTTAGTAGGCGACAACTTCCCGGAATTGATTTTGGTAGCATTCTTAATGTTTGCAAATATGTAAGCATATTGGCCAGCCGTCTTGGGGTTGACTGTTCGCTGCCATGAGTAAACAAAGTCTTTGGCAGTCACCGGCGAACCATCGTTCCACTTGGAATGCCGTAAATTAAACGTCCAGGTTTTACCATCCTTGGAAACCGTATAATTCTTTGCAACACCCGGAATAACCTTGTTATGTTCTGCCATTCGCAATAACCCTTCATTAGAGTTATTCAACGTTTGGGCACCAATTTGATCGGTTACCTTTGAAATATCCATCGTGGTCATGTTACTTTGTTGGACCCAGTTCAGCTCATTTTTCTTAGATTGTGAGTTGTTTGAACCACACCCAGCCAGCACCAATGCCGAAAGCGCAGTAACGCCACCCAACTTAGCAAATGATTGTAACTTCATCTAAACACCCCTTCGAATATGTAAATAAAATGTGAACATATTTAATGATAGGTTAGATTTTAATGAAAATCAATAGTCGTTCCAATATTTATATCAGTACGTTTCTAACTAAATACCAGTACAATCATCTCATTGTTTAACCAGTTATTCATTCCCGATAACAGCCTTAAATTAGTAAAATAAAAATTTTAAATCGAATTTTAATTAACTCTCAATCGCTTACAATTACATTCTGATGTCAAAAGGACAATTGTCTACTATTTTTTTACACTTGTGTGCTATAATTGAACACGAACTTTAGAGGAGGAACTTTTTTGGACTTAACACAAACACTGACACCGGTCGTTACCATCGGGCTTAGCCAACATCCTAACAGTTTTGACTATGCCATGACCGAATTAAACAACTTGGTTCAGGCTAATAATATGGACGTCGTCGAAACTTTGGTTCAAAAGTTGGATAAGCCGGATCCGGCGACCTACTTCGGTAAAGGAAAAATTGAAGAACTCACTCAAGTGGTAATTGATGATGGCGTTAAAACCATTGTGGCTAATGATGAACTTTCACCCAGCCAAATTCGAAATATTGAAAAAGCTACTAAAGCGCGAATCATTGATCGAACCGGTTTAATTTTGGAGATTTTTGCCAACCGGGCCCAGTCCCGGGAAGCCAAGCTGCAGGTTGAACTTGCCAAGCTCAAGTATCAACTGCCACGGCTTCATACCAGTGCCAGTCAACGACTTGACCAGCAAACCGGTACCAGCAGCGGCGGTGGTTTTACAAACCGTGGGGCCGGTGAATCGCAATACGAGTTGGATCGACGAACCTTGGAAAAACGCATTACCCACGTTAACCGTGAACTAAAGGAAGCCGGTAAGGCCGATCAGATCAAACGAAAGCAACGTGATAAGAGTGACATACCGACGGTAGCTTTGGTAGGCTACACAAACGCCGGTAAGTCAACAATCATGAACGGCATGATTAACCTGTATGGTGAAAATGATGACAAACAGGTGATGGTCAAAAACATGCTGTTTGCAACTTTGGATACCTCGGTCAGAAAATTATCACTTCCTGATCAAAAGAAATTTTTATTGAGCGATACGGTCGGGTTTGTCAGTCAGCTCCCCCATCAACTTGTTCAGGCTTTTAAATCAACCTTGGCTGAAGCTGCCAATGCTGATCTGTTGGTTCAGGTAGTCGACTACGCTGACCCCCATCGTGACATGATGATTAAAACAACTGAAGAAACCTTGAAAGAAATCGGTGTCGACAACGTGCCAATGATTGTCGCCTTTAATAAAGCCGACAAATTGGACGTTACCTTTCCAACCAGGGAAGGCGATAATCTGATTATGGCCGCTAACGATACCTCGTCTCTCAAGGAACTTGCAGCAATTATTAAAGAAAAAGTTTTTAAAACTACCAGACGTTGTCGCTGTTGATTCCCTTTGATAAGGGCGACGTTGTTTCCTATTTAAACGATAACACCAACATCCTTAAAACGGACTATCGTGACAATGGTACTGTCATCACAGCCGAATTAAACGATGTTGACGCAAAGCGTTTTGGAAAATACGTTCTCGCAGCAGAATAATTCTGGTTCTCCGAATGAAAGAGAGGAAGAAAATCAATGAAGCAGCAAAAAGAAGTCTCACTTGATCGTGACCTCGGCCTTTGGTCAGCGTTATCACTGGTAATTGGTACGATTATCGGTGCCGGTGTCTTTGTTCGGCAATCAGCCGTTCTAGACGATGCCGGCTCAACTACCATGGGCCTTTTAGCTTGGCTGGCAGGGGGTGTGCTTACCATCACCGCCGGATTAACCATCGCGGAAATTGCGTCTCAAATGCCGGAAACCGGTGGCCTTTATGTTTATATGGAAAAAATCTATGGCCGCATCTGGGGATTTCTGTCCGGCTGGATGCAGATTATCATTTACGGTCCAGCCATGATTGCGTCACTCGGGGCTTACTTAGCCATTCTATTATCGGACTTTTTCGGTTTTCCAAGTAAGTACAATGCTATTATTGCAATTGGCACCATTATTTTAGTTGGTATCTTAAATCTATTCTCAAACCGGTACGGTGCAACGTTTGCCATTATTACCACTTTGTGTAAATTGATCCCGGTTGCTGCGCTGATTATCTTCGGCCTCTTCTTTGGTAAACAAGGCGCGGTGGGTCAAAGCATTTCGGAAGTTCACCAATCCGCCGGTAACTTTGGGGTTGCCATTTTAGCAACATTATTTGCCTTTGATGGTTGGATTCTGATTGCCAACCTGGGCGGTGAAATCAAGAATCCCCGCAAACGGCTGCCACAAGCCATTACATTCGGAATTCTGGCCGTTTTGGCTATCTATATGCTGGTTTCCTACGGTGTCTACCGGGCCATTCCGGCTGAAAAAATTCACAGCATGGGAACCGGGGCGATTCCGTTTATTGCCACAACGGCCTTTGGCGATGTTGGTGGTAAAATTCTTAGTATCGGGATTATTATTTCAATCGTCGGCTGTATGAATGGTAAAATCATGACTTTCCCACGGATTATGTACGCAATGGCCAAACGAAACCAATTGCCGTTCTCCAGGACGCTGGCTTACCTGCATCCAAAGTCCCACACACCAATTTTCTCAACAATTGCGGAATTGGTCATTGTGGCACTTATGATTATTTTCTCCAATGCAGATCGGCTGTCTGAGTTATGTATCTTTACGGTTTATTGCTTCTACGTGATGGCATTTGTCGGCGTCTTTCTGCTAAGAAAACGGAATCCGAACCAGCATCGGGTTTTCTCAACGCCACTCTTCCCATTAACGCCAATTGTCGCAATCGGTGGTTCATTATTCGTGATTGCCAGTGAAATTGTTTCCGATTTACCTGGCGTCCTAACTTCCTTTATCTTCGTTGCTGTGGGCGTACCGGTCTTTTATTACGAAACCAAGAAACACGGTATCGTTGAACCCCAAAATGAGGACGCGCCGATTGAAGAAGATGAAACGGATAACAGTGTTAAAAGTAACGGTTAATCAGACTTGTCCGGTTTAAATTAAACATGATTCTTAAAGAGTCGACGCTGCGTTTATTCGCGTCGGCTTTTTAACGCTGTCTGAATTTGTTGACATAGCAATGAAGCCGCAGAATCCGGTGCTAATTTTAGAACTTTCATGGTAAATCCTTTATCATAGGTATTATAAACTGATAAGACGACTAACCAATCAAATGTTAGAAGGTGACAAATTGACTTTTATCCTGTATCAGATGGAATGGGTGCTTCGACTGCTGGTTGCTGCTATTTGCGGCGGCCTCATCGGTTTCGAACGAAAAGCCCGACTGAAAACTGCCGGCATTCGGACTCACATGCTGGTGGCAGTGGCTCTGCCCTGTTCATGATTGTTTCAAAATACGGCTTCTTTGATTTGACCGGCCACGCCAACATTGGCTTGGACCCATCACGAATTGCCGCGGGCGTCGTTTCCGGAATCGGGTTCATCGGTGCAGGCGCAATCATGACTCGAAATAACCAGATTGACGGGCTGACAACCGCCGCCGGGCTTTGGGCAACTGCCGCTATTGGCTTGGCGATTGGCGCTGACATGTATATTATCGGGACTGCCGGGACGCTGTGTATCCTGGTCACTCAGACCATTGTCCGGCGAATCCGGGCCTTAAAGCGGTATCCCAACCGTTCACTGCTCCGACTTGAAGTCACTTTGTGCGGTCAGTTGGCGGAAATGGATCAACTGCCGGAACGGCTCAGAGCTATTGGCAGCTTGCATATTCAAATGCGAATTTTAAAATACGATCCCAACTCGTTTACCTTGGGCATCACGGTTCGGCTCAAAAAGCGGATCAGTCCCAACGGTTTCATCAAAAAGATGACCAGCTTTGCCGATGTAAAAGAAATTGAAGTTATTGATTAACCTTAACAGTTAAATAGCCACTACAGCGAAAAAAGATCCGGTCAGAAGCTGATTTTTATCAGTTTCTGACCGGATCTAATTTTATATTGGTTTAATGACGACTATTGCCGAGTAGAAGTGTCTACCGAAAGGCAACTTCCTGTCCCACGCTTGAATTAAGCCAACGCAAATGTTAATCCTTAAGCATCATTGGCACTTTCAACCACTTCATCAGCCTTGGCCTTTTTATTGCCGCCACCGATTCGTCTTTCAAGATACTTCGAAAATAACGATAAAGAGTAGCACACAATGAAGTACATGACCGCTAAAGCAAGAAACATTGGAATCGTATAATTGGTGTTTTGCCCATAAATAATTTGGGCGTGATTCATCAAATCCGGTAAGACAATGATAGTTGCCAACGAGGTATCCTTAACCAATGAAATAAATTGACTGACAATTGCCGGAATCATATTTCGAATCGCCTGGGGCAGCACAATATATCGCAGCGCCTGCCAGTAGCTTAAGCCATTGGCCCGGGCCCCTTCCATTTGACCAACCGGAATCGACGCGATTCCTGCTCGAACAATTTCAGCAACCATCGCTGCTTCAAAGACCGCCATGCAATTACCGACGCCCAAATTGGATCAGGTTTGAAGCCCAAATGCGGCAAGCCAAAGTACGTAAAGAAGATAATTAAAATCAAAGGCAGATTTCGAATAATATCAATGATAAAGCCAACAATGGCAGAAAGATATTTAATTTTAACGTAACGGACAATCCCCAAAATTACACCAAATATGTAACTCAGGACAATTGAGCAGACAGAAACCAAAATCGTTACCCAGGCTCCTTCAAGGAGAAACCTGATATTAACCCACGAATAGGCACCTAAAACAGTTAACATATGCTATTCCTCCCCTAAGCCAATTTCTTTTCGAGATGCCGCATGTAATAGCTTAACGGCAGGGTCAACACCAGGTAAAGCAGTCCAACACAAAGGTACGTACTCATACTTTTAAGTGAGTCGGACGCGATAACGTTGGCCTGATACATTAAATCAAAGCCGGCCACAAAGGCAAGCACCGACGAATTCTTAACCAGGTTGATAAACTGATTACCCAACGGTGGAATAACGTACCGGAACGCCTGTGGCAAAATAATATACCGCATTGACTGCCAATAACTCAAGCCATTAGCCCGGGCGCCTTCCATTTGACCGGGATCCACAGACTGAATTCCTGACCGCACGGTTTCGGCGATAAAAGCCGATGAATAAAGTGTCAACCCGATTGTGCCAGACGCAAAACCACTGATTTTAACAATGTACATCGGAATAACCACGTAAAAGAACATTGTAATAACCAATAATGGAATGTTTCGGAAAACTTCAATGTAAACTCGGGCAATGATTCGAGCCGCTTTGTTCGGCATCGTCTCCATAATCGCAAATGCAGAGCCGATAATTAACGCAAAGATAAGTGCAATAATACTGCACAAAAGCGTTTGACCAAGGCCGGTCAATAACTCACCGCCATAATTTTGAAAAATGCTGATCATCGTTCTGCCCCCTTCATATCAAAGCCACGAACATTATGGAACCATTTATAAATCAATTTATTGTATTGACCCGAATTTTCAACCTCGGTCAAGGCCTTATTAAGCGCATTGTGGAACGGCCGCTGCCCTTTGGCTGTCGCGATACCGTATGGTTCTTTGGTAAAGGTACCGCCAACAACGGAATAACCAGGATTTTCAATTGACATCCCATAAAGAATCCCGTTATCAGTTGTTAAGGCATCCCCTTGGCCTGACTTCAAAGCCGTTAATGCCTGCGAATAATCAGAGAGCTGCAAAACCCGAGCCTTTGGTGCGAATTTCTTAATATTTTGCACCGAATTCGAACCGACAACCCCTAATACAACGGCACCGTTACGGTTTAGATCCTTCACGTTTTTAATTGAGCTGCCGTTTTTAACCAGGATTGCCTGGCCGGCATCAAAATAGGACCGGGTAAAATCAACCTGTTCTGCCCGTTGCGGCGTAATTGTCATGGTTGCCATAATGGCATCAATATTCCCATTTGCCAACAAGGGCATTCTGGTTTGACTGGTTACTTGAATGAAACGGGCTCGACCGTTTTTTCCAAGTATCTTTTTGGTCATTGCCTTGGCAAGGTCAACTTCAAAGCCCTTAATTTGATTATCTTTAACATCCATCAAGCCGAACAGCTTGGTGTCGGCTTTAACACCCCAAGTAATTGTGTTGGATTGTTGATCCTCTTTCAAAACATCGCGTTTTGAACCGGACGTGCTGTTGCTGCAAGCTCCCAGCGAAACCACCATGAGCATTAAGGCAACAACCAATCCAATCTTTGATAAGATTTTTTTCATGATGTTTCCTCCAATTTAACGTTTTAGTGAGTAATAATCTTCCCAAGAAATTGGCGTGCACGCTCATTGGATGGTTCACCATCAAAGAATTTTTCACTGCTGTCGTCTTCCAAAATTCGACCGTCATCCATAAAGACAACCCGGTTGGCCACTTCACGGGCAAAGCCCATTTCGTGAGTCACCACTAACATGGTCATGTCGGAATCCCGGGCAATGTCTTTCATAACGTTCAAAACATCGTCGATCATTTCAGGATCAAGGGCACTGGTTGGCTCGTCAAACAACAAACACTTTGGGCGCATTGCCAGTGAACGGGCAATCGCAATTCGCTGCTGCTGGCCACCTGAAAGCTGTGCGGGCAGCTTTTCTGCCTGACTGCGCAACCCAACCCGATCTAATAATTCCAACGCAATTTTGCGGTTTTCGTCCTCTTTTCGATGAAGCACAATTCGGGGCGCCAGCATAATATTTTCCATAACCGTTTTATTGGCATATAAATTAAAGTGTTGAAACACCATGCCGACATTTTTACGAATACGGTTAATATCAGTTTTTTTATTGGCCAAATCCTGACCATTAACAATTAATTTTCCCTTTTGAATTGTTTCCAAGCCGTTCACCGTTCGAATTAAAGTGGATTTCCCCGATCCTGAGGGGCCGATTAAAACAACCGTTTCCCCCGCTTCAATCTTCAGGTTAATATCTTTCAACGCATGGAAACTGCCGTAGTACTTTTGTACATCTTGAAATTCGATCATTGCCATGTTATTTTCCTCCAGTAATTGACAATATTAGAATTGCCTAAGAAATGAATCTATCTCCAGTTTAGGTTAAAAGCAACATCAGGTCAAAAAAATGTTACATTAATTTTAGCTGCTTGTAATATTTTCTATCATTCACGGTTTACCGCTCTTCAGACACTGCTTTCACATAGTAAATAACCTAACAAGTGATAACTAAACTAACCAAATCAAAATCAGAAAAGAATATCGTTAAATTAATCTAATGTATAACAATTTTACAGGAATTTTTTCAAAAAGAAAAGTCAGGCGAATAAAAATACTCTCCAAGCCGGCAGCCAAAAGAAAAAGCCGACCCAAGGGAATCCCGTTGGGCCGGCTTTTTCAGCCACTTCATTAAATTAATTCAGGTAATCACTACGCCTGCTTTTTATACGCGACGCTTGCCCGTAATGTATAGTCTTGCGGATGCTCCAAAACACCTGCCCGGCCGATTTCTTTATAAGGACCGCCAAATAACTCGACGGACGCCAAATAAAGTCTTAGATCGGATAGGTCAACTGAACGAATCGACTGCAGGCCCACCCGCTTAATTGACCCGACCGGATACGTTTCGGCCTGATTCATTCCAGCATAAACAATTAAGGATTCTCCCTGACGCTTCATTTCAAAATACGGCAGCATAACACCCTTACCAATCGCATAAATCGGCTTGCCACCGTTAATCTTCAGCAGTTCATAGACTTTGCGATCACTCATGCCATTATAATCAGCTCGAAATAATTGCTGTCGTTCCATTTGGGCAACCAATCGATTGAGATTTAACTGCTCGGCAGGTGAAATCGCCAGTTTGGCCGGTAGAACATGCTGCTCATCAAAAATGCCATTGGCAGCATTGTTTTTCCGGTTATACGGTTCCTGAAGAATCGTATTACCCATCTTGGAATTGGCCTGAATTTCTTTTTCGTGCGGTTGCAGATGCAACATCCGCGCCAACTTCGGCGAGATGTCGAACCACGGTTGCTTTTTTGTAAAATAGTAAAAGAAATTACAGATTAGAAAATACAACAGAATAAGTGAAACGGCCAACAATAATAAGCCTTTGGAATAATACTTGTTCTGAAGAAACCGAAAACTAATATAGAACAAATAAATATTCCCAAGAAAACCCAGAATCGTATAAATTCGGCTTTTAACCGTCACATTAATATTGAAGTAGCCGAGATAATGGTTAACCATATCTAAAAAACTAAACATTATTGGGCACCTCCAGTATTTTGCTGCGTCGTCGTATTATTGTCAGTTGTCCCGTTTGTTGGGCTGTTATTGGTTGTCGTGCCGGTATTGCCCGTCGTGTCATCATCGGTTTGGCCATTGGTTGTCTGATCATTTGTCGTATCATCATTGGTATTACCAGTGGTTCCTGTCCCGGTAGTGTCGGACTTCTTCGTTGAACCAGTCGTTGTATTCGACTTTGAACTGGATTTATTCTTATTGGTTGTAGTTGACTTCTTGCTTGTCGTACTACCGGTCGTCCCCGTACCGGTAGTAGTATCGTCCGTGTTCTGATCGCCGCTTTCATTTACATCGGAAGAGGCCTTCTTCGCGGAGGAAGATGCCTTTTGCTTTTCTTTTTCAGAAGATGCTTTAGCAGCCTTTTCGGATGATTCCTTAGCCTTTTCAGAAGATGTCTTAGCTTTGTCTTTATCATCATTGGTACTGGTATCCGTCTTTTTAGGCGTGGATTTACCATAAATTGAGTTGGTTAAATTCTTTTGGCTGGTGGTTTGAGTGGCGTTGGGGGTTCCCTCACTAGTCCCGGTGACCTTGTTAGCCACAACGTTCGTCGCACCAAGTGCCAAACAAATTGATAAAATTGCAAATGGCGTTACTAATGGCGGAATTCGATTATCCATTCAAAAAACTTCCTATTCTCTAAATTAGTAAACCACATTATCGCACAATTTCTTCAACAAAGCTTGAATTTTTGGTTAATTATTCCTTAAATTATCAGCACATTCTGGGCATAATCCATAAATTTGAAACAGATGGCCCGTAATTTCACAGCCGTCAAGCTGGCTGGTAATCGTGTCACTTAAAGGACAATCCGCCAATTCAATCACCTTGCCGCAATTACTACAGATAAAGTGGTGGTGATGCTCATGCTGAAAATCGCATTGGAATTTGACCGACGCCCGGTCACCCTGGATCTGACGTTCAACAATCCCCAGGTCGCAAACTCCGAAATATTGCGATAGATGGTATTGTGGCTCATTTTCGGAAAAGTCTGCCGCATAAAATTATCAATGCTGGTTACCTCCACAAAATGCTTGGTGGCTGTATTTACCAGGTACTCCAACATTGCTTTGCGTTGCTTGGTTATTTTAAAGTTGTTGTTTTTTAATAAACGAGTTGCTTGTTCAATTGCTGCAGGCATTAAAATCACCTTTACTTTTTATTGACTAAAGTTGCTCACTAGTAATAATTACTATTTGTCATTCTATTTATCGTACCATAAAGCACCGAGACGAACAACAATTCTATTCTTCTGTCAAATACTTAGCGACAATCTTGTCCACCTGCTCCTTGGTTTGCCTCAAGTCGGTATTGACAATCTGATAGCTTTGCCGATTAGCGGCTCTGGCAGTTCCAAATCCCGGGTATACTCTCGGCTTTTAATCCGTTTGGCGACCATCGTGGTATCATCACCACGAATTTGCATCCGTTTTTTTAAGGTTTCAGTATCGCCGACCTTTAAAAAGATAATCACTGCCTGGTCACCCAGCTTACGTTTGTAGGTAACGGCGCCCGCGCCGTCCAATACGATGCAGGCAAACGGGTTCTTCTGCCAAGCGCTCTGCAGGCCTTCGTACGAAGAACCATAGTAGTTGCCGGCGTACAACACGGATTCCAGATAATGATGCTTAAAAAAGGAATCGCCGTTTTCAAAGTAGTAGTCGACGCCATCCGTTTCATTTCCCCGGGGTGGCCGGGTAGTATGGGTAATCACCCGGGGCATCCCGTACTTTTCATGTAAATAATTTCGAATCGTGGTTTTCCCACTCCCGGCTGCACCGGTAATCACAAAAACTCGATTTTCCATTGCACGCTAATCCCCGATTCCCTCTTTGGCTCGAATATATTGATCCGCATTTTTTAACAGCTGTTTCAAATTATCATAAGTTAATTTATCATAGGCCGCTTCGTAATCAAACCAGCCAAACGAATTAATCTCTTCAATCTGGCGGGTTATCTTAACGTCCGGGGCAACCTTGCTGACAAAGAATGTGACGGACTTATGATGGCCGTTTTTCATATCGTATTCAACCGTTTCTTTAAAATCGGTATCAATCCGAGTTGCCAAACTGGTTTCCTCTTTAATCTCCCGCACTGCCGTTTGAACCAGATTTTCATGTGGTTCAACGTGTCCCTTGGGTAATCCCCAAAAATCATCCGTTGCACTTTGCAACAATAGATAGCAAATTTCGCCGTCCTGGATATTATAAACGACGGCACCGCTTGCATATTCAGTCACCATTTGGCATTCTCCTCCCATAACTGTCTTCACTTTATTCATTTTGATCAATACGCTTTAAACACCATTTTAATAGTACCGGTGCAATAATGGTCGATAAAACAATTACAATAATAATTTCCGAGTACAGGTTTTCTGCCAGCAGGTGGGCGGACAAACCAATTTGGGCAATAATCAATGCCATTTCTCCTCTTGACACCATTCCCGAACCAATTGCCAGTGCCGACGACCAGCTCATTTTAGTTAAGACTGCGCCCAACGCGCCGCCGAATAATTTGGTAATAATCGCTAAAATCGTCATCACCATTACAAAAACCAAGTTATCCAGCAAGCTGCCAAACGTCATGTCCAGACCGATGCTGACAAAGAAGATCGGGATAAAGAACGTATAACCAACTGAACTGACACTATTAGATACTTCGTCTTGAAAGCGGGTTTGAGAAACCGCCACGCCGGTAAAAAAGGCCCCGACAACCGCGCTTAAGCCAATTAAATCAGCCAACCAGGCCATTGATAGACACAGTACCAAGGAAACAATCGGCACCGCGCCCCGAACCGGCAGCCGATGAGCCAGCCTTAGAATAATCGGCACCAGCCACTTAACGAGAACAACCACGCCAACAAAGTATAATAATTGAAGCAGGGTTGATTGAATCAGATTCATTTGCTGCGATTCCCCGACACCAAACGAACTGACGAAGACACTCAGCAAAATCACGGCAATGATATCATCTACCACGGCCGCACCTAGAATTGTCGCGCCTTCCCTTGTATTCAAGCTGCGATATTCCCGGAGTACTTCAACGCTGATTGAAACGGAAGTCGCTGCGAAAATAACGCCCCAGAAAATGGCGTCTTCAAACGATTGCCCCATTATCCGACCGTATATATAGAAGATAACCATCGGGAAAAGCACACCGATCATCGCCACGTTCATCGCCGGCCTGAAATATTTTTTTAGTAAATCCAAATCACTTTCAATACCGGCAATAAACATCAGGATGATCACCCCGATTTCAGATCCGACATGCATCAAGTGCGTATTCTGCAGTATGCCAAAAACGCCTGGTCCCAAAAGCACGCCAACCAACAGCTGACCAATCACTGCCGGCATGGCCAATCGTTGACTAATAGCCCCCGCCAACAATGTCGCAATTAAAATTAATGCAATTTGCCCGATATAGCCCATTCAACACCCGCCTTTCGCTATGATTAATTACTTTTATGATACCATCTAATCGATACTTATCACCATGAGAATGTTTCCGATTTTCAACAATTATCGTCAAAATAATGCTTTTTGCTGACAAATTCCAAAAATAAAAAAGTTAATTTTTAAGCCTGTAGTCGTTACCCAGCTTACGTTAGAGCGATAACTACTTTGAAAATAATCAAATAACCGGTTAATAATCCTTGCTATTTATCCAAGGGGCGGGTATAGTTAACATCAATGTATGAGTTAACTTCGAAATTTGGTACGGCGTTTTCAAAGATGTCTCCTTACTTCAAAAGTTTCAAATGCAAAATATATATTGCGCACAGCGCACGGAGGTTTCATCTTATGGAACAAGGTACAGTTAAATGGTTCAATAGCGACAAAGGTTACGGTTTTATCACACTTGATAACGGATCAGACGTATTCGTTCATTTCTCAGCAATCAATACTGATGGCTTTAAGACTCTTGAAGAGAATCAAAAAGTTACCCTTGATGTTGAAAAAGGCGACCGTGGCTTACAAGCAGCTAACGTTACACCTGCTTAAAGCTAATTAAATATTAATAATTGTTTTCCGTGAAGAACAATTAAGTAAAAACAACCAATCATTTCGAGCAATCGAGATGGTTGGTTGTTTTTTGTCTACCTTATCTTTAATAATTGGTCGCTTTTGTAATTGCCTCTTGACATAATGTAATGGCCTCGTTACATTTAAACTATCAATTATTTTTATTTACGAAATTTGGGGGGCTATTAATTGATTAAAAACCGGCTTAAAATTCTGCGGGCAGAACGTAATTGGACACAGGCAGCATTAGCAAAAAAAGTAGGCATTTCAAGACAAGCCGTTATTTCCATTGAAAAATATAAATACACGCCTTCTTTGGAATTAGCTTTTGACATTGCCCTTGCCTTTAACGTCCCAATTACTGACGTTTTTCAAAAATCGGAGGTTTAACATGATACAATTATTTTTATTGGTTTTAATCCTAATCGCACTCTTTTTCACTTTATACCTTTCACACTACAAAGCATCTCAAAATATAAAATATCAAAATGATGAACGTTGGAAATACATTCAATTAAAATCAAATCAAATCACGCAAAAATACTACGAATTCTTGATGGTTGCTGTCGCAGTTTTGTTAATTTTTAACCTGTTTTTACCAATTCAAATCCATTTTAACCTGGCACGAGTACTACTAATTATTTTCCTTTGCCTTGCATTGGGAAATATTGTTGAAACCATTGCGTTAAAGCATCTGGACAGACGAAATTAAGCTGACACCGCCTTCTCCAAACCTTCAAATTACGGTATAATGTGCCTAATTAAACTTTTATGGAAATTTCAATGTTGATTTCCAATACTCACCGTTGGTGAACTACTCGGCCATGAATGACCGAGCTTCTGGGAACACGAAGTAGTATTTAGGCTGTTACATCGGTATGCCGAAAACCTAACTTACAGAACCCCGCTCTTTTACCATGGCTAGTCCCTAACCAGTAGCTTTTAAACCGCGCTTCAGGATATTAACTGCCGCATTAATATCCCGATCATGATGGGTTTGGCACTGATGACACGTCCATTCCCGAATTGCTAAGGGTTTGGCACCACCATTGTGCCCGCAAGCCGAGCAGATACGGGAAGTGTTGTTGGCACTGACCACCACTAATTGCTTCCCGTACCAGTCACATTTGTATTCCAGCATAACTCTAAATTGATACCAACTGGCATTAGCGATGGCCTTAGCCAAGTGGTGATTGCGCATCAGATTTTTGGTTTTCAAATCTTCAATCACAATCACATCGTACTTTCGAACTAAGCTGTCGTCAGTTTGTGCAGGTAATCCTTGCGCTGG
>NZ_BAKI01000046.1 GCF_000583655.1 Lentilactobacillus farraginis DSM 18382 = JCM 14108
GGGTAGCCAATTTCCAGACTGACTGAAAAAGCTAATCCATTTTCAAGGCCCCCTTTAAAGCTGCCCCTGTATAGGAATCCGGCTGTTTTAAGATACCAGCCGGTTCACCCGCATACAGAATTTGGCCGCCATACCGGCCGGCATCCGGGCCAACGTCAATCAGCCAGTCAGCCTGCGTCATAACCGTCAAATTATGTTCGATCAAAATCAACGTGTTTCCTTGAGCAATCAGATCATCGAACAAAACCAGCAGTTTATCAATATCCTGCATGTGCAGTCCAGCCGTTGGTTCATCCAAAAAGATCATATTCCCCCGGCCACTTAGCTGGGTTGCCAATGACAAACGCTGCAGTTCACCGCCGGACAGGGTAGTTAGCGACTGGTTCAACTTCAAGTACCCCAAACCTACCCGCTGGAGGTCGTGAATTCGTGGGCCAATCACCTCGTCGGCTGCGAAATTTTCGCTGGCCTGGTCAACACTCATTTCCAGAACGTCCGCAATTGTGTGGCCCTGGTAGCGATAACCAAGTGCTTCAGGACTATAGCGTCGTCCATGGCAGGCTTCACAAGTTTGAACCACCGGATCCATAAAGGCCATATTGGTAATCGTCACGCCTTTACCCTTGCACGTTGGACAGGCGCCCTTGCCGTTGTAACTAAACAAACTGTTGGAAACGTGATTGGCTTTGGCAAACCGCTGGCGGATCTTATCAAAAATCCCTAAATAAGTCAGTGGCGTTGACCGCAAATTAACACTGGCCGCCCGCTGGCTTAAGTTGATGACCGGCGATTCAAGACTGTCCATTAATGCTTGAGCGAGCGAACTTTTACCCGAACCGGCCACCCCCGACAGGACGGTCATCACCCCAAACGGAACTTTAACCGAAACATCTTTTAAATTGTGGGTCCGCAAATGAGTCCGCTCAAGAAAGCCGTCAGCAGCTTGACGGGGCGCTTTAAGTTTATAGCCCCGCCGCAGGAACCGACCGGTTAGCGTATCCGATGCCGTTAACGCCGCAAACGTGCCGGTGAACGTTATCCGACCGCCGTCACTGCCGGCAACCGGGCCAATTTCTACGGCGTAATCAGCCCGGTCATCATTAGTGGATTATGCTCCACGATAAGAATCGTGTTCCCCTGGTCCTTTAATTTGGTCAGGGCCTGCTTAACCAGTCGGATATCGTGGGGATGCAACCCGACACTGGGTTCGTCAAGGATATAGACCAGATCCGACAACGAACTGTTTAGATACTTGGCAATCTTAATTCGCTGGGCTTCCCCACCGGAAAGGCTGTTGGTCCCCCTGTCCAACGACAAATACCCCAGACCGATGTCGATTAACGAGTTCAGCATGGTGGTTAGTTCCCGAATAATCGAAGCAGCCAGTGGGTCCTTGATGTGGCTTAGAAAAGTTACGACTTCAGAAAGGGTCAACCCACAAACGTCCGCAATATTTTTACCGTTAATATGATTTGAGCGAACCAACTCATTCAAACGGGTGCCGTGACAGTCAGGGCATTTTTTATGCGTCACTACTTTAGCAATCTCGCTCGGTGATGCTTGGCTTCGGCCTTATGTAAAATCGAACGACGAATTCTGGGGATAATGCCTTCGTACAAAGCCGTTTTGTGCCATGCCGGCGGCGCGTCGTGAAGCTGTTGCTGAGGCGCGTACATGAGCAGTTGCCATTCTTTGGGTGAATAGTCCTTTAACGGCTTGTCGTTATCGAACAAGCCGCTATCCGCATAGCGCCGCCATCGCCAGGTATTAACGCCAAAACTGACAAAGGTAATGGCCCCTTGATTCAACGATTTATTCTTATCCACCAGTGCCGCTTCATCGATCTCATCGACATAGCCGAGCCCCTGACAGGTCTTGCACATCCCCTGGGGCATATTAAAGGAAAATGTATCCGAATAACCGATAAAGGGTTGACCGACCCGTGAAAACAGCAGTCTTAACAACGAATAAATACCGGTATAGGTAGCAACCGTTGACCGGGCATTTTGACCAATCTTCTTTTGTTCAATTACAATTGCCACCGGCAGATGGTCAATCGAAGAAACAGCCGGTTGGCCGTACTTCGGCAGGTATTGCTGCGTAAAACTGGGAAAGGTTTCGTTTAATTCCCGTCTTGATTGCGCGGCAATGGTATCAAAGACCAAAGATGATTTACCGGCGCCGGACAACCCGACAAATACTGTCGTCCGTTTCTTCGGAATCCGAATATCGATTCCTTTAAGATTATTCTGACGGGCCCCGTGAACAACAATTTCGCCGTCCGCAAACAGTGCTTTTTCCGACATGTCAAAACTCCCCTTCATTAAATTAAGTCCATCCAGTATAGAACAGAATTATTAAACTATTCAAGTTGAAATATGAAGAAATTATGAACTCAATCCCCTAAATTTGAATAAATTAAGACGTTTGTTTGAAGAAAGTGTGACTTTTTTGAAATGCTATTGTGGCCTAACTAATCATATGATAAGGTGCTTATTGCATGATCATGCAGCGCTTTTTCGAACAAGTAACTTTATTTTGGTAAACTAAACGACAATTTTAGAGAGGTGCCAATTAATAATGAACAATGAACCGCTTCAAGTTACCGGCGAACATTTGTCAAAAGCTGAGAAGTTGCAACTAATGTATGGTGCAATTGAAGATTTTGAAAGTTACCTTGGTCAAACACCACAACGTTACCTCTCCTTTAACTCACTTTGCTTATTGTCCGGCATCACCCCAACTGATCGTGATAAAATATTGCACGGTTTCAAAGAGTTGGTGGCTAACCACAAAACTAAGCTGACTGATTTGCCAAAATTTGGAAAAATCACTTCTTCTTTTGGCGATAAATGGTCAGGGTCTGAAATAGTAACAATTCACTATATCAATGCAGCGGCCAATTCATCAATCCCGGAGTTAAAAGGACTGGCGGACAATCTTTTAAAACATACAAAACTCAATCTTCAATAAGTAATTGAAAGGAAAATCACGGCATGAAAACACACACTTATCTGGATTTATCAGACGATGAACGAATGACCTTATTACAAGGTGCGCTGGAAGATTTGGAAAATGTTCTTGGTACAACCCCATTAACGCCAATTTCAGCCAACCTATTATGCCTTAAATATGGAATCTCGCCTCACACCCGAGATAAAATGATGTTGGCTTTTAATCGTTTATCCGAGGATCATAAGCTAAACACTTCATATTTCCCGGAATATCGAAAGGTTGTTGAAAAATATGTAACAACCAATAACCCCGATCAAATAACAATGAAGTTTCTTAGCAGTTTTGCTAATTTCCCGGTTTACCAGTTACAGGGACTTGCCAATCATATTCAATCATATTTCGAAACAGAATTATCAAATAAATAGCGCGCCAATGTCTTATAGAAATACGCAAATTCCCATTATGGTTATCGATTTCATGGCAAAGCCGTGTGGTTAAAATTAAAAGGATGTTAGATAAGATGAACAACGAGTCGTTTCAAGTTACCGGAGATCATTTATCAAAAGCTGAAAAGTTAAAATTGATGTATGCCGCAATCGAAGATTTTGAGGATTATCTTGGCCAAACAGTACAACGTTGTTTTTCTTTGAACTTACTTTGCTTATTGTTCGGCATCACCCCAACTGATCGCCATAATATATTGCAAGCTTTCAAGAAGTTGGCCGTCAATCACAAAACTGATCTGAGTGATTTACCGAAATACCAAAGAGCCATTTCCTCTCCCGGAACCAAATTCTTAGATTCTCAAGAGATAACAATTCAATTTATCACCGCAGCGGCTAATTCATCACTCCCGGAGTTAAAGGGACTGGCGGATAATCTTTTAAAACATACGAAACTCAATCTTCAGTAAGCACATTGAAAGGAAAATCACGGCATGAAAACACACACTTATCAAGATTTATCAGACGATGAACGAATGACTTTATTACAAGGCGCGCTGGAAGATTTGGAAAATGTTCTTGGTGCAACCCCGTTAACGCCAATTTCAGCCAATCTGCTCTGTCTTAAATACGGAATCTCCATTCACGCCCGGGATAAGATAATGTTGGCTTCCATTCGTTTATCTGGGCACTACAAACTAGAATTTTCGGACTTTCCCGAATATCGAAAGGTTGTTGAAAAATATGTAACAACCAATAACCCCGATCAAATGACGCTGAAATTTCTTAGCAGCTTTGCTAATTTCCCGGTTTATCAATTACAGGGACTTGCCAAATAAACAATAACCATTACTTAACAAAAACGTTTAGGCTTTTTCCATTCCGGAAATGCTTAAACGTTTTTTCTACTTCAATTAAGTTTCCAAGCTGACTTAACCAGTCAAAATAATCTATCTTTTTTCATTCTCGAATTCGCTTGGTCCTTTTCATATCGTACGCAAACATAAGCACGCCAAAAAGTACACCGGCTAACAGCCATCTAACAAGCTCATGAATAGATGTTAAAGTTTGTATCGGCCGAGTACCGTCAATAAACCAGTTGGTTATCGACGTAAACAGAAACATGGTTATGCCGAAGTAAACGGCTCGGCCTATTCCGTGTATAATGTTTCGCTTAACGGCATCAGCATAATTCTGTGACCTAACCTCTTTATCGGCCAGATGTAATCTGTTAGTTGCAACTAACACATACCCATTTATGCCATAAATTGGGACAATTATATTTGAAAATACAAGAATCCAAAAAGCATTTTCCAAATGCTGAATCGAAATAAGCAGCACAATCAATGTAGATACCAGAAGATAACTAACCAGCATTAAATAAGCATTGCTGCCAATTCGATTAACTTCCTGTCTGGCATGCTCATCCAACACACCGGGAATCCCATAAAAATGTTTGATTATTTTTGTACCAAAAGTCTCTTTAACTTTCATTATCGTCAACCTCCCAAAACAACGTGTTCAAATCCGTTCCCAACACTTTAGCAATGCGAATGCATAAGTTTAATGATGGATTATACTTATCATTTTCAATCAAATTAATCGTTTGTCTGGCGACACCTATTTTTTCCGCCAAACTAAACTGTGATAACTTTTGCTTCTTTCGATATTCTTTAACGCGATTCACAGCACCATCCCCACTATTTTTAAACAATTCCCATCAATGGTTGTCGTTCCGATATGTCATATATATGTGTCATATTTTATATTGTTAATATAAACCGCTTCTCCAGAAATGTCAACTATATATGACATAAAAATCAAAAAAACAGCCATAACAATGCTTTGCCACGGCTGCTTAAACTATTTACAGTATATTTTTAAACGTACAGCACGCTTGGGTCCTTTGCCGGTTTCTGCATGTGATGATACCAATGATCACCAATCATCTGCGCGCCCACCGTCTTAAAACCTTTTCGCGTGTATAATTTTTCTGCTTCGGGATTTTCCAAATCAACGTTCAACCCAATAACTGATTTACCGTCATTTAATGCCATCCGGGGAACGGCTGCCAGTAACTTACTGCCAATGCCGTGCCCCTGATAGTTCGGATCAACGGCAATCGAATCCAAATACCATTCATCGGTATTGGTTTCTGAATCAGGAATATAGGGTTGTTTAAAGTCAGCACTTTGCTTGGATAAATTAATCAGCACCTTGTTGATATCATCCTCATTTTCGCTGGGGTAACCAAAGACTACCCCAACAACTTGACCATCGGCCTCGGCCACCACCGTGGATGCTTTATCACAAAGATAAGTCTTTGTCTGATAAGCCCTGGTGATGACCTTGGCGAGTCCAGGTTCGGGGACGTCTTCTAATTCATCAAGCTGCATTTCATCAAAAATAATATCGATTAGCGGCGCTATCTGGCCCGCATCATCCTGCTGTGCTTCTCTTACGGTTATCAAAAAAATCCTCCTAAATGTCATCGTGTTTTCAGATTGTTACATTATATCTTACATAATCCCGTGATTTTTGTCAAAATCGCGGTTTGCTGAAAACACCTTTCCAATAGGAATTTTAATTAATAATCATGTGTACTGCTATTCTTTGGGAGTTGTTTTTTGACCGGTTTTCATTTCTTTTTCATCAGATTGATTATCTCCTGAAAAAGTTGCTTGATTTCGATGCAATTGATCCAATTCATTTCGAATTTGGCCTAAAATTTCAATTTCTAATTTCTGAATTTCAAGCGTGTGGGGCAATTGGTTTTGCGTTAAATTATCCAATTTAGCGTGTAAAATCCGCAGTTCATGTTCAGATTTCAAATTAACATGATAATCATTTTCTGAATTCATCCGGTCACGATCGGCAGCCCGGTTCTGGCTCATCATAATGATTGGTGCTTGAATGGCCGCAATACAGCTTAAAGCCAGGTTGAGTAAAATAAACGGAAACGGATCAAATTTAATCCCGAAAATCCCGGCACCATTGACAAACATCCAGGCAACCAGGACAAAGGTGAAAACGCCGATAAATCCCCAACTACCACCAAACCGGGCAACAGCATCGGAAACCCGTTGGCCAAATGTCAACGTTTTCTCCAGATTTTCGTTAACATCAACAATTTCATAATCATCGCTTTGCATTGCCCGGGTAAGCCGACGATTAATTTTTCGGGTCTGCTTAACATCCGATCTGACCATCCCATCAACCCGCATTAATTGGTATTTTAAAAGATCATGATCACAGATAAAGTCGGTTACTTTGGCAGAAGGATAATCACTCTTAATCAGATTTCTGGTTGCCGGTTCCAAATCCTTGAGATATCGACCATCAATGACCATATGCTTTTGATGGTCAATAAAGCAGATTGCTGTTTTTTCTTCAGCCATGTGAAAATGCCCCCCTGATTTTTAATTTTTAAATATTTTATTCACCAAAAACGGCTTACCAATATTATATCAGTAAGCCGTCTTGATTCATTTAATTATTTTCCAGTCGTTACAAGGAGAACTTCACCCAACCCGGAACAATCAAATTATGCCTTAATCAAATCGTTTTTGGCTTTGGACAATGCTTCCTTAATCGCCTTGATATGTTTTTGGGCTTCTTCATCGTCCTGGTTTTCTTTTAACCAGCTAAGCACAGAAACGTTGTTTTCCAGTTCCGCAATAATTTTTTTGACCGTCCGATCGGTCTCTTCGGTAGACATAGTTAGTCTCCTCCTTAATTTGATACCGTTATCATAACGTGAAGCCCACCAAACTTCAACCAGAACGGCTTCAATTTTAGGCAATTCTCATGATCTTTTTGCTGGCGTGGCAAACTCCTTGATTTAACAACGTTACGCATTGAGCAAGATGAGGATTTCTTTAATTTAGAAGTGCGGTAATGTCTACCGACAGTGGGCTTTTAAATGCTAACGGCTGATTAGAAAACGGGTCATCAAAAGCTAACATAACCGCGTGAAGCGCCTGGCGGTTAATTCCCAAATCCATTGGTCCATTATATAATTGATCGCCTACCAAAGGATGGCCAATCGACGCAAAATGAACGCGAATCTGATGCGTTCGACCGGTATGCAGGGCCACTTCAACCAAAGTCATTTGCGACAGCCGCTGTTTAACCCAATATTCGGTATCCGCAGACCGACCTTCCGGCGAAATCAACTGGCCAAAACCATCGGGGTCCTTGGCAATCGATTTTTGAATCCGACCATGATCGGGAAGCCCAGTCCCGCTGACAATCGCCAGATAACGCTTTCGCAATTGTTTTTGAGCCAACAATTCATTGGCCAAACTATTGGCCAGCCGATGCTTGGCAATCAACACCAAGCCACTGGTAAACCGGTCCAAGCGCGTAATGACGTGGGGAACCAAATCTACCGCGCCGGCTTTACTCAAATAACCTTTAACCCGATTAACCAGACTATCATCTCGATTCGCCGGCCCCGGGACCACAGTCAGGCCCGCCGGTTTGTCAACAACCAGCCAGTTGGCATCTTCATAAACGACTTGAATCGGCTGCTGACTAATGGCAACATTCGGATCTTGACCCTCTGGCGGCAAAATCACCGTCACGCGATCACCGGTCACAATTTGAACCGGTAAATGAGTCGGCTGCTCATTCACCAGCAATCGACCATTAACTCTAATATCCTTATACATCCGGTGACTAATCCCGTGACCGTGCAAAAATTTCTTCAATGTTTCCGGCTCAACCGATCGTTTTTGCCAAGTAAATTTCAACTTTAGCCCTCTTCTCGTAAGTTAATCAAATCCAAGTATACCTGCTAACCATGATTTTACTCAATATAATTCGTTTTAATGGTTATCTCTTAACCAAATTATATAAATATATGATAATTGAAAATAGAAACTATCAAAATAAATAATATTTTCTTTAAACCCCTTCATGACGTTTACAGCAGCCTTCTCAGACTTTAAAATGTGCAAAATTGAATTTTACCGCAAATAATTGGTTGACATCAATTTAAAAATCTGCAAAAATAAATTCATCGACTAAGTTTGTGAAAAAGTTTATTTGCTAAAGGAGAATTCTAAATGAAAATTGCTGTCATTGGTTGTACCCATGCAGGGACCTTCGCTGTTAAGACTATTCTATCAGAACATCCCGACGCCCAGGTAACTGTTTACGAAAAAAATGATAATATTTCTTTTCTTTCGTGCGGAATTGCACTATATCTCGGCCAACAGGTCAAAGATCCGCAGGGACTATTCTATTCCAATCCTGAAGAATTGAAGACGTTGGGTGCCAACGTTAAAATGAATCACGAAGTTACCGACGTTGATCCGGAAGCCAAAACCATCACGGTTACTAATCTGACTGAAGGAAAACAGTTTACGGATACTTACGATAAGCTGGTTGCCACTACCGGCTCGTGGCCAATCATGCCACCAATTCAGGGCATTGATAACAAAAACGTCTACCTTTGCAAAAACTGGAACCATGCTCAGGAACTATTCAAGACCGCACCTGCTAAAAAGCGGATTACAGTTGTCGGTGCCGGCTACATTGGTGCCGAATTGGCTGAAGCGTACAGTACTACCGGCCATGATGTAACCTTAATCGACGGTGCCGACCGGGTGATGAGTAAATACTTTGACCGCCAATTCACTGACGTGGTTGAGCAAGACTATAAAGATCACGGGGTAACCTTAGCGTTAGGTCAGCAAGTGACTGGTATTTCCGGCGACGATACCGTTACCATTACCACAACCAAGGGCAGTTATGAAACCGACCTGGTTATCATGTGTGTCGGCTTCAAACCAAACACAAGCCTGTTCAAAGGTAAGCTGGAGATGCTCAAAAACGGCGCCTTGATTACCAACGCGTACATGCAGACTTCCGACCCGGATATTTATGCCGCTGGTGACAGCGTTGCCGTTCACTACAACCCAACGAACAGCCCGGCTTATATTCCACTGGCTACCAACGCTGTTCGCCAAGGCATCTTGGTGGGCAAAAATATTGAGCAGCCAACGGTTAAATACATGGGCACCCAATCTTCTTCAGGCCTAAAACTTTACGACCGCACAATTGTCTCTACCGGTTTAACGATGGCTGCCGCAAATCAGCAGGGAATCAACGCTGCGGTCGTGACAATCACCGACAACTATCGACCGGAATTCATGCCAACTACCGAACCGGTTTTGATGAGCCTGGTTTATAATCCGGAAAACCGTCAGATCCTCGGTGGTACTTTGATGAGTACCTATGATGTTTCTCAATCCGCCAATACCCTGTCGGTCTGCATCCAAAACCAGAACACCATCGATGATCTGGCAATGGTGGACATGCTTTTCCAACCGCAGTTTGACCGTCCATTCAACTATTTGAACATCCTTGGTCAAGCGGCCCAGCAGCAGTTGGCACAACAAGCTGATTCTGTTAAGGCCTAATCAACCAAATTACTGCACAAATTAATTGTATGCAATAAGAACTATCTTAAAACGCTTTCACATGAATTCTTTGTCAATTAGAAAGTGATACGTTATAATATTGACTGCATGGTGATGACGATCTTCTAAACCACATTAGGCGTCTCACAAGTGCACTTGCCGTTTCTCATTTAGAGAAGCGGTATATTTTTTGGCTTTTTTTCGATGTAAAGACTCCGTAAATGTCCTGTAAAAGTTTTGCCAATTCCATTTATCCAACCTGATTTCACGGTATCATCAAAACGTACTCAAGAAATCGTTTGGAGGTTTATATTTTGAATAAGTTTAAATGGAAATACCCATTCATGCTCAGTCTCGCCAGTCTCAGCCTTTTTTCCGCAGGTTATCTGTTAACCCCTTCTCAAGTTGCAGTTGCCCACGCTTCTCAGCAAATTAAAAATGATCAGAAATTAACCACCGATCCTCAGAAGTGCAACGTGACTTTCTCGGGAACAACCGCGCTGTACACCAAACCAGCATTCAAAAAAGGTGCTCAGGAAGTCATCAGTAAAGTCGCCCTAAAGTCGCTGGCCAAATCCGATTCTTCAGCCGACAACTTTGTGGCTTATCGCCAAGCCGTTACCACTACCGGTCAAACCTATTATAAAATTGTTTCATTTGACGGCCAATATCGCGGTTGGATTTACGGTGGCAAACATGCCGGTAAATTTGCCGGCGGTCTAAAGCCCTTCACGACCTTTAAGGAGATTCCATTATCAAGCAATTTAAGTAAATACACGTTTAATATTGCGGCGCCGGGATTAAACAACGACGGTAAAAGTGTTACATACACCGAACCCCTGAATACCGTTTACGGGGCCGGGCGAACCGTTGGCGATGCCGTTGCTTATAAAGATGCCGCCTTTAAGGTTGACAAGATGGGAACCCGAACCCGCGAAGGCGATACCTGGGTTCATATTACCAGCACTGATCCAAGTGCTGCCAAAGCCAACGGTTGGATTTTATATAAAGGACTTTCTCAAGCAGAAGATCCCCGCTCACAAGACGCAATTCGAATTGACCTAGTTAACAGCAAGGGGCAGCTGATTAAGTACATCGATTATAAAAAATCAGGCGCTCAGTCAGGTCAAACCCTGGGCAGTTCTTATTCAAATGACGGCACAATGGTCTGGTTACTGGGAGCTTCCGACCAACGGAAAATCCAGGATGCTGTCCGGGATGCTTTAAACGGTACCGGCTACGCATTGGACGCACTTTCAATCAACCAAACAGGCTATCTATCAGAAGCCACTTTTGGTGGTAAAACTTCCCTCACCGCTTTGCCGGCTGATCCAATTCCCGACAATGCCGTCCGTGTTAACATCGAAGATCAAAATGACGCGGTCATTGGCAGTTTCGACTACACCCGGGATGGTGCAACTGCCGGTCAGACTTTGGGAACCTCATCCCAACTTTCAAGCGATGACCAAAACGCGATTCAAAGCGACATCAAAAAAACGCTTAAATCAACCGGTTACGCCTTAACATCACTTTCCCCGGATCAGGTGAGCCAACTGGCCAACGCCGGCTTTGGCAGCAGCGTTTATCTAAAAACAACTACCAGGACAAACGAAATTGCCGACAACGCTGTCAGAATTAATTTGGTGGATTCGCAAACCAAGAAAACGATTACTTCATTTGATTACACCAATACCGACGCTGACGATCCGGCACCAAAGGGTTCCAATTTGGGAGTTGTTTCCGGTGACAACTGGTCGCTTAAGCCTGAAGACCAAACAGCGATTACCAGTCAGGCCAATGCCGCATTGGATGGGACCGGCTATTCACTGACCGACAATAAACTTGCTAACGCTGATTTGGCAGCCCTTAGCGCGGCAAAATTCGGCAATGCCGTCAACGTCAGTGTTTCCGCCAATAAACAGGCACCCCAAACAGCTTCAAAATAGGAATTGCTTTCATACATTTATCGAAGGGATGATTATCCATTATGCGAACTCGTTTAAACCCAATTTGCTTACTTTTACTGGCTTTTGTCAGCTTGATTTTTCTGACTCAAACCGCTTCAGCCGATGTCATTGACGCGCCGGACCCGGCTAACGATATTCCCCAAGTTAACGCGGGAAACGTTTTAACAGACTATACCCAAAAGGATCTTAACGTGATCGACAATCAAACGCCCAAGGGGAACATGGATCGTAAATACGATGAACGAATCATCGACGAGGATCATCCGGGAACGGTAGAATCCTACCAAACTACCCCGGACAGTACCTTGCAAACGTCCCTGCAAACCAAACTATACCTGCCGGACGGCTTTAATGTAACCAATTATCAGCATGGTAATTTCCAAAGCGTTACCCTGGATGATTCAGGTAATATTTATTTTATCGAGTCAAACGGCAGTGATACCAATTTAGGTGTCATTGTTAAATACAATTTGGCTGAATTAAATAAGCTGGGTGCCGGTTCCGACCCAATGCTTGTCTGGAACGCTTTCAACTATTTCAACCCTTACACACCGGACGGCATCTCCCATAATCAGCAGTACGAAGCCATTTATGATCAACTAAAAGCTCCTCAGGCCGACTTAAAGCAGGCCAAGTCCCAAGCAAATCAACTTCAGACCACCATTGGTCAAAAAAATGGTACCAAGGCCGATCGTAAAAAATTGGCAGCCCTCGACAATCAAATTGACACGGATCAAAAACAAATCAAGTCGGTTAAACAGCAGAATGCGGATCTTTTCAAATACGCGGCCGTTGCCCAGGCAGCCCAACTCAGCCCGCAGGTTGATATTGGTCACGGTCAAACATTATCCTTTAATCCACAAAACAAACATCTTTATATCGTTGAAGACAATACGCTTACCGATTTGAAGAATCGTGATCAAGATAATAGTGTCCTGGAAATGACAGCCGATACTTTAAAACCGCTTCGTCAATACAACTTTAAAATGTATCACGGTAAAACGGCCAACCTGCAGCTGCATACCCTGACATTTGATAAACGGGGAAATGCTTATTGGGGTCGAAAGAACGGTCTGGGCTACATGTTCTTTTACGGCCGGCTTGATCAGCACGACGTCCAATTCCAAGCTGCGCCGACCTACTTCAAAAACCGGGGTGGCTCACCTAATCAGGGTGTCAGTTATAATCCGGCCAACGACCGGCTCTATTACGTCACTGATGATATCTTAACCTCGATTCCAACCCAGGCGGTTCGTGACGGCAGCTTTACCGCCAACGATATGCATTATATGGCCTTCACGTCCAAGCGGGAATGTGAAAGTTTAACCTTTGATCAGCAGGGCTATGGGTATCAATTGATGCTTTGGCCAGCTGAAATTTTAAAATCCAGCACACCGTTGAATTAAATTAGCAGAATTTAACCGGCATCATCGCTATTCGGACGGTAACCCCGTATAATAAGATTAAAGATGCATCTTTAACTACTATTCAGGAGGATTATCTACATGAGCGATAAAAGCTTTATTATTACCACTACCGAACATATTCCCGGCAAAAATTACGAGGTTATCGGTGAAGTTTTCGGCTTAACCACCCAGTCAAAAAACGTTGTCAGAAACATCGGTGCCAGCCTAAAGAATATCGTCGGTGGTGAAATCAAAGATTATACCAAAATGTTGGACGAAGCCCGCGAAGTTTCCGTTCAACGATTGCGGGAAAATGCCGAAAAGCTGGGTGCCGATGCCGTTGTCATGATGCGCTTTGATTCCGGTTCAATCGGTGCCGATATGCAGTCGGTTGCTGCGTATGGCACAGCGGTTAAATACACAAATTAATTAAATCTTTTGACATGCCAAGAGACGGCGTTTCGCCAAGTGCTTATTCAGCACGCGAAACGCCGCCTCTTTTATTTTTTAGTCAAGCTTATTCGACCAAAGAATTTACCTGATCATTCTGTTTTTGAAGCTCGGCTTGAATCAGTTGAACGCCAGTCAATAAATCGGGTTCACTCATGACCAACGGCGGCAGCAGCCGCAATGTATTGTGTTCGGCAGCCAACGTCAGCAATCCCTGTTGCTGCAGATCGGCAATCACGTCACCGACTTTGACATTCTTGTTCAAATGAATGCCAATCATCAGCCCTAAACCACTGATGGCTTTAACAATCCCCAATGGGGCAACCCGTTCTTGAAGGGCTTTAAAAACCACCTGACTTTTTGACTGAACGGTTTTTAAAAAATCGGGCGTCAGCTGTTGGAGAACACCCTTAGCCGAAGCCAAGGCAATCTTATTGCCACCAAAAGTCGTCCCGTGAGAGCCCGGGCCAAAAGCAACAGCCAATTTCTTTTTCCCAAGCATGGCGCCAATTGGCAAGCCGTTACCCAGGGCTTTGGCACAGGTAACAATATCCGGATCAACATTAAAGTGCTCATAGGCAAATTTGGTACCGGTTCGACCAATGCCGGTTTGAACTTCATCGATAATCAGTAAGACGCCCTGATCATGACACTTTTCAGAAACCGCCTGCAGCCAATCAGCTTTGCCGGCAACGACACCGCCTTCGCCTTGGACAACCTCAAGAATCACAGCCGCATAATCTCCCGTAATCTGATCAATTGCCGCTGGATCATTGTAGGCGGCAAACGCAATGCCGGGAACCAGTGGTGCAAAGCCGCTTTGAACGTCGGGATTGCCGGTTAACGACATTGACCCGTATGTCCGGCCGTGAAAACCATTTTTAAACGCCAGTACCTTAGCTTTACCTGTATATTTTCGGGCCAGTTTAAAGGCCGCTTCATTGGCTTCTGTTCCGGAATTGCAGAAGAACGCCAACATGCCGGCCGGCGCTACCATTTCAGCCACTTTATCCTGCAGTTCACTTGGATAAAGGTTTGACGTATGCCAAATTTTTCCCAGCTGACTAACCACGTTTTCCTGAATCAATTCATTGCTGTAGCCAAAACTGCAGACACCGATCCCGCTGGTAAAGTCAAGGTAGTCCTTACCGGTATTATCCACTAAATGCCAGTCATAACCGGAAACCAACTCCATTGGAAACTGCTGATACGTTGGAAAAATATGCTTCATTATTAAGTCACCTTTCTAACCGACTAACTGACTTTTCAATAAAGTCGTGCCGGCACTTTGTAGTTTGTTTGTAATCGTTACTTTTTCAACCCCGTTTTGAAGGGCGTCAAAAGCTGCCTGAATTTTCGGCTGCATCCCTGCCGTAATAAGTTTCTCTTTAAACATATGAGTTGCCTTCTGCTTGGATAAACTTGAAAGCACGTGATCTTTAACCATCACGCCGGGAACATCGGTTAATAAAATAAATTCTTCAGCGCCCAGCATTCTGGCAATCCCGGCAGCTGCGACATCACCATTGACGTTTAGCAGGTGGCCGGTCGGATTAACTGCCAGCGGCGCCATCACGCCGATATGCGTTTTTAAAGCCGCTGCTATGTAATCCTGATTAATATCAGTCAGCTGACCGACTTCGCCAAATAATTTTTGATTTAAATAATCACCGTAAATGATTGGCTGACCGGTTGCGTTCAGCCCCAAAGCCGGTAAATCACTTGCCGTGACTTTCTGACACAGCATGGGCTGGACCAGGCCCAACAATACCGCCTGCGTGACTTTAAGGGTCTCTGAATCAGTCACCCGAATGCCGTTAATTTTCTTTACTGTTAAGCCGAGTTTCTTACTCCATGAAGAAATTTGTGGGCCCCCACCATGAACAATCAGAATTTGTTTACCGGCATCATGCCAAGCATGAAGCTGCGCGAAGAATTCCGGTGAAAGTTGGTTGGTCGCGTGACCACCAATCTTAATAACAATTGTTTGCGCCATCTCCGCCACCTCCTTAGCTTCTGTATGAGGCGTTGATTTGAACGTATTTATAAGTCAAATCACAACCCCAGGCCGTGCCTATAGCGCTGCCGGCATTCAAGTCAACATCAATTGTTACAACTTTTTCGGCCAATGATTTCGTAACCGCAGCTTCATCGTAATCAGTTGCTAAACTATTTTGAACCATTTGAATACCATTAATTGCTACGCTGACACCGGCCACATCCAAATGGGCGGTTGTTTGGCCAATCGCCTGCATAACCCGGCCCCAGTTGGCATCAGCCCCGAAAATCATGGCTTTTACCAAGTTGGAACCAACGATGGCCTTGGCAACCTGTTGGCCTTCCAAGTCGTTATAGGCACCGGTCACATTGACTTCCACCAATTTGGAAGCCCCTTCGCCGTCTGCCGCGATTTCTTTAGCCAAATGACTCAAAACCAACTTAAATGCCTTAACAAAGGTCGGATAATCCTCGTGGGTTGGTGTCAATGCCTGGTTCCCAGCCTGGCCGTTTGCCATCGTCACCACCATGTCGTTGGTAGAGGTATCGCCATCAACCGTGATTTGATTAAAAGTCTGATTGACGGTTTGGCTTAAAAGCGCCTGCAGCTGATCACCTGCGATTTTGGCATCGGTCGTTACGAATCCGAGCATCGTGGCCATATTGGATGAATCATCCTGATCCCTTGCAGAAGCCCGTGATGGTGACTTTCTGATTGTCGATTAAACACTGAACGGTAATTGTTTTGGCGTGGGTATCAGTTGTCAAGACCGCTTTGGTCACCCCGTCATGCTTCGTCAACCCTAACTGAGCAATGCCGCTAACAATTTTATCAAGCGGCAGCTGTTCGCCAATCACGCCGGTCGAGGCCACGCCAACCATCATCGGGTCGATTCCCAGCTTATCGCGGCTGCCTGCTGCATTGCCATCGCATCGTGGGTCCCCTGAACACCAGTACATGAGTTGGCATTCCCACTGTTCATCACCATTGCCTGTAGTTGATGATCTGAGTTGATCGTCTGTTTGGTTAAGGTTGTCGGTGCTGCTTGAAATTGATTGGTTGTATAAACACCGGCCGCGGCTGCCGGAACCTTTGACACCAGCCAACCAAGATCGTCAGCCGTTTCTTTTAAACCCGCGTGACCAGCATCCGCGTAAAAACCTGCCGGCCACTGAAATGTGCTTACTTTAATGGAACTTTCACCTGTTACCTGCATAATCTCGTCTTCCTCTCACTTTATTTCATCTAAAAAATAAGAATGAAATTTCCTGATTTTTCTATTTCGCTATTGTTAGTGTGAATTTTTAAATTAACGCTGGTTGGAGTGCCAACCCGGCCGTTTCGGGATAGTCAAACATCTGGTTAAGGTTTTGAACAGCTTGGCCGGCGGCCCCTTTCAGCATATTGTCAATCACGCTGTCAATCATGACAATCTTTGTTTCCGGATTATAAGCCAAACCGATATCACAGTTATTGGTACCAACAACCTGTTTAATTGTCGGTAATTCCGTATCCGTAAAATGAACGAATGGCTGCTGATCGTAAGAGTGATGATAAGCCTGTTCCAACTGTGCCTGGTTGACGCCTGCGTTTACCCGGGCATAAATGGTACTCATAATCCCCCGGGTAACCGGAATCAGGGTTGTCATAAACTGAATCGTCGAAACATGTTGATCCCACTTCTGAAGTTCTTGGACAATTTCTGGAATATGCTGATGCTGATTAGGCTTGTAAATCTGAAGATTATCGTTAGCTTCCGTAAAATGAGTCGAAGCCGATAATTTTTTCCCGGCACCCGATGTTCCGGATTTGGCGTCCACGATGATACTGTTAACATCAATCAACTGCTTTTGAACAAGCGGTGCCAGTCCCAGAAGTGTTGCTGTCGCGTAACAACCCGGATTGGCAACGTACGTCTGTCCCTTAACGGATTCGAACTCTGCCAAGCCATAATGCGCTTGTTGGAGTGACTTTTCCGGTGCAGCCGGTTTGTGATACCATTTTTCATATTGGTCTCTGGTATTCAACCGCAGATCTCCCGATAAATCAATCACCGGAAAATGATTATCCAGAAAAGGTTGGCTTGCCTTGGCCGTTACCCCAGCCGATGTCGCAAAGAACACAACGTCATTTGCCGCCATAATTTGACTTGGTTCGTACGGCTGAACTTGAACATTTTCATATTTAAACACCGGCGCCACACTCGCCAAATCAGCCGGCGCGGTTAACTTATGATCATAAATATTTATTTTTTTAATATTTGGATGGCCTTTTAATAATTGATAAAGGACCATTCCGGCGTAACCCGTTACGCCAACTAATGCTGCTTGCATTCAATCGCCTCTGTATTATTCACTCAATGTGAATATTAATGAATTGTGAATAGATTACATCTTCATGAGACAAAATGCAATAGTTTTTAGCAATATTCATTAATTTTATTTAAATGATATTTTTATTCATGTTTAATCAACCATTTTAATCCACTTCAGTTCCTGTTGCGCCACCATATTATTCGTTATAATCGTATATTAAGATAATTTTATGTATAAAAATAACGGGTGGGCATTCGACCCATCCGCTATTTGTGTTTGCCGATGTTAGTAAAAAATGGTGGTACTGCTATCTTTCAAGTTCAGTGGCGAATAAACGCCTTACACGCCGGGTGCTAATCGCTTAGCTCTGCACACTTTCTTAGGACTGCTCTGCTAACCCACAAGCCTGCATGTAAGGGATTTATTTCAAAAACCCAAACCCAGGGTTTCCGAAATAAACGCCTTACACTCCGGCTTGTCCCGGGTTAGCTCCGCACACTTTTTTAGGACTGCGCCGCTAAGCACAAACCTGCATGTAAGGGATCCCTTTCAAAAATCCAAACCCGGGATTTTCGAAACGGACGCCTTACACTCCGGTTTATACCGCTTAGCTCTGCACACTTTCCTTAGGACTGCTGCGCTAAGCAATGCCACTGCATATAAGAGATCGATTTGAAAAATCCAAACCCGGGATTTCCCAAATCGACGTCTTATATTCCGGGCATTAACCGCTTAGCTCTGCACACTTTCTTAGGACTGCGCCACTAAGCAGCACCGCTCCATATAAGAGATTGATTTGAAAAATCCAAACCCAGGATTTCCCAA
>NZ_BAKI01000045.1 GCF_000583655.1 Lentilactobacillus farraginis DSM 18382 = JCM 14108
TGGTTCTAAGAAAACCGGGAAGCCACTGACTTGATCAGTTAAGAAGTCATTAGCATGGGTCACTAAATCCCGGTTTTGGGTTTCTAGTTCTGCTGGTGAAAAATGGGCTGTGGAAAAGTCCAACTTTTGAGTATCTATATTGTATCTATTAGTATCTAAATTATTAGTATCGTTTAGATTGTGTTTCATTTTGAAACTTCCGCTTGTATCAAGGGATTTCGGCTCTTTTTGTCGGGGTTTCATTTTGAAACTTCCGCTTGTATCAAGGGATTTCGGCTCTTTTTGTCGGGGTTTCATTTTGAAACTTCCGCTTGTATCAAGGGATTTCGGCTCTTCATTAGTAATCTTTTTTTTGTAAATGTCTTTAGTTGTAACTTCGAGGTCAGCTAGATAAAGATGATTTGGTAGATTCTTCTTTTTCTTCGGATCAAATCCTAAGTTAACTTGATAGAGTAACTTTGCCCTTTCTAATTCTTTTTTTACTTTAACAATTTTCGCATTGCCCCAGCCAAATAAATTATGAAGCTCTTGATTTGTGAAAATGAAATAGACTCGATTCTTCTCATCAATCCAGTTGTTTCTTAATGAGTAATCTAGACGATCACGTAAAATCATATATCCTAACTTAGCACTATCACTTAGCTTTTTGTATTTTTCTCCGTATAGTAAAACTTGTGGGAATTGAAAAAAACGGGTTTCATAAGCTTTTTTTGATTCAATAAAATTAAAATTTGTTTGATCCATAATAAAACTCCCCTTCATTGACTTGTACATGCTGTCTTCAAAAAGAGTTGCTAAAACATCAGACTTGTTCTAAAATACAAATTTGATATGCTCTGACTGAATTATAAAGCATCATTGGCAGTGAGGACTTTGTAAATTCACCAGCATGTGTTTGTTTGTGAGTTGCAATTCGGCAACTTTTTTAATTTTTAAGAACTAAAAATGGACTAAGTAGTTATTAGAAGCTACTTAGTCCATTGGTCTTATCTTTGTTTTAATTAGTTTACCTTTGCTTGCCCCTTAAGGTTTGCTTGCGGTATAATTAGTACGTAAACAAGATTACAATTTGTTCAAGCAATTTTAACTTGGCGGTGAAAATTGCTTGGATAGGTAGCTGTAAGATAGCTACTTGTGAATACTGCAAAAATCCCAATCCCGAGTGATTGGGATTTTTATTTATGAACAAATCATATCATTCTGCAAAGGTTAAGTAAACAATTTTGTGAATATGATTTATGATTAATCACATAAAATTTGTGATTAATCATAAATCATGATAAAATACCTATGTAAAGGTAGGTGCTACTATGAATGGGAAAACACTATTAAACTTCAACTTTAAGGGCGGCGTTGGTAAGACCACCTTGACTGTAATGGAAACCTATTTATTGGGTCAAGAGGGGAAAAAAGTACTACTAATAGATTTCGATCCCCAGGGAAATGCAACTGAAATTATGAAGGAGACTTATAAAGCCGATTTAAAGCCGGAACTTTCATTATATGAGGGCCTTCTTGGAGGGAATTTGTCTAAATCTATTGTATCTGTTACAAACCAAATTGATATGATTCCTACAGATTGGACATTGTCTTTATGGATTGGTGCTGTAGAAAAAGTTAGTCGGGTTAAACGTAATATTCTATTACCACAAATGCTTTCAAAATTAAAACAAAATTATGATTATATTTTTATTGACGTACCACCAACAATAAATGTCTTTACTAATAACGCAATCATGGCTTCAGATTTCATCTCAATTGTCTTACAAACTCAAAAGCAGTCATATACAAGTTCTTTAAAAACAGCTACGCATTTAGGTGAACTACGTGAACAATACAATGGAAGTTTTCAGTTAGTTGGTGTCATATTGTACTTAATGAAGCCACGTGCAAAAGTTGATACTGAAATTTCTGCACAGGCAAAGGACTTTTTTGGCGAAGGGGTTTTTTCAAACTCAATTAGAACTCAAGAACGGGTTAAAACGTTTACTAATGAAGGAATACGGAATAAAGACCATTGGGATAAAAGAGCAATCCAAATGTACCAAATGGTCCTTAATGAACAACTACTTAGAATTCGACAGTTAGAGGAGTAATTTATCATGGCAGAAGATTTTTTAAACAAAGTTAGTAAAAAGGCATCTGAACAACTTGAAAATCTAAAAAGTCCATACCAATTCGAAACGGAAAAAACTAAAACTGTTCAACTTCGCATGAGCACATATAAGGAAGTTAAACGCATCGCTTTTGAGAATGACGAAAAAATTGTTGATGTTTTAGAAAAAATTATTCGTGAAGGCCTTTCCCAACGTAAATAAGATTGAGCTTAATTTATGTATTACTGATTGTGTGATTTATGATAAAAGATTAATCTTTATCATAAATCACACAATCAGTAAACCGCTCCTATACTGAAATTTGGTACCAAAATCATTAGATTTTGTGTCATAATGATAAAAATCAGAATAGGAGTTTTTTTATGAAATATTATTCAGACGAATTTAAAAACAACATCGTTAAGCTTTATCACAATGAAAATCGTTCAAAAAAATCCTTAGCCAATGAATATGGGGTTCATCCAACCACCATCAGTCATTGGATCAAGCGGGCCATTCACATTACGACAGCCAACGTTTATGAGCGCGACGGCGCAGCAGCCCTATTGGCTTTAAACTTAGAGCAGTTTCATTTAGTTAAACGGGTGATGGCCGATGGTGGCTACACCGGAGAAAACTTTGCGGTTTTGGTTCAAAGTATGATTGGCGCTGAAACCATCATCGCGAAGCAAAGTGATTTGAAGCATGGGCGAATAACCCCACAACGTTGGGTGGTTGAACGATCCTTTATTGAAACGTTATTAAAGATTAAAAACAGGTTATTAGGCACTAAACCAAACATTTTTTACCTTCAGCATTTTCACTTTGTACGATCTTAGTGGCCACGATTTCAGCTTAAATATCTTGCTGAATATAATCAAAGGGATTGTAACGGTCACTATGTGCCATATTGGCAAAGTTCACGTCATGGACTTGATAACCTTGGGCCAATTTGACCCCAGCGGTTTTTTCATATAATTCACCTTTCGGATCGGTGACGACAATGCTGTTTTCCGTTCCGTTAAACAGGTTTGTAATCACGACCGATTGAGTTTTATATGAGCCGGGGCCCCCAACGACAAAGATATTCCGATTGGGTTTGGTACTATTATTTTGGTAAACAGTCTTCTTATCCACGTTAAACTCGCTTTTTTGCATAGAAGTATATCAAAAATCATAGATCTTGGACAGCTTCTAAGAAGTGGACTCGGTTAAAGTGGAATCCGTTAAACATGATGAATTATCCTAATCAGGTTATTAGCCCAAGTTTAAAACACATGACGCTTTTATCAACAAATGAACTACTCATTGGCAGTCTGGTTTATATGGTCATCTTTTTGGGAATAAGCTACTCTGTCTTTAAGCGTCGAAACGTTTAGTCAAAGGAATTGGCCGATAAAAATTAATAATTGATTGAGCACTTAAACCGTCAGACATGTCCTTGAGATGTGTCTGACGGTTTTATTATGAAATTGTTGGCAATTTTATGGCACAACATGTAGTGCGTTGGCAATGCATAACACATATATATTGTGTTTTAAAGTCTTTTTTTCAAATAATTTTCAGCTATACTAAACAATGTTAACTATATTTTCGAGTTTACCCAAAGGAAGGGATTCTATGGATTACATTAAGACTGAAGCAACAAATCAAAACGATACTAAACTTCGCAGTCTAACTGTGATCAAGGCTGACGGGGAAAAGTGTTCTTTTTACCCGTATAAAATTAATTTGGTCATTGAAGCACTTACCGATGAGACGGATGTGCAGGAAAAATTAAAACAGCAAATTTTTGAACGACTTTCATCCTTCGAAGAAGAACTGACGTCAAAGGATATCAGAGATAGTTTTAAAGCAGTTCTTTCAGAAATGGGCCGTGGTGATTTGGTTGCCAGTTATGACCAATATCGCTTAAAAGATGAAGCCAAGTGGCAGGCAGCGATTAATCCTTCAACCAAGCTTAACCAGTTATTTGATAAAAGTGACACTGTTGTTCACGAAAACGCAAACAAGGACAGTAATGTGTTCAGCACCAGGCGAGACTTGACTGCCGGAATGGTCGGTAAATCTCTTGGTCTCACGATGATGCCTGAAACTGTTGGTAAGGCGCATTTGCGAGGGGATATCCATTATCACGATCTGGATTACTCACCGATGACTGAAATGACTAATTGTTGTTTGATTGATTTTAAGGGCATGCTGAACAATGGATTTAAAATCGGAAATGCCGATGTCGAGCCACCTAAGTCGATTCAGACAGCAACCGCGCAAATGTCTCAAATTATTGCGAACGTTGCTTCCAGTCAATATGGTGGCTGCTCAGCAGACAGGACCGATGAGCTGCTGGCACCATTTGCTAAATTAAATTTTGAAAAACATCTGGCAGATGCCAAACACTGGATTGCCCCTGATAAGCAGGAGGCTTTTGCAAAAGAAAAGACTAAAAAAGATATTTATGATGCTATGCAGGCACTGGAATATGAAATTAATACATTATTCTCATCGAATGGTCAGACGCCGTTCACAACGGTTGGATTTGGTCTTGGGAGATCATGGATTGAACGCGAAATTCAAAGTGCTATTTTGAAAGTCCGGATTAAAGGGCTGGGGAAGCAGCATCGGACAGCTATTTTTCCGAAATTGATTTATACCCTAAAAAAAGGATTGAACCTCAAACCCGATGATCCCAATTATGATATAAAGCAACTCGCCATTGAATGTGCCACCAAACGGATGTATCCGGATATCTTGATGTATGACAAGATTATTGAATTAACAGGTAGTTTTAAAGCGCCGATGGGCTGTCGAAGCTTTTTGCAGGGATGGCATGATGAGAACGGAAAAGAAGTTAACAGTGGCCGAATGAATTTAGGCGTTGTCACAATCAATTTACCAAGAATTGCGATTGAATCCCATGGGGATAAAGCTGTTTTCTGGGAAATCCTGCAAGACCGATTGGAAATTGCTAAAAAGGCTCTTCTTAATAAAGTTGATCGTTGTAAGCAGGCAAAGCCCAAAAATGCGCCCATTTTGTATCAGTACGGTGCCTTTGGTAAACGGTTAAAAGATACGGATTCCGTGGATGAGTTATTCACGCATCGGCGGGCTACGGTGTCATTGGGTTACATTGGATTATACGAAGTCGGAACTGAATTTTATGGACCGGATTGGGAACATAATCAAACAGCCCACAAGTTTACCGTATCGATTGTAAAATGCCTACATGATTATTGTGCAAAGTGGGAAGATCAATACGACTATCATTTCAGCGTCTATTCAACACCGGCTGAATCATTGACAGATACCTTCTGTGAGCTGGACACTAAAAAATTTGGGAAGATCAATGACATTACATCTAAAGAGTACTACACAAATAGTTTTCATTATGATGTACGAAAGAATCCAACACCGTTTGAAAAGTTGGCTTTTGAAGAGGCTTATCCAAAATACGCGGCCGGTGGTTTTATCCATTACTGTGAATACCCTAATTTGAAACAGAATCCGGCTGCTTTGGAGGCCGTTTGGGATTGGGCATACAATCATGTTGGCTACCTTGGAACCAATACGCCAATTGACCACTGCTATAAATGTGGATTTAATGGTGATTTTAAACCAACCGCCAGGGGATTTGAATGTCCGGAATGCGGAAATCGTGATCCCAAGACCTGTGATGTTGTTAAGAGAACCTGTGGCTACCTTGGTAATCCGCAAATTCGGCCAATGGTACACGGGCGACACAAAGAAATTGCATCCCGAGTTAAAAATATGAGGTTAGGTGATATGAACGATGGCGGAAACTCGAAAAATTAGGTTACCAAATGACCCGAAGCCCAAGCAGTGGTTGGCAAAGGATCGCAGCCAGCAGTACATTGCCAGTTACAAGCCTTTTAATATGGTGGATGGTGAAGGCGTTCGCTGCAGCCTGTATGTTTCCGGCTGTCTATTCAACTGTCCCGGTTGTTATAATAAAGTCGCCCAAAACTTTCACTATGGTCACCCGTATACTAAGGAATTGGAAAATCAAATCATTAAGGATATGTCTGAAAGTTATGTTCAGGGATTGACATTACTTGGTGGAGAACCCTTTTTAAATACTCAGGTCTGCATTAAGTTAGCAAAAAGGATTCGAGCAGAATTCGGGCATACAAAGGATATTTGGTCCTGGACAGGCTATAAATGGGATGAATTAATGAAGGAATCTGATGACAAGCTGGAATTGCTAAGCTATTTGGATATCTTGGTTGATGGGCGTTTCTTATTGGCTAAGAAAGACCTGACACTTCAATTTCGTGGCAGTTCAAATCAGCGAATCATCGATGTACCCAAATCATTAGCAGAAAAGAAAGTTGTGATTTGGGAAAAATTAGTTAAATAAAAACAGCAATCGGTCAAAAATGCCATATGATGATCAACACTATTCGTTGATGCTCATATGGCGTTTTTCTCATTATGGTGCAGTTCTTATACTTATAGCCAGAATTAAATAGTTGTGTCCCGGTCCTTCAACTTTGCTTTTGATAGTCTTAATCTCTTTTAAGGATTCTTGTTTGTTTCTGAATAATTGGAAAACCTATAAAGCTTTGTTTATTTTTGGATAAGTGCAAAGGTGGAATAGCTAAAATTTTTATTTTGCTATATAGGGAGTTATTCTTTCAGCTATCACTTGTTAGAAAAATTATTTTCTTTTATTAATTTGTGTTAAATTAGAGTGTACCCTGAGGGAACGTTTTGTGTTATAATGAAACTAGCTTAAAAAGAGCAGGAAAATAAAGACGTTTGACCTGTTTTTTTATTTTTGCAGCATGTGTTAATTCTACATGTTCATTCTGGTTTTTAGAAAGAGGTCGCAAAATGCAAGTTGGGTATGCACGAGTCAGTACTTTAGATCAAAATTTGGAGAGACAGCTGACTAGTTTAAAAAAAGCTGGCGCGAAAAAAATTTTCCAGGAAAAAATCTCCGGGAAAGATACTAATCGTCCCGCTTTGAAAAAAATGCTAACTTATATCCACGAAGACGATCAAGTGATCGTTTTGAGCTTAGATCGGCTCGGACGGAATAATCAAGATATTTCAGAGATCATTGAGTACATTGAGCATAAAAAAGCGGTACTGCGGGTGTTAAATTTACCGACCTTTGATAATGTCCAAGATAAAAATTTACAGCGGCTCTTGACCAACCTAGTCTTAGAGATCTACAAATACACTGCCGAAAATGAACGGACCCAGATCCGGGAACGGCAACGTCAGGGGATTGAACTGGCTAAGCAACGTGGTATTTATCAAGGAGGCATCCCCCAATACACGGTTGATTCCAAAAATCCGCAAAAAAGACATACTTATGAACGAATTGTTGAGCTTTTACACGCTAAACAACAGGGTCAAAAAATCACGATTGCCGAAATTGCGCGTGACAACGGGGTTTCACGTAATCTAGTTTATAAAATTCAAAAGCAACTGGTACAACCACAGGTACACCCAGATTAAAATTAGGCCAAAATTTCAGGGAAGGTGATCTTGATGTATGACTTACGCCAGAAACGCATTCTTTTTACTGGTGAATTGAATTCCTTAACGCGCAAACAAGCTCAGCAGTTGGCCCGTAGTTTAGGAGCAATTCCTGTCAATAATCCGGCTAAAACAGTCGACTACTTGATTGTGGGAAACATCAGCAAAAGCTTTGACCAAGAGTTAACCACTAAAAAATTGAAATATGCCCAGGCACACTTGATCCCGCTCTTAAATGAACACACCTTTTTGACTTGGTGTGCTTCACGGATGACTTTTTTACGTGATCGGATCAATTAAAAAATGACTGCCAAGTTTAACGACAGCTTACTAACTGATTTTAAAGAAGGAGATTTTAGCATGAAAATTATTACGGTCGAAGAACATTTTGAATCCAAAAAGATCAACCAAGCAATCAGGGCTCCTATGTCAAGTTTACGGACGTAAAAATGCGAACACTGCTTCAATTTTATCGTTTAATCCAATTTTTAAAGTAATTTACTTTCTCTGAGTGTCTTTCGCTAAAATTATCGATCCATTATCAAATTGGGGGTACCACAAAAAACACTTAAAAATCTAATTTTTAAGCGTTTCTAGTAGCTACGCTACTAGTGAAATTCGGTCACTATTATACCAACGAATATATTGATCCAAACCCGCTATGGCTTCATAGCTATTCTGAAAATTTTGAGAATTCACGTATTCACGTTTTAAAATTGAATGGAAGCTTTCAATACGAGCATTATCGCCAGGGCAACCTTTATGGGAATAAGAATGTTTGATTCCCGCTGCCAATAAAGTATTTTCAAATAGTTCACTAGTATATTGGCTTCCCATGTCACTGTGAATAATACTTGGTAGTGTATCACGATTTAAAATCATTTTAACGGGAGCCGTCGCAAGCTCTTTAGTCATTTGCTCATGTATTTTATAAGCGACAACCTGTCGGGTCTTCGGATTATAAATACTTGCTAAATAAATCCAGTCATGTTTAACCGGAATATAAGTGATATCAGTTAGCAAAACGCCTGTCTGGTCAGTTAGCTGTTTAATTAGGTTAGGGCGTTGCTCATAGGCCGTATGAGTTTGTGGTTTATTAGTTTTTTTGAGCATACGTGATTTTATACCTAATTCTTGCATTAGCCGATAAACCAGCTTTTGACCAACTTTTAGATTAACAGTTTGCTTGAGCGCTAGTGTTAACCTGGGGTAACCATACATTGGGTATTTTAGCCAGATTGTTAATAATTGCCGTTTTATGAGTTGCCGCCGACAGGCGGTTTGACTGGGTTGCCAATGACAATAGCCATAATAGGTTGAGCTTGGAATTTCTAAAACCTTCAAAATATTAGTGATGCGGTGCTTAGCTTTTAAATTAACTGCGACGACTTTTAAAACTGCTAGTCGTCCTTGGCAAATTAATTTTTTGCCAACAACACCGCTGCTCGTTTTAAAATATCAATTTCTTCTTTTAATCGTTGATTTTCCTTGATTAGTAGGCGTTCACGACTTGAAAGTTCGTCAGTATTTTCAGGATCACCTTGTTTAACCCATTTGGTAACGGTTGAAACACTGACATTATATTCTTTAGCCAAAGAATTGGCCGAACGGCCAGTTTGATGTAAGGCCACGATAGAATTTTTAAAATCTTCTGAATATCGACTGGTTAATTTTTTGATTATGGGCATAATAAAAACTCCTTTAATGTATTATATCGAACAATTTGTCCGTAATTACATCATAGGAGCCCCTTAAAAAATATAAAAAAGGCGCAACCGCTAAGTTAGATTGTTGCCTTCTCTTCTGTAGAGTTTTTGAAAGTTGTAGATTATAATTTGGAGAATCCTAATGGACATCTATAAACCTGGTTACATGACAAATGCAAAAACGGCCATTAGGGTATGCCCTAATGGACATTGAACTAACTTAGCGAAAAAGAAAAAATTCACCTTCCTTTAGCTGATCTGTATTTAATCTTGAATCTATAACGTTCTGATCTCCATTTGCCATTTTCAATAGATCTTCTTTGGATATAAACTTTGAATGAAAAGAAGCTTCTTGATAGGCAATTTCCCAATCTCTCAAAATATTATAATCTTCTGAAAACTCTATGTTCTTTTTTACACCCTCAAAATCTGGAAATAATTTGGTGCTGATGGCTCCGTTTTCTTTTAAACATTTTTGTAAATAATTTCGATCCCTTTGCGGTAGTTTGTGGTAGATTGTAAAATTAATCCGACGCTGTTCGGACAAAAAAGATCAGCTTCCCTTAAAATGGTGTTTACCACAAACACATCTTTTAGGAGCTGATCTTTTGTCTAGTATAACCTATTCTGAACGAATTAAAATCGAAACCTTTTGTGAACTAGGCCTGTCCAATATCCAAATGAGCGATCGCCTAAAACGATCACCTGCCACAATTTCTTATGAATTAGCTCGATGTGAACCTTACCAGGCCGAAGTGGCCCAAACAGATGCCGAATACAAGCGGTCACGATGTGGCCGAAAGACTAAATTGAATGACAAATTAAGGCAAATAATTTTAAACCATTTACGGCTAAGTTGGTCACCAGAAATGATAGCTCACGAATTTAAACTAGCGACTAAATCAATTTATAATTGGTTAAATCAAGGGAAAATTGAGTTTTCTTTAAATGATTTGCCTGAACATGGCGTGCGCCAACGGCGTAACCTTGACCAACGTTCTAAATATAATCAATCATTAGGACGGTCAATTGAACAGCGACCCATCGTGGTTAATCGACGTAATCGCATCGGTGATTTTGAATTAGATACAATTGTTGGCCCCCGTGGGCATAGTAAGGCAGTTTTATTAACCTTAATCGATCGCAAATCACGTTTCCTTTGGGCCTACCGATTAAAAAACTGGACAGCAGTAACTGTTAATGAAGCCCTAAATAAGTTTCTAGCAACTTTTAATGGCCCGGTGCATAGTTTTACGGTGGACCGTGGCACTGAGTTTAGCGGTCTAGTATCACTTGAAGCACAATACGGTATTAAGACCTATTACTGCCATGCTTATACGCCAGCTGAGCGCGGCAGTAATGAACGATTTAATCGGAACTTACGCTATTTTTATCCTAAGGGGACTTATTTTGAGCACATTAGTGCTCAAGGCTTGAAAACCACCTTACTCGAAATTAATCAGAGACCACTTAAAATACTTGACTGGCAAACACCTTATCAGGTCATGCTGACCAATTTGTCAAAAAATTCGGATTAAATTTGCAATCTACCGGACCATTAAATCTGGTTTGTAGGAAACAAAAACACGACACTCATTTGAATGTCGTGTATACATAATAATATTCATAACTATGTAAAAATTCCCGACAACATAAAAACAACACACTTCCAATTTATACTTATTATAGAAACAAAGCAAAAGGAAGTGAAACTATGTCACAATGGATTCTGATAGCCCTTTTTCTTCTAGCACACCCACTCATGATGCTATTTATGCACAAGGGTATGCACGGTGGCTCTGGTAGTATGGGCGGCTGTGGAAACAACACTCAACAAAATTCCAATAATACTGAAAAGCCACGTAAAAAAGTCAATTAACTTGGGGGTATATATTATATGAAAATATTAACTGGTAGTCGCGGTGATGAGGTCCATGAACACCTTTACGAAAATGGTCAAAGACGGGTTGGTCATCGTATACTAAAGAAAAATACAGTGACAAACAACGGAGAATTTCACCCTGTACCTGGAAATATAGTTCTCATTCCCTTAAAAGGGACGGTGAAACTGACCACACCAGATCAAGAATGTACAATCAAAAATGGTCAACTTGCAATACTTGGACCAACTGATAGTTTTTACTTAACTGCAATTGATGATGTTGAATTTGTCGGTGTTGTTGATATTAAATAGCTCAAAAAGAGTGTCACATGGCACTCTTTTTTATATATGCTGGCTTCTCCATATTTACGACACATATGACTATTTTAATAAAGTGTATTTCAAAAAAATGGAGGAGACAAAGTTGAAATTAACGCAGAGAAATATGCCTACTTTAGTTACCGCACTAACATTAACAGATGTTACACTCTCCACTGAAAAAAACTGCTTGAGGCAGCAACAACTTGGACTACAGTTTTTTATAAAGTTGATGCAACTACTGTTAATCAAGAGGATTTTAGCACTAAGATTGGTCTAAATAGCCTACAGTCTGATGGATCTGTCGACTCGATCGGTAATTACTCTTATACTTTGCCTGCAGTTCGCGTCTTTTAACTAGGTTGTTCACTGAAGATGTTTAAAAATCTAAAACAGCAAATACGCCCTTGGGACTACATAATCATTTTTATACTACTTGTCGTTTCTTTTATCCCCTTGATTATATTTGGATACTCTCAGAAGCAACAGATGACCACCGCGACTAATAATGCTAAACCAACCACCTATGCTGAAATTTCTGTTGACAAAAAAGTAATAAAGAAAATTAAGCTCTCTCGCAAAACACAATACCAATTATTTACATTACACCCACACCCCGGTGAATATAATATTATAGAAGTTAATGGAACACATATACGCGATAAGGAAGATAATACACCTGATCAAATTGCCGTTAATACTGGTTGGATCAGTAAACCGGGACAACAAAGTATTTGTCTACCTCACCGTCTGATCATAACAATCAAAAGTAGTAATAATACCAACACTCAAGATAACTCACTTGTAAGGCCATGATCAAAATACTATGTAATCATGATTAATCATTTTAAAAAGCAATCATAATTCTCAAAGTCGGGAATTGTGATTGCTTTTTATTACACGCTGATTATTATTACCAATTATGAGATGCAGTCTTATAAGTCATTTAACTGCGGAAATAAGAATTCAAGCACATCTGCAGTTACTCTATGCTTTTGGCCCTTATAAGGGTAACAGTGCATATCCATCATTGGATTATAGTTGGCCTCAATAATCGAATAGGACTCGTGATCAGAAACGGGTACTGATCTATCAGGAATAATCAAATCAATTCCGCATATTTTTGCACCTAAACATTTTACAGCAGCAGCAGCTTTTTCTTTGTAGGTAAAATCAATTTGATCAGTTACATCAACAGAGTCCCCACCAGAACTAATATTCGAATTTTTCCTAAGATAGATACGCTGACCACTCATCGGAATTGAATCAACCGTAAACTGCTGACTTTTTAATGTCATTTGTTCGACCATCCCTAAAGAAATCTTAGTAAGCGGTGTTCGATCATTCAAACCACGCAAGACGCTCTGATTTTTGATTGCAACTAATTGTTTTACCGTATGGTGTCCATCACCAGTAACATTAGCGGGAATTCGTAATAAGACCGCTTTTACCTTATCATCAATTACTAAAAACCGATACTCAGGTCCAGCAATGAAGCTCTCAACTAGTACGGTCGAACACTCGGCAAATGCGCGTCGAATCGCTTGCGAATAATCAACCAGCGATGGAGAAAGTTTAAACACGGTAACACCTCTACCGTAATTAGCCGACTGCGGCTTGATCACAATTGGATTGCCCATAAATCTCGGATAAGCCGCTAAAGCCATATTCATGCTAATAAATTCAACTCCGGCTGGAGCATTAAAACCTGACGTGGTCAAAATTTTTTTGGTAGCTGTCTTATTCTTCATGATCAGCGGCACAATATAACTATCTCGGCTTGTCATATTTCCATTCTTGACATATTCAATTTGGTGACTCAACTGTAGCTTTAATAACTGATCATTTTCATCGATCACATCTACTGTAATACCTTTTTGAATGGCATCAAACATTAAAATTTGTGTTGATAGTTCCATATTAGTAAAACCATTTAGCTGATATGGAATCTGCGTAATAACCTTACGATTCTCTAATCCGTTGGCTGTTGCAAAAACTGATTGGTTAATAGTCATTAGTTGCTTCACCATTCGGCCACTAATCGTTTTTGCAACATCTGTCAATCCATTTTTGGCCTGCTGTAGTACCCTTTCATAGCCTTTTAAATCCAACTGTTGTGCCATTCTTTTCATTAAATCAATTATTTTAAGGCCGTTTGTTCGATAACGAGTTGGCGTCAATGGTGACTCAAGTGCCACCTCATTATTGATTTGATCACCGGCCATTATCCAATCATTACTAGTTTCCTTTTCGTCCGTCCAAAGCATGAACAACATAAATAGTTCCAGAAATACGATTTGATTTTCACTAACCCCATAACGTTCAAACGGATTGATATCAATATTCCTTAATTCCAAATAATCAACGCTCGCTTGTTGGTCAATTGTCTGTTCGCTTCTACGTAACCTAATTGGTGAATAGAACTCTTTTTCCTTAATCAAATGACCTTCACGTATTTGCGTTTCTATATCGGCAAAATAAGTTTGTAAAGATTCAAATGATACTTGAACATTGTTTTTATTACAATAGCCAAACTTACTATTTCTGATACTCCGTACTTCCGTTTGTGGTTGCTCATCATTTGATTCAAAATAATTGGATTCAGCAACAGGACTGGCACCAAATAGATAGGTAATTAACCAGCGGTAATGAAGGTAGTTACGCGCCGTTTTAAGATAGAGTATATTTTTAAAGCATTTAAAATCAGTTACCTCACTTTGGTGCTGATACAGTTCTTCGACCAATACAGTCGGAAATTCAAAGTTAAAATGTAGCCCACTAATCATCTGTTTACGTCGACCATATATTCTAGCCAAGTAGCGGCGATATAAAACACCTTGAAAATCAGGCAATTTGGCTAACTTAATCTCATCATCGCGGATTGGAAGCTCCGGTGGCATACTGAGTGGCCACAACATTTCATTTGCTGGCATTGATTGATAGGTAACATCATGTAAAGCAGCTAACCAACGAAATAAATCATTCACCGTATTCACTACTGGCGTTACAATTTCTAATTGAGTCTCAGCAAAATCGGTACGGATATAAGGATGGAATTGGCGGCTACCAAGTACGTTTGGATGATTTGTAACGGCTAATTTTCCGTTCAGGCTTACGCGTTGACTTTCTCGTTCCACACCAATTCTTGAATGTGATATTGCGGCTATGTTTTGCGCCTGCTGCAATAATTCGCTAAAAATCATACACTACTCGCTTCTCTCTTTTTCTAATTTTATTTTTAGAAATTATGAAATAAACAGCTTTACATTCAATTCTGCTATGGTACGACGACGTCTATTAAAGCAAGTTCTAAATAAAATTATGATTCTATTTAAGTGATAATCATCCAAAACCATTAACCATACACCAATCTCATGACCTAAATACTTGCACCACCGCCACCAGATGAACCGCCACCGCTAGAAGAACCGCCGCCACCAGATGAACCGCCACCGCTAGAAGAACCGCCGCCACCGAAACCACCAAAATGATCATTGTTATTAAAGAGCCAGGCTAAGATGGACCATAATTGCCAACTGCGCCCCCAAGGACTGAACATAAATCCAATAACAATAATCAGGCCAACAAGTTGTAGAATATTCTTCACGTTGAAAATACTACGATTGGAATTCATCCTATTTTGATAACCCTTATCAGATTTTCTATCATTCTTGTATCCGTAATGCCTGTCGACCAATGTTGTGATACTACTGAACGTTTTTTGCAATCCCTGATTGACAGTCTCAGTTGAGGTAGATTTTAACTGACTTTTATTACTGGCTAAAATTTGTCCAGCCTGGCTATCTGTGACGACATCTTCTAATCCGTAACCTACTTCAACACGAACATTACGCTTCCCATCATTTAAGGCATAAAGAATTAAAATACCATTATCCAGTTTTTTTTGACCAATACCCCACTTTGAAAATAAATCGGCCGCATATTGATCGACATCAGAATCACCAGTAGATTTTACTACCGCCAACATAATTTGCGGTTTGTCCTTGGTTTCGGCATATTGTTGATTCTTTGTACTAACCAAATCTTGTGTCTGTGAATTTAGTAAATTTACTTGATCAAAATAATTATCAGTCGGTATGCTAGGTAAACTGGCCGCCTGGACAAAAGTTGTTTGAAGTAGCAGCAAAAAAGGTAATAACAACCATAGCCACGCATTCGTTCTTTTTCGGTTCACGATGTCCACTTCCTAGTTGTCTAAATCAACTTTAGGTGCCTTATCAGCATTCGAATTTGCTTTGAATTCAGCTTTCTGGCCTAAACCCATCGTAGAAGAAAAATATTTTTGGGAAAAGTAACTACATTTTGATTGTAAGTCTTAACTTGTTGAATATACCGACGCCGCTCAACCGCAATGCGATTTTCCGATCCTTCCAGCTGGGTCATCAATGTCGCAACATTAGCATTCGACTTCAAATTAGGATAATTTTCTTGGATCACATTGATTAAAGTACCAACTGAACTATTGATTTTATTATCGGCCTTGGCTTTTTCTTTAACTGTTGTTGCGCTACCGTAACTTTTCCGTGCATCAGCAATCTGACCAAAAACTTTTTGTTCCTGACTCATGCTGCCCTTAACTGCACTTACTAAGTTAGGAATCAGGTCGTAGCGGCGTTGCATCACATTTTCCACTTGACTCCATTGCGCCTCGACTTCTTGATTCTGTTTAGCCAAACTATTATAGGTTTCAACACTTATTGCACCAACGGCCGCAAGCGCTATTAAAATCACGCCTAAGCTAATCCACCAGGTTCTAAATCTTCGCGATTGCATTTTTCTCATCCTCTCAAAAATACGCTAAGTTATTTTTAACGAAGTTCTAGAAAATCTAAATGATCTAACCATGTTTATAGACCATTCAATAAAAGGATTCCAACAAATACAGCTATAACAGTATAGACAACTGCGACCACTACAGTCAGCACCGTTGCTTTTTTTGAATTTTGATTTTCCACTTTGTATCCTCCAATTTACGCAGTTACCGTAGTTAATTTGGTTCTATTGAGCATCAATGAACTGGCAACAACTGATAATGAACTTAATGCCATTCCTAGACCGGCTAATTCTGGACTCAAGATCAGCCTAGTCCAACAAAAATACCAGCAGCAACGGGGATACCTAATGAGTTATAAATGAACGCCCAAAACAGATTTAACTTAATTCGATTAAACGTTTTTTGACTCAACTCGAGTGCATTGACAACATCTAACAGATTATTCTTAACTAAGATAATGCCACCAGATTCAATTGCAATATCCGTACCAGAACCCATGGCAATGCGACATCAGCGGTTGTTAATGCTGGCGCATCGTTAATACCATCACCAACAAAGGCTACTGGTGCTTGTTGTTGAAGTTGTTTAACGTGATCAGCCTTATCGCCGGGTAAAACATCAGCAATGACCTCATCAATGCCAACCTGATCAGCAATTGCACGAGCAACTCGTTCGTTATCACCAGTCAGCATCACCGGACGTAGGCCACGCTTCTTAAGTGCCGCAATTGCTGTAGCCGAGCTTTGCTTTGGTGCATCCTGAATAGCAATTAACCCGATAATTTCATTATCGTAGCCAACGATCACTACGGTTTTAGCTTCGCTTTGTAGTTGTACCATCTTAGCCGTTAATTGATCGGTAAGTTTATAATTATCAAGTAACTTATCATTACCAATAAAGGCTTCTTTACCATTGATTTGTGCCTTGACTCCCTTACCCTCAATCGCTTTGAAACCTTGTGCAGTATTGGGAGTGATGCCTTGCTCTTTAGCCTTTTCTAAAACAGCCGCCGCCAAAGGATGCTCCGAAGAAATTTCTAGATTGGCTGCCACATTCAATACCGCTTGCTCATCGCCAACAATATCCGTCACCTTTGGTTTACCCACAGTGATTGTTCCTGTTTTATCAAAAACAACTGTTTTGATCGTATTAACTGCCTCTAGCACTTCACCGTTCTTAATCAGAATCCCCATCTTTGCACTCCGCCCTGTACCAACCATTAGAGCTGTGGGGGTAGCAATTCCTAGTGCACATGGACAAGCAATAATAATCACAGAAACAGTAAATAACATGGCAGTCACTACACTAGCTCCAAGTAAAACATACCAAACGAAAAAGGCCAGAATAGCGATAATTAGAACAGCGGGAACAAAAATATCAGAAATTTTATCAACGGTTTTTTGAATCGGTGCATGACTTGTTTGAGCCTTTTTGACCATCTCAACAATTTGCGCCAATAATGTATCATCACCAACCTTACTAGCTCTAAACATAAATGTTCCTGTACTATTCATTGTTGAACCAATCACTGAATCGCCAACTTTTTTCTCGGTTGGCATGCTTTCACCTGTAACCATCGACTCATCGATTGTTGAACTACCCTCGGTAATAACACCATCTACAGCAATTTTTTGACCTGGTTTAACGCGAAGAATATCACCGACAACAACTTCTGCCATTGGAATTTTTACAATCTCACCATTGCGCAAAACCTCTGCCTCTTTTGCCTGTAAATCTAGTAACTTAGCTACTGCACCTGATGCACTACGTTTCATATTTTCTTCAAAAACTTGTCCTAATAGAATTAGTGTAATAACAAGTGCTGCGTCTTCAAAGAAAACATCTTGGTTATTAAACATTGCATAAATGCTGTATAAATAGGCTGTTCCAGTCCCAATCGCTACTAAAGTGTCCATATTAGCATGGTGGTGCCGAAATGATGCCCAAGCACTTTGTATAAATGCCCGACCAGAGACAGCCATTACTGCGGTTGTCAGTAGAAACTGCGTCCACATACCTCCTGGTAACTCAAAGCCAAAAGGACTAGCAACCATATTTATTAATATTGGAGTGGAAACAATCAAAGAAAATATAAATCGATTTCTTATATTCATTTTATAACCACCTTTCCGTAGGCCATATCCATACCACAATGAAATTGATATTCGCCGGCCTTATCAGTATTAATTGAAAAAGTTTGTTGTTCATTTATTGGCAGAAATCGTTTGATACCAAGTTCCGGCAAAACAATTGTATCGACACAGCCTTTTTCGCTGATTCTTTTAAAAGTGATTTCTGCAGGGATCCCCTTGATTAGTTCTACAGCATCTGGATGATAGCCACCATCAACGATTACCATAATGCTTTGTTTCTTATCTGTCATAACGATTACCTCCAATATTTTTAATAAGCTTGCTTATTTTACAATTACTTTTCCATGAAACATATTCATTCCGCAAGCATAGTCATACTCACCGGATTTACTTGTATCAATATCGATCACATGATCCTTATTCTGTGGTAAAAATTCATTGATACCAAAATCTTCAAAAACTACTTGCTCCAAGCAACTAGATGGATCTTTACGATTAAAGGTTATTTGGGCAGGAACTCCGCGCTTCAAAATTACGGTACTAGGCGTATAACCACCACTAACAATCACATTGACATCCTGTCTATTATCCGTTATATCTGCCGCAACCTCCTTAGCTGTATGTTTACCGAAGAACCACCAAACAATAAATCCAACTAGCAAACCAGCTACTATTGTTACCAAAATTTTATCCATGATCAGACTTCC
>NZ_BAKI01000044.1 GCF_000583655.1 Lentilactobacillus farraginis DSM 18382 = JCM 14108
CTCTTAGTAATTCGGGAATGGACGTGTTCTGAGTGTCAGACCCATCACGATCGGGATATTAATGCGGCAGTTAATATCCTGAAGCGCGGATTAAAAGCTACTGGTTAGGGACTAGCATGGTAAAAGAGCGGGGTTCTGTAAGTTAGGTGTTCGGCATACCGATGTAACAGCCTAAATACTACTTCGTGTTCCCAGAAGCTCGGTCATTCATGGCCGAGTAGTTCACGTTGGTAATTTGAACTAGAAAGCCACTTTCACGTAAGGCATTATTGCTCGCGTGGATAATGGGAGAAATGACAACTAAACCTGTCAGCCGACTGTATCCTTCGTTGCTTAAAACGAGTGCCGGTCGACGTTTTCGAATTTCATGACCAACAGATGGATCAAAATCAATAGCAATTATATCTTGTTGGTTGGGAACATAATTGTTAATTTTGGGGGATCTCTTTGCCAATTAAAGATCCTCCGAATTCTTCGTTTTGTGTGAGGTTGTGTGATTTGATAAATGCTTCATCATGAAACGGGTTCTTGTGTTTTGGAACGTAAACAATTACACCATCTCTGCCCTGAAAGACATCGAATTCTTTGGCAATAGGTTTAATAGTATTAGGCACTGTTAGTGTATTGGAATTTCCAACTTTTTTAATTTTCACTGACATATGAAAGAACCTTCTTTCTATCCTGTATATATTAAAGCGCTTGGGAGGGCAATTAAATAAATTCAATATGGCACTAAATCGAAAGGTCCGATTCATTGACCAGCTTATTTTTCCTTAAAATCAACTTGAACTAAATCAGGTGACGTGATAAAGTAAATAACAAATAATAAAGCTTTAAATTGGTTCAGAGAGGCCAAAAGCGGACGACAAATTAAGCAAAGAGTCCGTGATTTTGCGAAAAATTCAATGTCTGACTACATTGAAGCGCATGATTAACGGGCTCTTTTTATGTAAAAAATGACGGAGGCTAACCATGAGAGGACCACTGATTGTATCACTTGATGTTGCGAACAGAGAAGGATTATTTAAAATTATTAATAAATTCCCTACCGGAGAAGATATGACCGTTAAAATCGGTATGGAATTGTTTTATGGCGAAGGGCCCGAAATTGTTCGCAGCTTGCTTAACAAAGGGTTTAAGGTGTTCTTGGATTTAAAATTACAGGACATTCCCAACACGGTTAAGATGGGCATGATGCAAATTGGCCGAATGGGTGTTACCTACACAACGGTACACGCGCTTGGTGGTTCGGAAATGATTGCGGCAGCCAAGGAAGGCCTTGAGCTTGGAAGTGAAGAAGCCGGTGTGCCAACTCCGAAGCTGTTAGCCGTCACCGAGTTAACGTCGATTACTGAAGACGCGCTGAAGAATGAACAGAATTGCCGATTAGACATGGTTGATCAAGTCGTTTCACTGGCTAAGCTGGCCAAACAATCCGGTGCCGATGGGGTTATTACTTCACCGCTTGAAGTTAGTTCCCTGAAAAAACAGGTTGGCGATGACTTCCTGTATGTCACGCCCGGTATTCGACCGGCCAACTTTCCTAAAGATGATCAATCAAGAACCGCAACACCCAAGCAGGCAGCAGCATATGGCAGTTCAGCTCTAGTTGTTGGTCGACCAATTATCCGGTCAAACGATCCGGTAGCCGCTTATCATAAAATGTTGGAGGAGTGGAATTATGCAAACTAATCAAATTATTCAATCATTAATCGACAACAAAATTGTCAGTATCAATTTAAACAAGCCTTTCCGTTATGCCAGTGGGATTCTCTCACCAATTTATACCGATTTTCGGCTCACCATTTCGATTCCGGAATTACGGGACATGATCGCTGATGGATTAGCTGAATTGATTCGGGGAAAATACCCGGAAGCAACGGTTATCGGTGGTGTTGCCACGGCCGGCATTCCCCACGCTGCGTGGGTGGCACAACGATTAAACCTGCCATTGATTTACGTTCGGGCTAAGCCAAAGGACCACGGTGCCGGTAAGCAGATTGAAGGCCGGATCACCAAAGATGACAAAGTTGTCCTGATTGATGATTTGATTTCAACTGGTGGCAGTGTTTTGGGGGCCGTCAGGGCTGTTCGAAACGAAGGCGTTAACGTGATCGGGGTTGCCTCCGTCTTTACGTACGGCTTGCCGGATGCCGACAGAAACTTTGCGGCTGCCAATACGACGCTTTATCCGCTTCTAAGTTACGCTGAATTAATTTCACAGGGTCATCAAGAAAACAAATTCTCCGATGAAGAATATGCACGGCTGTCAACTTGGCACAAAGCCCCTTGGGACTGGACGAAACGGGAGGAACAGGCAAATGCTGCAAAATAAAATTTCTTTAAAAGCCAACATTGGCAAGTACAGGTTTAACAACGTTCTTTTAAACGCTGCGGGAATTCGCTGTGCAACAACCGATGAACTGACCAAGATCCTGCATTCAACGGCGGGCGGCTGTGTCACAAAGAGTGCGACTCCCCAACCGCGTGAAGGAAATGAGAGCCCTCGTATGAAAGCTACGCCAATGGGGTGCATTAATTCAATGGGGCTTCCTAATCACGGCTTGGATTATTATTTGAAGTTTGCCGAAGAAAATCAGGACAAAAATGATAACCAAGTAATTTTGTCCATTGCCGGCCTGTCTGTTGATCAAAATCTGGAGATGCTTCATAAGATTCAGGATAGCTCGTTTACCGGTCTTACCGAATTAAACCTTTCCTGCCCAAATATTAAGGGTGAATCACAGATTGCCTATGATTTTGAAGCCGTACGGGACATTTTAACCAAGGCATTTAAGTTCTTTAAGAAAGATATTGGTATCAAATTGCCACCTTATTTTGATCTGCATCAATTTGACCAAATTGCGGCTGTCCTCAATGATTTTCCGATTGCCTATGTGAATTCAATCAACTCGATCGGCAATGGTTTGGTTGTAAATGCTGATACCGAATCCGTGGTTATCAAACCAAAGGGTGGCTTTGGTGGTTTGGGCGGTGACTATGTCAAGCGACTGCTTTAGCCAATGTCCGCGGACTGCGCTTGCGATTGAAACCGGAAATTGCTATTATCGGAACGGGCGGTATTAAGTCTGGCCGTGACGTTTTTGAGCATATCCTCTGTGGTGCCAACGTGGTTCAAATTGGCACCGCCTTTGGTTTCGATGGTGTCTCGATATTTGACCGAATTTCCAAAGAATTAAAGGAAATAATGGCTGAAAAGGGATACACCAGCTTGGATGATTTTAGAGGAAAGCTAAAGACATTGTAGTCTTATTCCAAGAAATAGAAATTTAAATCTTGTTTGCCATTAATAAAACCAAAATGCCCGTCGTTTATCGGCGAGCATTTTTTGTATAGTGAGTTTTGATTTATAATGAAGTCAAAACTTTCGAAAAGGGGCTTTCACATGGCAGATCAATCACAGCCAGAGCAGATTCAGGTGATTGGTGGAAATGTCAATAACTTGAAAAACATTTCAGTAAATATTCCATTGCATCAATTTGTCGCGATTTCCGGCCTATCGGGTTCGGGAAAGTCGTCGCTGGCAATGGGGATTCTTTATTCGGAAGGTGCCAGGCGGTATCTCGACGCGTTGGCAACCTATACCCGACGACGAATCAGTCAAGTAGGGCGGGCCGATGTGAAAGAAGTTCGTCATATTCCTTCTGCTTTGGCATTGCGGCAACGGCCAACGGTTCCAGGCGCCCGTTCGACGGTTGGGACGATGACAGAAATTTTTAACGTTTTACGGTTAATTTATTCCCGACTGGGATCGCCGGTTTGTCCCAACGGCCACCAAGTACCGCCGACAATCAAGATTGCCGAAGCAATGGACAAGGCTGGCTCAGAAATGGGGATGATTACCTGTCCGACTTGCGGGGTGCGCTTTATGGCATTCAGTGCCGAAGATTTTGCGTTTAATTCTGATGGTGCCTGTCAGAATTGTGAAGGCCTCGGCGTAACCAAACAGATTGATCCCGATACGCTGATTGGTGATGAAACCAAGACAATTCGTGAGGGAGCGGTTGCTGCTTGGCGAATTCCGGGCAGAAACTTTATGCCGATAGTAGCCCAAGCCGCGGGCGTGCGAATTGATGTGCCCTATAAGCAATTGTCCGATAAGGAAAAAGAAATTGTTTTGCATGGCAAGCAACAACAATTCGCCATTAATATCCCCAGTAAAAATGGCCGGGTTTTTCATATGGATCACGCACTTTACGAGAATGCTTATAATGCTATTGAAGATAGTATGGCAACGACAAAAAGCGAGATTGCTTTGAAACGCTTGAATCGATTTTATCGCTTCTTTACCTGTCCGGTCTGTCATGGTACGCGGATTAATCCCGACCGGCTTGGACAACTGGTTGCGGGCAAGAACATTGCCGAAGCTGGTCGGTTGCCATTGGGAAAGCTACCGGCCTTTGTTAAAGAAATCAAAGCCTGGTTACCAGCCAACATGCAGCTTTAGCCAATAATTTAACCGGTGAGTTGCTAAACCAGCTCCAGCCTTTGCTGGATCTCGGGCTTGACTATTTAACGATGGATCGCCCCGGCGCAACGTTGTCAACGGGTGAACTGCAGCGGATCCAGCTTGGCAGAACCTTGCGAACTCAGACAACCGGGGTACTCTATGTACTGGACGAACCTTCTGTTGGTCTGCATCCGGATAATGTTTCGGGACTAATTAAAATATTTCATCAGCTGGTAGCTCAGGGAAATTCCGTTGTGGTTGTTGATCATGAAACCTCAATTATTGATGCGGCGGATTGGATTATTGAAATCGGTCCCGGTTCGGGTGAACAGGGTGGCACGATTATTGACCAGGGAACACCGGATCAGATTAAAGCCAGTCATCAGTCTTTAATTGCACCGTTTCTGACGGGAAAAGGGCAGCTTTTAACCCGTCAAAAAGCGACAGGAAAAGTTTTCGCGGCCGGTGCTATTAAGCTGAAGGTCAATCACCGTTTTAATTTGAATCAAGTTGGTGTTAATTTCCCGATTAATCGATTGATCGCGGTTACCGGCTTTTCCGGGGCTGGTAAAACAACTTTGGTTTTAGATGGCTTGCTGACAGCATTTGAAGCTGACTTGAATCATCGAAGCCGGCCAAGCTATATTGATCAATTTGATCCCGGCCGAATCAGGCATATTGTGAGTGTTGACGCAACCCCGGTTGGCAAAAATGCCCGTTCAACGGTCGCAACTTATACAAATATTATGGATCATCTGAGAAAGTTATTTGCGTCCCTGCCGGCAGCCAAGCAAAAGCATTATACCCCGAGTTACTTTTCTTATAATAACAAGCAGGGTGGCTGTCCGACATGTGGTGGTACCGGCGAGATTTCATTGGACATTCAATATCTGCCGGATATGGTCGAAACTTGTCCAACCTGTGGCGGCAAGCGTTTTAATAAGCAGGTGCTTCAGGTGAAGTGGCATGGTTTATCAATTGCCGATGTTTTGGATTATGATGTTGATCAAGCGATTGAACTCTTTAAGAAAAATACCGCTATTGGTGCTACCTTGCGGGTCTTACAACAGATGGGACTTGGTTATCTTCATTTGGGCGAAGCGACGCGACCTTGTCCGGCGGGGAAGCCCAGCGGTTGAAGCTGACTTCCAACATGCGGCGAAGTCAGGATAACACACTGTTTGTTTTCGATGAGCCTTCTGTTGGTTTACACCCGTTGGACGTCCACGTCTTACTAAAGGTGTTTTCGCAATTAATTGATCAGGGTGCGACCGTTATAATGATCACGCATGACTTGGATTTGATGGCTAATTCAGATTACTTGATTGACATGGGCCCTCGGGGCGGTGATCAGGGAGGGCGGATTGTAGCTGAGGGCCGTCCACAAGAGTTAATTAAGCAGCCAACCAGTTTAACGACTAAATACCTGCAAAAGCATTTTGAAAATTATCAAAATAAGTGATTAAACGATTAAAAACTGCCGATTCTCAAAAATCAGAACCGGCAGTTTTTAGTAATCGGCGAGACAATGTCACCTCTCCAAATGGTTTGATTTGAGAAAATGAGAATGTTATAAGATCCGTGCACATTATCACAAATAGCGTTACAGTGTTATTGGAATCGGTTACACAAACGTTTTTAATCTTTTAAAAAGGGAGATTTGGGAAATGACGATTAATGTAAAAACCAAGCCTGCCCCACTGTTCCTGGGTGCGGTTCTGCATTCTAAAATTTGGGGTGGCGACCGGCTAAAAGATTATGGCTTTGATTTGCCAAGTGACCATACCGGCGAGGCCTGGTTGATCTCTGCTCATCCCCACGGATTGAGTACGATCACTAACGGGCGCTTTAAAGGTGCTACATTGGCGCAACTTTGGCAGGGAAACCCGGAACTTTTCGGCGGTCATGCTGCGGATGAAGCCTTTCCGCTGTTGGTCAAAATTCTGGATGCCAAGGAAAATCTATCTATTCAGGTGCATCCGGATGACGCGTATGCCCAGGCTCACGGCGAAAAATATGGTAAGGCGGAGAGCTGGTATATTTTATCGGCGACGCCAGGTGCTAAAATTTACTATGGTCATACGGCAAAAAGCCGTGAGGAGTTGCAAGCAGCTGTTAAAAGCGGTCAGCTTGAGACGGTTTTAAGAACCATTCCAGTTAAGGCTGGTGATTTTTTCTACAATCCGGCCGGCGTTTTGCATGCGTTAGGGAGTGGGATTGTCGCACTGGAAACACAGCAGAGTTCCGATATGACGTTCCGATTTTATGATTTTGATCGAATTGATCCTACTACCCATCAAAAACGCCAGCTGCAGATTTCAGATGCATTGGCGGTTACCAAGGTACCTCATAGAGATCCACATATCGTTCAGGCAACCCGCCAAACGGCTCACGGGATGGTTACAACATTGGTCAGCGCCCAGTATTTTACAGTAGAAAAATTAACAGTTAATGGACAACTAGCGTTAAATCAACCACATCATTACATGTTGCAGACGGTTGTTGACGGTCACGGTGAATTGATTGTGAATGGTGTTCACTATGCTGTTCAGAAGGGAATCTCGTATCTTCTACCGAATGATGTGACCAGTTATCGGCTGGCTGGCATGATGACGGTCATTGCGAGTTACGCAAAGTAGTTGGAATCTTATTAGGATTAAAGACATTAGGGAAGGCTGCCTAATAGCCAATTGAGGTTGTTAAGGCAGCTTTTTTGTAGTGCTTTTTTGACCCTTCGTAAATGGCTTTACCATTAGTTTAACGAATCAGGTGAATTTCTGCTGATTTATATAAATATACCAGATGGGATAACGACTAAGCATTAAACGATCAAATAAAAATAACAATTTCCGAATGCATTTCAGATGATAGTTTGTAATATAATAAGGAATAATATTGAATTAACTAGGCAACTATGTTGCCTGATTTATAGAAGAGGGTGTTTATATATTGGAATGGATTAAGCGGGTTGGGTTTTTAAGCGGATTAATGGCAATGATAATTTTTGTCGGTTTAATAGGGAATCGAGCTGATGCGGCGGTTTCGCCGTTAATTACAAATTTTCAGCCCAAGTTAAAAACCAGTCAAGTTATCACCAACTATACAGATAGCGATGGGAAACAACATCAGGAAGCTATTTCCCATCCAGGAATTACAATGAATGCTGAACAACTGGAAACAATGCAAAAAGAAGTTCGTTCGGGTAATGAGCCATGGGGAAAAGCCTTCGAGGCATATGCCAACGATACATTTGCTAGGAAAAATCCCCGGCTTTACTTTGAATCCGGTAACGATATCTTTATTCATATTTTGGGGCCGTGGCGATCTGGTAACTATTCCAATCCAAGTGGATACGTTGGTGATCGGGTTAATAAAGACGGCGCAACCATTTTTAAACAAACTATTATGTGGTATATCACTGGAGATTCTGTTTATCGTGCTAATGCGATGAATGCCATTCGAGAATATGAAAAGATTCAGTCTGCAGTTCCTGCTTATAATTTTAGATTTGCGACATTAACGTACTGGTTAGCTGCCTCTGCTGAGATTTTGAGGGCAACTGATTCTCCAAAAGCAGACTTAAACTGGACTCAAAGTGATACGGATAATTTAACTCGCGTCTTTAAAGTGCTTTCAGCAACGTATAATGATCACTCATATTGGATGAATCAACACCAATTTAATGTGATGGGTACGATGGGCAGAGCTTTGTTTACAAACAATTACCCGTTGTATGCTGAGGCTGTAGAAGCAACAACAGTTAACAATGAAGGAACTCATGGTGGTAATAACGGTTCAATTATGTATCAAATGCGGTTAATGACTAAGAATGATCAAACGGGTGAGTTGTTACCAGTATCAGCACAGCACGTCCAACTGATCGAAATGGGTCGTGACGTTGGTCATGCCTGGGACGATATAGGTGGTTTAAGCACACTTGCCCAAACAATTTATAGTCAGGGAACGAAAGTAGACCCGACAACTGGTGCAGTTTCTACAGCAACTAATGCTGTTAACCCGTTTAATTTTTTAAATGATCGATTGTTAGCAGGCACAACGTATATGATTCGTTACGAAAAAGGTGAAGATGTGATTTGGACACCAGCAGATAGTTCACGAGGTATTTATACTCAAATTAATCCTACAAGTCGAGGTCGGATTGATCCATTTTTAGGAATTCTATACAATTATTACAAGTACGATCAGAAGGTTAATATGAATGATAGTAGGTATCAACCTCTTACACAAGCTTATGAGGCACAGATGCCGGAAGGAACTTCGTTCGATTATCCGGCGGCAGGTACGTTGTTGTTTACTCGGAAATCAGCTGAATAGCTTTCGAGGTTGACAAATTTCGAGAACTGCATTAGCATTCTAATCAAGTTATCATCTATCGGCTGTGAAGAATAGAGTAGTTCAAACAAAAGTCATTCAATCAGAGAGTGTCATGAGGTGAGAGAGCACGGATGACGATGAACGAAAATGAGTTTGGAGCCATTGGCAGATGGAAGTTTGCAAATCGCCTGAAGCACGTTACGGCTTTAGTGGGTTTTTGTTGATGAAGCCCGCGTAGAGGTAATAGCAAATTCCTATTATGAAAAAAGGTGGCACCACGGAAAAATCGTCCTTTAAATTCCAAGTGAATTTAGAGGGCGTTTTTTCTTTGTTACATTACCGGTAGAATTAACGGATATCGTCTGAACTGACGGTGATGAAAGATATAGTGTCGAATTTGAAAGGAAGCGGTTTTCGTGCGGATTAGTTCGTTATCGGAAAAGGAATTTTTAGAAAAAGTTTTTGCGGCCCGGCAATTTTCAAAATCGGACGGCGCACTTTTGGCTGACACGTTGGTGGATGCCGATCTTCGCGGTATTTCGTCTCATGGTATTCAGCGGTTGGCTTGGTATACAAGTATGATCAAGGAGCATATTATTGAACCACAAAATAAGTTGAAGGTTATCAAAGAAACGCCAACTAGCTTGTTAATCGATGCCAACAAAAATATGGGACAAATTGCGACTGCTTTTGCGGAAAAACAGTTAATTAAAAAGACACAAAAACTAGGATTGTCGGTTGCTGTTATTCGCAATTCCAATCATTTCGGTACGGCCGGCTACTATGCCAGAATGGCGGCTAAACAAGGCCTGATCGGGATTGCGTTAACTAACACGAGACCACTGGTGGTCCCAACTAATGCGACTGAGGCCTTTCTGGGCTCTAATGCGTTTGCATTTACGTTTCCCGCTGAACCGCATCCGTTTGTTTTTGACGGGGCTACCTCGATTGTTTCCAGTGGGAAGATCCAAGTGCTTGCTAAAAACAATCAACCGATTCCTGGCGATTGGGCCGTTGACGATCATCGCCGGGTGATGCATGATGCTCAAAAAGTTGAAGATAATTTGGCCAAAGTGGCCTTTACCGAAAAACAGCCTGGTGGCGGTGTGCTGACACTTGGCGGGTTATTGCAGTCAAATTCAAACTATAAGGGGTTTGGCAATTCATTAGTGGTTGAGTTGCTGACAGGAATTTTGGCGCAAGGTTCGATTTCGGCTGATACCAATAAACCGGGCCATCATGATTTCAGCCAATTCCTGTTGACGATTAATCCGGAATTGTTTGGTAATCTGGACGATTTAAAGAAGTCTGCCGAGGAGATGTTTGACCGACTTCGTCACTTGAAGCATTTACCAGGTACTGAAATTATGATTCCGGGGGACCGCGAATATCGTCGTTATGCTGAAAACTTGAAGCAGGGAGTTGTGATTGACGATAAAACAGCCGCTGAATTAAAGACGATCGGCGAAGAATTAGCAATCCCCGTTCCAGAAGCGATTTAATAGCGGTCATTGATTTTTGATTTATATTTAAAAAACGCCTCGGACTGTAAGACCGTTTTGCCGGTCGACGTACGAGGCGTTTTATGTAGTGTCAAAAATTGACTTTGAAATCAATTTAAGCTGATTGATCAATTAAAAGTAGGCGGTAACGAATAGGTAAGCAGCTAGACCAAACGCTGCCAATGAAATAAGTGCTCTTAACAAATGGATATTGGCATGGCGGACAATAATTGGTCCGGTGTAGCCACCGATCAGTAGTCCCAATCCCAGTGGAATAACCAGCAGCCAGTCGATCCGGGATTTTAAAATAAAAATCACGGTCGCAATCAGGTTGCCGGCAAACGCGATCACGTTTTTCATAGCGTTAACTACGGCAAAGCGGTCATCGGTAATGACGGACAAAATTGCCAGAAAGATAACCCCGCCGGCTGCACCAAAGTAACCGGTATAGGCACCCACTAACACGATGCCGATCAGGCTGATTAAAGAAACCCACCATTTCTTTTGGGGAGAGGCGTGCACTTCTTTTAATTTAGCGGTTGAAACGTCCTTTTTGCGACCGGATAGGAATAGCAGAATACCAGCAAATAAAATAAAAAATGGCACGACTTTTTCAAATGATGAAGCCGGTGCGACCAGTAGTAAAATACTGCCGCCGATACTACCAACGAGTGATAATAACACAAAAAGCATTAACTTGTGCCAATGCCCACGAAGTTCCTTTAGCGAGGAAGCGGTGGCCCCAATTCCGGAAAAAATCAGTGCGGTGGTATTGGTAACGTTGGCAATGACGGGCGGTAGGCCAACTGCCAGAAGCGCTGGGTAGGAAACCAGCGAGGCCAAGCCGGCGACAGAAGCTAGCAGACCGGCTGCAAAGCCGGCAGCGATAAGAAATACGAATGTGAAAATCACGGTGACAAACAGCTCCTTTCAAATTTTAGATACTTCTAATATACTACCTTTTAGGCAATAATTAGAATGTTTTTCATGATATTAAAGAGGGGCCGTTTTTAATTATTTAAGCACTTGGGAAATTGAAGCGGCTTTGGCTTTAAGTGCTTTATTCAGTAGGTAGAGAAATCCCAGCGAAATAGCAGCGTATCCGGCAGCCCCCAAGCTGATTCTGTCGAGGCCGATGACACTCACCAATGATGAAGCTGTAGCGGATCCTAATGAAATACCGAAATTAAAGAAAATTGAATTTAGGGATGATGCCAACACTAGTGATTGTGGATAATCCGTTTCAGCGATGTTCAGGAAATGTAGTTGAATTGGTGAATTCAGGACAGTTACGATTAAGGTTAGAATTAGGATGATTGCCATACCGGAAAACTTGTTAAGCAGCCCCACCGGCAATAGTAGCAGCATTGCAATGTCGACAATATAAAACTTGGGCAGCCTCTTTAAACTATTTGGCTTTTCGGCGATAACGCCCGATAAGCGGTTACTGAGAATGCTCATAATGCCGATAATAAACAGCAGCCAGTTTAGACTGGTAATGCTAAAGCCCATGGCAACTGTCAACAGTGGTCGAATGTATGTGTAATAGGCGTACATGGTCGCGGCCGTAAAAAGAACCAGGGCAATGCCAAAATAAATTCTGGGGTCCAGTAGTAACGTCAGCTGATTTTTGATCGAACTTTGAGTTTGTTTGACGTTCTTTGGTAGAAGGAAAACAAGCAGGATAAAGGTCAAGATAGTGATAATCGAAATGCCGAAAAAGGTGTATCGCCAATTGTAACTGGTACTGATGGCAACACCAATTGGTACGCCGAAAACCGAAGCAATACTGAAACCGGCAAAGATCCACGAAACCAGGCTGGCCCGCTTATCACGCGGGGCAATCGTACTGGCAAAGGTCATAATTAGTGAAATGATGGAACCGGCAGTTGTTGCGTGATGATTCTGGAGATGACCATAAACAGGTAGCTGGTTGAAAGGCCACTCAATGTATTGCCGATCAGAAAAATTAACATGAGTGTCAACAAGGTTTTATAACGACTGAACCGGCTTGTTAAAACTGTAATGAACGGGGTACTCACCGCATAAACCGTCGCAAAAATGGTTACCAAGTAACCCATAATGGAAATTGGGACTTGGAACTGTTTTGAGAGGTCGGATAAGATCCCGACAACGATAAATTCATTGCATCCCAGCATGAATGCAACCAACACAAAAACGACAGATTGTAATTTGAATTTGCTCACGGCAATTTCCCCCTCTATGTCCAATAATTGACGGTTCTCTAAAAGCGCACCTTATACAGATTATCAGAAAAATCGCAATATGGAAAGATTATTTTTAAAATATTCTTAAGTGATGATTTTAGAAAATCAAATTAAAAGTAGCATCTGAAAATCTCCCGAAAGTTAAAATATGGTTTTAACATCGGGAGATTTTTAGAATTTGATAGCGTTAATTGAAACGGGGGGCAATTAATCAAGCTTAATTATTGGCATCGGCAGAAACCATGCTTCGTTGATGGAAGTAAGTAATGCCGCCGAAAACAACTGTCCAAACAATTGCACCAATAGCACCGATAATATCTTGTGGAATAAAGAAGAGAGTAATGAAGATAAAGGCGAAAAAGGCAATTGTCAGCGGGCTGGTTACTTTGTACCAGGGCATCTTAAATCCGTTTGGTAAAAAGTCACTGGATTCACGATATTTCCTGTGGGCGAGCATTGCCAATGCATAAACAATAATGTACATATCGTTTGATGAACCGGCTACGATTGTGAAGACAGCGCTGGTACCGTTTGTTAAGCTCATCAATGGCGTGATCAATAATAATAGTGCTGATACTTTAATTGCGGCTGCCGGGACACCGTTTTTGGAAATCGTTGCGAAGTGCTGATGCAGCCAAGAGTCGCTTGGCAATTCATCGGCTATTTGATAGAAGTGACGGCCAGCAGAAAAGATGAAACTGTTCAGTGAAGATGAAGCAGATGTTAAAACGACAAAGTTAATGAAAGCCGCGGCAGCCGGCAATCCTGCCAGCTTAAAGACTTGAACAAACGGGCTGCTTTGGGGAGTTAGATGGGTCCAAGGGATGATTCCCATAATAACAATCATTGCGCCAAAGTAGAAAATCAAAATTTTAAGTAAGGTTTCGTTAACCGCTTTTTTGATAATTCGGTGAGGGGTGGTTGATTCGCCAATCGTAATGCTGACAAATTCAATTCCCAGAAAGGCAAAGAAAGCCATTGGAAATGCTGAAATAAAGCTGAGACCACCGTGTGGAAACATACTGAAATTGTGAAAAATATTCTGAAACGAAGCGTGTCCCAGTGGGGTAACCGAATGGCTGGTCATCATAAAAATTCCAGTAACAATCAGTGCCAAGATTGCTAGAATCTTGATTAACGCAAACCAGAATTCGGCTTCACCAAATATTTTGGCGGCAATTAAATTAACGGAGGCCAGCGTTCCTAAGAAGACCAGTTGAATGATCCATGCTGGTATGGTTGGGAACCAGAATTGAACGTAGGTTGAGATAGCGGAAAGCTCTGCCATCCCACAGAAAGTTAGTCCCAGCCAATAAGTCCAACCGGTAAAGCGGCCGGCCGCGGGACCTAAATAACGAGTAATAAAGGCTACAAATGTATGTTGTGATGGGTCGGAATAAAGCATTTCACCGATTGCCCGCATCATTAAAAAGAAAAAGAAACCTAATACTAAGTAAACTAATAGAATTGACGGTCCGGTTTTGCTGATGGTGGTCCCGGAACCCAGAAATAATCCGGTTCCGATTGTCCCACCAATGGCAATCATCTGGACGTTCCGGTTGCTTAGAGAGCGCATGGTACCGTCCGCATTTTTAGTAATATGCGACTTATTCATGAAAAAACTTCCTCCTCGATTAGATATGAATTATTCAGTTGAATTAGAGGCCCTCTAATTAATCTGCAATTATCCTAACATGAGAATGTCCAAAAACTACTATTTTCAGCAAAAGTTTTCAGATGATTTTGTTTTTTCAGAAAATTTTTAATAAAAATAAGGCAGAAGGGGAAAGTTGCCTATGAAAATAAAAGGTGTGCGGAGCAAAACGGGTAACACCCGGAGTATAAGATGTCAATCCGATTTCTTCTCAGGTAATTTTAAAGGTCGTGGCCCAACATTGGTCGTGAAAGCAACGTTGGTGTGGGTATTGCCGAACTCTTTTAATGAAGCATTAAATTGATTGAGTTCTGTCATAGTCTTATAGAAAACCTTTAGTTGAACTGAGGCATCCCCAGTGATAAAGTTGCATTCAACCACGTTTGGAACTTTTGAGACGAATTTAACGAATTTAGGTAGCTCTTTATAACTGACATCAATTCGGACAAATGCTTTGATTAAGTAACCCAATTTTTCGTAATTAACATTTGCTGTATAACCAGTGATAAATCCGTGGTTTTCAAGGTTCTGTAGTCGAACGGATGCCGATGGCGCGGAAATGAAGCATTTCTCGGCAATACTTTTAATTGAGGCTCGGCCATCTTGCTGCACAATATTTAAGATTTTTCGATCAAGTTTATCCATTGGAAAGTGTCTCTTTTCTAAATTTAAATAATAATTGAATTGATTTTATCATATCATCTTATCCGCATTTTGCCGACCAAGAGACTATTGGTGAATATAGAAGATCAAGTTAATTATTGAAGAATTTTCACCGGGAAAATCGCCCATTGACTGTTTATAATGAAAAGAAATGAAACTTATTTCCAAATTTATCATACGAGGAGGAATCACGGATGACGGACTGTGTTTTGGGCGTGGACTTAGGTACCAGCTCAGTAAAAGTTTCTGCGGTTGCAAAAGATGGGACAATTATTGCCCAGGAGGGGATGGCTTTCCCGTTACGCCAACCACAGCCGGGGTATGCCGAACAGGATCCCGAGGATTGGGTTAGTGCTACTACGGTGGCGATTGTTCGATTGATCCTAACCGATAAATTAAAACCGGCGGACATTAAAGGGATTAGCTATTCCGGCCAAATGCATGGACTCGTGCTTTTAGATAAGGATAACCAGGTTTTGCGACCGGCCATGCTGTGGAACGACACCCGTTCAACCAAACAGCGGGAGGAAATCATGGCTAAAATGGGGCAGCGGTTTATTAAAATTACCCACAATCAGCCACTGGAAGGCTTTACGCTGCCCAAGCTGCTTTGGGTGAAGGAAAATGAACCGGAAATTTTCGCTCAGGCCCACACCATGCTGCTGCCAAAAGATTACCTGCGTTTTCGAATGACCGGCAAATTAGCAGTGGATTATTCGGACGCCACCGGGACAGTCATGCTGGACGTGGAAAAACAGCGGTGGAGCCAGGAAATCCTGCAGACGTTTGAGATTCCAGCGAGCCTCTGCCCGCCGTTGGTTCGTTCAATCGATGATACCGGCAATATCGATGATTGGTATGCTGAATATTCTGGTTTATCGCCGGCCACCCGGACATTTGCCGGTGGTGCCGATAATGCCTGTGGCGCGGTTGGAGCCGGAATTGACAATCCAACCAAAGTTCTATCCAGTATTGGCACTTCGGGCGTTGTTTTAAAGTATGAACCGGATAAAACGACTAATTATGACGGTGTCCTGCAGTACGAGGATCACGCCATTCCCGATGCTTTCTATTCAATGGGGGTAACTTTGGCTGCTGGTTATTCACTTAGCTGGTTTAAGAAAACCTTTGCGGCTGATGAAGATTTTACGTCAGTAGTGGAAAGCGCAGGACAATCAACGGTTGGGGCCAATGGGTTGTTGTTTGCCCCTTACATTGTTGGTGAACGGGCACCGTATGCAGATGCCGATATTCGGGGCAGTTTTATCGGCATTGACGGTATCCATCAACGGACGGATTTTGTCCGAGCAGTGCTGGAAGGGATTATTTTTTCGTTCCGGGATTTGATGGCTGAATACGAAGCCAAGGGCAGTCATTTTGAAACGGTGGTTTCCATTGGCGGTGGTGCCAAGAGCCCGCTGTGGCAGCAGATTCAAGCAATATTTTCAATACCCGGGTGGTTTCCTTAAAAAATGAACAGGGTCCCGGCTTGGGGGCCGCAATGTTGGCAGCGGTGGGCTTAGGCTGGTACCGGAGCATTGCTGATTGTACGAAGGTATTTGTTCAGTTCAAGGACGTTTTTCTGCCGCAGCCGGCTAATGTGAAGCGGTATCAAAAGCTCCATGAAATTTATAAACAAATTTATCCAAGTACCAAAGAAATTACGCACGAATTGGTGGCTTATCGACGAGAGAATCAGGAAAAGTGATGCTATCGTTTAAATATTAAAAACCGCGCCGTATGAGGGTGTTAACCGTTTAGCTTCGCACACTGGTTGAGGACTGCTACGCAAAGCAATACCACTCCATATAAGGGATCAATCTTAAAAATCCAGGCCCGAGATTTTCCAAATCGACGTCTTATATTCCGAGTGCTAGTCGTTTAGCTCCGCACACTAAAATAAAATTGCGACATACAACTATTATCGTTATAATATTGCTTGTGTAATTAATTCGAATACGACAATAGTTAGGATCTTGATAAAAAATTATGGCAAACTCAAAAACACCACAATGGAAGAAAAATTTATGGGCACTTTGGTTCGGAAATTTTGCGACGGGGGCCGGCGCCAGCATGGCGTTACCCTTTTTACCGTTGTTTATTACGGAACTCGGTGATTTTCCCAAATGGGAGTTAACCTTATATTCCGGGTTGGCTTTTTCAAGCGTATTTCTCAGCCAGGCGATTGTTTCGCCAATGTGGGGGAACTTAGCCGATCGGACCGGTCGTAAACCGATGTTGCTTCGAGCTTCAATTGGCATGACGATTAGCGCAACACTCTGTGGTTTAGCAACTAACGTCTGGGTATTAATCCTGATTCGGTTAATCCAGGGGACTTTTTCCGGTTACATTAATAATGCTTATGCGTTAATGGCCAGTGAGGTTCCTCAAGAAGAGAGCGGGCATACAATGGGAACGTTAACCACCGGAAATGTCGGTGGTAACTTGATTGGACCGATTATCGGTGGTTACTTATCCGGCGTTTTTGGATATCGGCTACCTTTCTATATATTTGGGTTCATGATGTTTCTTGCGGCACTATCAACCTGGCTGTTTGTTAAAGAGGACTTTAAGCCGGTAAAGAAAAGTGCCAAATTGGGAATTAAAGATGCGTTTGCCGGCATTCAGAAAAAGTGGATTGTTTCAGCGATGATTATTTCTTCAATGCTTATTATGGCGGCTACTATGTCGATTAATCCGATTATTAGTTTATTTGTTAAAGAGCTGATGCATAATCATGGTAATATTGCGTTTGCCAGTGGTGTGATCGCAGCACTTCCCGGAATTGCGACGATTTTAACGGCGCCAACGCTTGGTAAGCTGGGGGATCATATCGGTCCTGAAAAAATTTTGTTAGCCGGTCTTGTTTTTTCGGCCGTTGTTTTCTTCCCAATGACCTTTGTGACAACTGTTCTGGTACTGGGAATTTTAAGATTCTTAATCGGGATTGCCAACGCGGCGTTGATGCCAATTACTCAAACGGTGATGACGCTGGAAACGCCGGCGAGTTCTGTAAGTCGGATCTTTAGTTATAATCAGTCGGCTCAGGCGGTCGGTGCGGTTATTGGGCCAATGATGGCCTCGGGAGTTGCCGGTATTTTGGATTATCGGTATGTTTTCTTAATGACAACGCTGCTGGTACTGATTAATTTGGTAATTGTGTTAATTGCCTATCGAAAGGATCGCGGTGAACGAACGGGATTGCCTGAATAACATATGCAAAAGTTGAGATTGGTAATAGTAAAAATCAATGCCAATCTCAACTTTTTTGTCTCAAAAATCATTATCTTAACAATTTCTTAATAAATATGATTAGTACGGTTCTTAACCAAATGATGTCGTTTTCATGAAAACGGTGTCGGTAAAAAGCTTTAAAATAAGATAGCCGAACCCCTGAAATGATTGTATAATCAGTTAAAAATTGAAGAACTGGGAAGCTGATATTCAGACGATTTATTGAAAATCAACTGTTCCTTTTCAGAGATTGAAATTAAATTCGTCAGTTCTTTTAAGAGAGAAAACTGAGAATGATTGGTTTGGGAGGCTAACTTACATATGACACTATTTTTGAAAATTACGGATTTCCTGTTGTTGTATTTATTGATTGCATTGTGGGTTGGAGATTTCTTCTCAATGAAGATGCAGGGGAAGTCATCCCAATACGTTTCCAAGTTATTAAGGAACGATGCGCAGCCGTTAAAAATTGCGATTGAAGATCCGGCTCACATGTCTGAAAAGACGCGATTACTTATTTCGAAGAAGTTAAAATCGATTAATCGGTGGTTTTGGTTAGCCAATAAAAACGTGGTGATGATTGTTATTCTGGCCCTGCAGCAGTGGTTGGTTATCACCGCTAAACAAAATTGGGGCTTGGTTGCCATTGAGTTGACGATGTTGGTAATCTGTGGCGCTATTTTAGCGGCTGATTTAAGGATTAACCATATTCGGGTTCAATTGGAAAAAGCATTAAAGCCTTATGAGGATCGTTTATGGTTTGAATATCAGCTTCGCAGTTAATCTTTGAATATAAAAAAGGTGGTCAACCGGATAATAGCGGTTGGCCGCCTTTTTGACTAGTACAAGTTTATAGGCATTATTTTACACATTTAACGAAGATGGTTGTATAATTTTGGCACAAATGATTAAAAGAATTTTAACCAACGCATTGGGGGATGTTGCTGGAAAGGTTGGTTCCGGAGAAGTAAGTGAACACAACCGCGTAATTGAGCAGAACTGGAGGGATTATTATGACTAATTTCTTGAAATTAACCGACTTCTTGTTAATTTATCTATTGATTGCGCTTTGGATCGGTGACTTTTTCTCTATGAGAAGGGTCGGAAAGGTCTCTGCCTATATTTCTGAATTATTAAAAAAGGATGCCGAGGGACTCCAAATTGCGCTTGAGGAACCCGCTAACTTTACAGAAGGACTTCAAAAATTAGTTACTAAGAAAGTTCGTGCCATTCACCGTTGGTATTGGTTGGCCAATAAAACGCTGGCTATGATTGGTATTTTGGCTTTGCAACAATGGTTGGTAATGACTGCCAAGCAAAATTGGGGTCTCATCGTATTGGAAGTTATCATGCTGGTTATTTGTGGGATTATTTTAGCTGCAGATTTCCGGGTTAACATCGTTAGAAGCCAACTGGAAAAAGCACTTAAACCATATGAGGATCGGCTCTGGTTTGAATATAAACTTAGAAGTTAATTGGCGAGAAAGTGGGTTGAAGCTGTTGAACAG
>NZ_BAKI01000043.1 GCF_000583655.1 Lentilactobacillus farraginis DSM 18382 = JCM 14108
ATCAGAACAAATCCAATAATAATGAATCCAATTAATGGTGAAACTAGGTGTTTCCAGTAATGTTTAGAGCCATTTTTAATGATGTAATAATAGATTACGGATACATGAATTACTAAGAATGCTGTTAATGCACCGCAATTAACGATGGATGATAAAACACCCACGTTATCCATAAAAATCAAACCAACAATTAACGAAATACCTCCAACTAGATAAGTACTAATATAAGGTGTTTTAAACTTTGGATGAACTTTAGCAAGAACTTTCGGTAATGTTTTATCCCGAGCCATCCCAAACAAAATTCGCGAAATAGCAGCCTGAGCCGCTAATGCATTGGCAATACCCCAAGCTAAAATTGTAGCAATGGTCGTCAAATATTGAAGAAAAGGTCCACCAACTTTAAAAGCTATTTCGTAAAAGGCGGTATCTAAATCTCTAAATGATGTATAATCCGGCATAATAAGACTAGCAATGTAGGTTTGGGCGATAAATAAAACGCCAACTATTATCAACGCCCATAATATTGCCTTACCAACCGTTTTGTTTCCACCACGAGTTTCCTCTGCTAGCGTGCTAATACCGTCAAAACCTAAGAAACTTAAAACTGCCACAGAGACTGCCGTCAAAACGAAGTTCATATTAAAGTGATCAGCGTTGTAAAATGGTTTAATCGTAAAACCGTTTCCTACATCATGAAGTAATCCCCACAATCCAAAAGCCATAAAAATAAACAAGACTAGCAATTCACCAATCAAAAAGATAATATTAGTTTTTGCTGTAAATTCAATTCCCAAAACATTAATTATCGTATTTAGTCCAATAAAAATGACTAACCAAATCCAAACTGGGATATTAGGTAAGAGTGATTTAATAGAATTTGCCGAGATTACATAAAGCAACGATGGTACAAAGATGTAATCTAAAATAATCATCCAACCAGCTAAGAAACCAACACTTTTGTTAATTCCCCGTTGCGCATATGCGTAAACAGATCCGGCAATTGGAAAAGCTTGTGACATTTGACCATAGCTAATAGCTGTGAAAAACATAGCGACCATTCCGATTAGGTAAGTCAAGGCAATCATCCCCTGTGACGAGGAAATGACTGAACCATAAATTCCAAAAGGTGCAATCGGAACCATAAAGATCAAACCATAAATGATCAAATCTTTTAGAGTCAATGAACGCTCCAACTGTTGCTGATAACCAAAATCTGATAAGCTGGAAGACTTGTTCTGTGCATTTTTCATATTCTCAACTCACTTTTTGCTTTAGAATTTGTCAGTTCTAACATCTTTAAAATAATTTTTCAGATTCGTAAAAAAAACATCTGGATTATCGATCATATGATTATGGCCACCACCCGGTGTGACAGCAAGGCGGGCATGTGGAAAATCATCTGCCATCCTTTTAGCAGTCTGTAAAGGCATGGTTTCATGGTCAGCAAACATAAGTTGCGTTGGAACGTTAATCTTCTTGATCTCATTACGAAAATCCCATGCATCCAAATCACCAGTTACTACAAATTCATTATCACCTTGGAAATAATTGTAAACTGCTTTAGATTGAATATCGGTTACATGCGCCTGAGCAGCTGGTTTTCTACGATGAATATACTCATCGTATAGATGACCAATATATCTTCGATAGGTAGCATCCGAAAACTCACCGCGTCGTTCAATATCATCCATATACTGCAATTGCGCGGGAGAAAATTCTTGCTTACGGATTAGCTTCATTCTTTCAATATAATCGGCAATATTATCGATCATACTAATAATGATTAATCCCTTTAAATGTTCTGGATGGCGTCGAGCATAAATCATTGAAATCATACCGCCCCAAGAATGCCCAGCCAAATAGAACTTATCTAAGCCTAATTTTTGCCGTACTTCTTCAATCTCATTAACGTAATATTCAACATTTAAATATTTTTTCCGAATATCCGGATTATCCCAATCCGGAGTATCAGAGTACCACGAACCAAGTTGATCATAAGTGTTTACCTCAATATCGAGATCTTTCAATTCCGAACCAAATTGTTCATAAACCTCATGTGTATCACCCGGTCCGCCATGAAGGCACAATAGTCGATCTCTACCCCCAGAATTCCAAGTATGAGTCCATAAACTGTAGCCATTATCCAACTTAATAATGTGAGTACCGTTTTTCATTACGATTTACCTCCAGATTCGATATTCAAAATGTTAGTTGAGTACAATAGCAACCCTTTTCTAATAATTTTCAAGTTTCCACATATATTGACGCTTAGTATAAGGGTGGTTTCGGGCAATTGCTAACTGTTCCATATAAACTCGCATAACACCAGTTAGCAGCAATGGGTTGAAATAATCAATAACATTTTGACTAGCAGCTTGATCCAACCCGTAGTCTTTAGCATCAATTACGGTATAACGCGCATTGAATCTCTGCAGAAATTCAAGTGCACGAGTATCTAAATGCCGTGTTGATCCATCATTCATAAATAGAACATAGGGAGTCCCCGAATTAGTCATTTCAAAGGGGCCGTGGAAATATTCTCCACTATCGAGTACTGGCGAAGCAATCCATTGCATTTCCATAAAAATAAAGTTGGCTGTTGAATACCCTGCCCCAAAAGAAGGCCCACTAGCAAGCGTATAAATAAGAGAGTCATTTTTATAGGTCTGACCAAAGTCTTTTGCACTTTCAATAACACTTGCGGCAGCATTATTAATAACTTGATCGATCTTTTTAAAGGCTGTCAACATTTCATCATAATATTGATACCCTTCAAAAGTCTGTAAACATTCCAATGCGATTTCTGTAACAACCTTTTGCTTAGCAGCTTTTGTTGCGTAACTTTCAAAAAATGCATGAGTTACAACGTAGTCTGCCTCCTTTGTCAGATCTGATCCCACTTCATGAGTAATGGCAATAGTATGGCATCTCCACTTCTTGGCATTGTGAACAGCTTCTACCGATTCAGGGGTATTCCCTCCATGTGAGGCAATAATACAAATACAATGTTTACCAGCACTTAACGGCCTAGCATAATTAAATTCGTTTGCATTCAATAAATTAGTTTTTAATTGACGACTATTTTGTTGAAGAAAGTACTTTCCACCATAAAGCTCAGACATTGATGCACCACAGCCGATAAATAAAACTGTGTCAATGTCAGCCTGTTTCTTTTGAATATCCTCAATGATTGCTTTGATGTCTTTTTCTGAAGTTGTTTGTGTTTCCATAATCGTTTCTCCTCTCGTTTATGTAACGGCCTACAAAGTACTATACTTTTTTAGCAAATCAGTTCCATAATCAAAAGAACCTGGAATTTTAATTTGCTGTGCCGCAAATTTTGATGCTAACACCAATGATTCTTTCAGATCACTTTCTAATTGGTAATTTTCTTTTGTCATCTGCAGATGAAACGTATTTATTCCAAAAGCGGTTATAAAAGCGTCACCAGCACCCATCGTATCAACCGCAGTTGATGCTAGAGCAGGTTGCCAAGTGAACTGATTACCGGAATAGGCAACTGCCCCCTTGCTTCCCATGGTGCATAAGACCAGCTTAATACCAGCACTATAACCCATCTTGCATAAATCAACGATCTCATGCCTGCTTAAATGACTTACAGAAAAACAACCAAGGTCAATAAAAGGAGCAAGTTGTTTAACTTTTTCAATTGTGTAAAGATCTGAGAAATCATAAATAATTTTTGGTCCCCTTATCCTCGATAAATAACTGTCAGCTAATCCATTAATATTAAAGTGAGCAACCGAAAATTGATTGATGTAATGGATATCATTTTCATTTAACTTTAAACCAGGACTAAGTACACCTCCTTTATTGCTATCTAAGAAAACTCGATCCCCATCTTTGATAGTTACTCGAGAATATCCATTTTCACCAGCGATAATTTTAGAGTGTTGTAATTCAATTTTGAAATTTTTCAAAACCGCCCTGGCATAATCAGCTAACGGATCATTACCAAACACGCCAACAAATGCGGATTGATACTGCAACTTCGACGCGAAAACAGAAAAATTTAACGCGTTTCCGCCTAAGAACATTTTCCCTTTATCGACATACATATCTACAACATTGTCTCCAACACCAACTACTTTCACTTAATGACCCCCTCAATCATCAATAACAAAACTAAATTTTCTCGGATCATAATACATGATTGAGTAATATATCGTTTGTTTATTGCGATCCCGAGCTACTTTCTCTAATTTATAAGCGTCTGACCCAATTGCTAATCCCATTAGCGCAGCAACCTGTGTTTGTATAGTAACCAAATTTAAAACCTTATGATTTGACGCAGTTTGAACTTGATACTTTTGCTGCAGTATTTTGCTAACGGAGCTGTCTTGATCCACTAAAAGTTCTAGACCCGGGAATCGTGACGCTGGATAATAGGTAATCTCATACCCTTTATTTCGCGGTTCAAAGGTCATAGTACGTGCAAGTCGCACTACCCAATCGCCTCTTTTAATATTCATTAGTTTAGAAATGTTTTCATTGGCCTGCACCTTTTCTAAACTAATGATTTCCCTTTTAGGAACTTCTTCATTGTGCAACATAAACTCCGTATAACTGTTCAAAGATAGTAAATTTCTTTCCATTTTGTGGTTAAGAACGAAGGTACCTTTACCTTGCTTTTTAACTAAGTAACCGCTGTTAACCAAATCATTAATGGCTCTACGAATAGTAATTCGACTCACGTCGTAAGCTTTCTCTAATTCCTGTTCTGGCGGAATTTGAGTTCCAACCGCATAGACACCTGTATTAATTTCCTCAATGATTTTATTTCTAATTTGCAAGTACAATGGAGCAATATTAGCTCTCTCTAGCATAAGATGTTGTTTCTCCTTCCAAGATAAAGTTCTAAGTATACAAAATTTTAGAAATAAAGTCTTTTGTCCTAGCATGTTGAGGATGATTAAACAATATATCAGGCTTTTCATTTTCAAGGACCTTGCCATCATCTATAAAGACAACACGATTACCAACCTGTCTTGCAAAACCCATTTCATGCGTAACAACAATCATTGTCATTCCTGTTTGCGCTAATTTCTTCATAACTTGAAGAACTTCCTCAACCATTTCAGGATCCAAAGCAGAAGTTGGCTCATCAAAGAGCATAACTTCTGGATCCATAGCCAATGATCTGGCAATGGCAATTCGTTGTTGTTGACCGCCTGACAGGGAAGCAGGATACGCATTTTTCTTATCTTCTAAGCCAACCTCACGCAATAAACTAAGCGCCTTCTGGGTAGCCCGACTTTTTTTCTCACCTTTAACCACCATTGGAGCATGCCGAATATTTTCCAAAACAGTAAAGTGCGGAAAGAGATTAAACTGCTGAAAAACCATCCCCATCTTTTCTCTAACTTTACGCTTTTCATCATTTTTAAGGTTGGAACTAATTTTCTTATTTTCAAATTCAATAGTTCCACTAGTCGGATACTCTAATAAATTCAAGCACCGCAATAAAGTACTCTTTCCAGAACCTGAAGGGCCAATAATGACGATCACTTCACCTTTTTTAATCTCTAAGTTGATATCCTTCAAAACTTTGTTTTTTCCAAAGGTTTTGCTTAAATGTCTAATGGTTATCACTAACTCTCAACCTCTTTTCGTAAATAGCAAGAATTCGATTCAGTAGCCACGTCAAGATTAAATAAATGACCGACGCAACTAATATGGGTTGGATACCAAGTGCCGTTGATCCTCGAACGGTTTGTGCCTGATACATTAGGTCGGTTATTCCCAGAACAGAAACCAAAGAGGAATCTTTAACATTTCCGATGAATTGATTACCTAATGCCGGTAAAATATTTTTAACGGCTTGTGGCAAAATAATATCTTTCATTATTTGCATCGTGACATCCCTAAACTACTCGCAGCTTCTGTTTGCCCGACTGGTAACGATTCAATACCAGATCGAATGATTTCAGCAATATAAGCGGCAGAATATAGAGTTAGTGCAATAATCCCCGTCAAGAAATCTGGAACTTCCATCCCTGTAATAATCGGTAATCCTATGTAAACAATGTAGATCTGGACTAAAAGTGGAGTATCTCTGATGAACCAATATACGCCTTAGCAATGATAGAAATAACCTTAACTTTTGATCTCTTCATCATTGTCAAAACAACACCCAAAATGGTCCCCAAAATTATAGAAATAATTGCCAAGGCCACTGTGATGTACAGTCCATTAACAAAGAATTTCCAATATTGTCCCAGAAACGAAAAGCTTTGAATAAATGTCATTAAACTTCACCTCACTTTAACAACTTGTAGTTACTGCTGAACGTATTTTGTTTGTTGCAAAACCCAATGCTTATAATTGTCCTTATTCTGATCAATTACTTTGTTAACCAAATTTACTAAATCCTTAGTTGTGTTTTTTGGCATTGCAATTGCCGCACCATTGCTTGCATCTTTATGCCGAAAGTTGGTTTCACGTAATCCTTTATTTTGACGAAGTAACAATGCTGTAGTTGGTAAATCAATGGAAAAGGCATCTGCTTTTTTATTATTTACTGCCAACGCCAAATCAGGAATAGTTCCAAACATTTTCAAATGTGCATTTGGATAGAGCTTTTGAATCATTGGCTGCTGGGTTGATGAATTAACAACTGCAATCGTTGAATGGTTAAACAGCTTAGGATTTTTGTTGTATTTCGACAAATCCTGTTTTCTAACAACTAACGTGTTGGTACTCTTATAGTAAATCTTTGAAAATGTAGCTGCCTTTTTTCGCTCTGGCGTTGGGCTCAAAGAAGTAACGAGCATATCAACCTTTCCAGTTTGAAGAGCTGGCAAGATTCCGTTCATATCCATACTCTTAATTTGATACTTAGTATGCATTTTTTTAGCTAATTTTTTAATAAGAAGTAAATCAGATCCTCTCAATTTGTCCTTTCCGTTTTCTGTTGTGTGAAATTCATATGGCGGGTTTGAGCTAATCATACCAACAATTAAAGTACCCCTGCTTTTTATTTTTTGCAGTGATGATTGATTAGCCGATTTCCCACAAGCAGATAAGGTGAAAACACTGAGAAATAAAACAGCCATCAAAGCAAACAATTTTACATTTTTCTTCATAAGCAACACACTCCTCTAATACGTTATATAACATCATATAAAAATGATTAATTCTCACTATAATCACATTTAATTGTAATGTCAACACGATTTCACTAAATTCATTAATTTTTTTCTAACGGAAATCTTTTTTTGCAAAACAAAGTCGTCCAACCTTTGTTGTTTTGCAAAAAGTTGGACGACTTTCAATATGCCAAGTTAAGAATTACAGTAATCAGCCAAATTTATTTTAAATTGTATTTTCACCCTCTGACCATTCATTTTTTTCAATAAAAGGAATGGCACTCTGCTTAGAAATAAAACTAAAATACCTAATTTTATTTCCCCATGTTTCTGGATCTCCATAATCCAACGATCTTAAATTACGATTGTCGTACGTAAACGCATAAAGCTTTTTTCTCTTAATATCATAACCAGACGTATATTGTGTCCATGCCACCAGCGTGTTTTTCTCAACTCCGTTTTTAATGCGAAGTGAACCTTTTGGTGTATTAACTGACGTTAGTAGCTGGAATATCTGGTTTAACGCCTCTACATCATCTACATTGACCGAAAGCAATTTTGAAATTGCTGCTCTCAAGAAACGAGATTCTGGTTTATAATCAGCTGGTATTCCAACCAAACCACTAGTTGACTCGTCTAATGAAATTGGTTCAACAGCCTCCTCATCATCGTATTCGTAAGTTCTGTCAGTAATTCTTTCCAACCAAGTTTTCAAATTATTTAAATGCCAGTCAAAAGTAGGCGCGTTGGTAAAAACGCCAACCGGATTCTCAAAAATCCTAAATCCGTTATTGATTGATGGTTCAACTACAATAGCACGCCCCGATTCATCCTGAAATACACAGTGTTGCGGGACTGACATCCCCATCATTGGACCAGGTTCATTAGTAATACCAACATCACTTTGAAGATTATTTTTAATATCATCCAAGCTTGAATAATGTGTCAGAATCCAAGTGCACAATTCTTCCCCCCGAATTGCAACTTTTCCTTGGCTTCTAATGTCTTTAGTTTTGGCGTATCGATAAAAATGATCAAAGTAAAATGAACCACCGCAAATGCCAAAATCATTAATCCCATCAAGTAATACTGGAGACTTATGAATATCTTTTGCCCACACAATCCCCATTACATTCAGCTTCGTTTCAAATGGTGTATAGGCCGCCGAAAATATATAGCCTTTAGGAATTTTAACACCAGAGTATTCAAAGTGTTGTTCAAAATCCTGTGTTCTTCCCCAATATGGATTCCCCTGCTTACTAATTAATTCAATTCCCGTACAAGCCATTAGATTTCCTCCTCGTTTAAACTTGATGGTTCTCAAGCTCATCAACAGCAACATGCTTATTTGCAGATGGAATCATGGCAATTCCTGCACCTATCAAAGCTACAAGAGCCCCCAGAATAGTTACAAAGTAAACTTCATTACCAAGTTGAGGAATAAGCCAATCTATCAAAACAGAGCCAATTAGTTGACCTGCTGTAGAAGCCAAGCCTAAAAGTAATAGTCCCAATCCGCGAACTAATAAGGCCATTAAGGCAATCGAAAGTAATCCTAGAGGGCCACCTAAATACATCCACCAAGCTGAAGGCAAGTTAAAGGTCAGTTGCCCCATTAGTATGCGCACAAGAAGCGCAGCACCAAGAATGCCAAACCCTACAATGAAGTTCCAAGTAATTGAAACAAGCATTGAGCCGGTTTCTTGAGCAACCGCAGAATTGCCGGCAGGTTGCCATCCAGCTAATAGCCCGGCTAAAAATGGCAAGATAGCAAGTGCGATCACTTTAGGAGCTTGCCAACTAGGTAATACAACTAATACAGTGGCAACGATAGCCAATACTGCCCCAAGAATTCTAGGGAAATTAAAGGGCTGCTTAACAGGTACTCCAATTCCTAAACGGTCACACATCAATCCAGAGATAACCATCCCCGAAATTAACGTGGTCTGAAATGTTGCTACACCAAGTATCGATGCTGATGCACCTTCAGAAAATACAACCATTGCACCACAACATCCAGCAATCCAATTCCACCACGGGATGCGATGAGAAACAATTTTCTTTGGGATAGAAGCAAATTGCCTGCGTGTACTTTGACGGGCCAAAATAATTATTGCCATTACGACTAAACCTGATCCAAAGGAAACAACCGCAGAAGCGTTACCGTCCCCCAGTTGTTTGCCTACTTGTCCATTAACCGCTGATTGCATTGGAGATAGCATTCCTGCCAAGATTGTAGCAACTACCAGCAGCGGTACAACAATAGTCTTTTCAGTACTACTTTTTATGATTTTTGGACTGTTCATATTTAATTCCCCATTTCTAAATCAAACACTTCAGACAAGTACACAGATAGATCTATTAATCCAAGTCTTTATTAAGCCATTTGATACATCTCGAAAAAAACTCACCGTAATTTTCCCATGCCATAAAATCTTGTGAGGCCCAGTGTGGTGCGATATCAGTCATATATGCTATCGTTCTGCCTTTTCCAACGGTCCGATTAACTAACAAAGGTGAAGAATCTACCGTCATTAAAATTTGAGCATCTTTTTTAGGGGTCACCGTTTGGTATCCTAAAATCTCAGGGAATTTTCCCAAGCCATTAGTAATCTGACTGTCAACAGCTATTTCAGGTAAGGCTCCTTGTGGTACCTCCACACGATCATCATACGGTTTAATCAAAACCGGTAATACATCCTCAATTGGTGTTCCGCTATAATGAGCTTTCCCTTCAAAGCCACTAAATGATAAATAACCACCCGCCATCATTAATGAGCCACCTGATAATACCCATTGCTTAAGTAACTCCAATCTATTAGTTGTCGGTCGCCCTTCTGAAAAAACATGATTTGAAAGATTAAATGAATTCGAACCAATATCGGACAACAAAATAACATCATATTCGTCCAATGCTTCTTTTGACCAAGGAAAATCTTCTGGAACATCATGAGCACGGATATGGGTTACAAGATGCCCTAACTTTTTTAACGATTCGAGTAATTCCGTACATCCAATTTCTAATTTGGTACTGGTAAATGAATCATAACCCTTAAATTCCGTAGTAGTAGAAATCCAAGATTCGCCTGCTAATAAAATTTTTGCCATATTATCCTCCAAATAATTATCCATAACAGTTTTTTCTACAAATTAAAACAAATCATTAAACTTAAACGCCAAAATTAAGAAGCCGGCTTATTTTTGACTTTGATCAAGCGCTTTACCAAATGCCTAAATAAAAAACTATTAATAATAATAGCTTTGATTGGAGTTTATCATTCAAATGCAAAATAGTCAATAAAAAATAATCCATGTAAGCGATAACATACGTACATTAAAATTAACATCATCGTGAATGTTCGCTTTTTATAGAATTCCTTCGGATAATCCTTGGTTTAATAATGATTTGTTTGCTATCTCTCACTTTTTCACGAAGTATTGTAAGTAACAAATCGATGGCTTTGTCTGCCATTTTTCCGATTTCTTGATCTATCGTCGTCAAAGGAACTTCAATAATTTCCGTATAAGGATTGTTGTCAAATCCCACCATCGAAAAACGCTTAAAAACATTCTCCCGATGTTCTTTTGCCCACTTTATGATGCCAAAGAGCATTAAATCGTTTGAACTTAATATCGCAGTTATGTCACGTTGATTAAAAATATTAGGAGCAACTTGATAACCGCTTTGGATTGTATAGTCACCTTCAAAAACATAGTTGGGATTCAATAAGATATCGTTCTTTTTTAGAGCATCTTTGTAACCTTGATACCGTTCCGGTGCATTAACAAAATGATCTTTACCCTTAATGAATGCAATACTTTTATGACCATATTTGATTAATTCTTCAGTTGCCATGATGGCACCTAACACATTATCAAAATTAACGGAATTTACTCTTAAATCCGAACTAGCATTCAATAAAATAAGTGGTTTATTCAAATTGTCAATCATTTCTTGAAGTTTATTATGAGGTTGATAAAAAAATTTATTTGAGGGTACTAATAAAATACCATCAACGCCATGGGAGATCATATTATTAATGATTTGTACTTCACGTTCGAATGAATTGTTACTATCTGCGAATAATGTAGAGTAGTTGCTTGCCCTCAAACGTTCATCAATTGTTTTGGTTAAAAAAGCAAAAAAGGGATTTGTAATATCCGGCACGATTAACCCAATATTATAACTAATTTTCTTACTTAAAAAAACGGCAGCTGAATTGGGCCGATAATTTAATTCCTCAGCAATTTTTCGAATTTTATTTTTAGTTTCTTTGGGTATCCGAGATGGTTTGTTGTTTAAAACTAACGAAACACTACTAACAGAAACATTAGCCCTTTGGGCAATATCCTTCATCGTATAATTCAATATAGGCTCTCCTTAAATCTAACAAAAAATATGTACTATAGCATAACCGATCCGCCATAGTTATATGCTGTTATAAATTTTATGCGAAGATATCCCGAAGTTACCAAGATACATTACGTTAAAATTATTCCTAAAACTAATTAAGAACCTTGGCAACTATGTCAGTCTTTCATTTGTTTTCCAGTTTATTTAGTGGATCAATCATTGATATGATATGCATTTCCATTAATTTCTTTGCTTCATCAGCATCTTTTGTTGCAATCGCTGTCGCAATTAACTGATGATAAAGAGAGGCTTTGGTACGCATATTGGGTAATGTATTTGTCCTTTCTCGACTCTCAATTTGATAATTTTTTAATGAATCTGACATAATCTTCAAAGCCGGTTGCTGAGCACCGTCGGCAACTAATTGATGGAACTCTAAATCGACATTTAAGAAATCTCCGCCCACACGCATTTCTTTGTCCATTTGTTCAGAGAGACTTTGCAACTTTTCAATAATAATACTAGTGCCATTTTTAGCACATAAATACGCTTGTTCAGGTTCTACAAGTAGCCTGGCATGTAATAAAGACATTAACGAGAGACTCTTAACCTTATCCGTCCCTGCAGTATTCACAGAATTAGGATCATTACGGACATATATGCCGCGGCCGTGCTCAATACTAATCATATTTCGATTTTCAAGAGATTTTAAAGCCTCACGCATAGTTGTAATGCTGACGCCAAAATCTTTAGCCAATTGTTTCATTGTTGGTAACCTTTGTCCAGGCTTCCAAAACCCACTAAATATTTTTGCCTGTAATTTGTCTATCGTTTGCTGGTATACAGATGTTTTCCCCATATTCTATTTTCCACACTTTCAATCCTGTCTAAATAAAATTTTACTCCAAAAAGAAAACAATGGCCAGTTCATTAAAGGCCATTGTATCCGATTACATTTTTAAATCTAAAACTAATTATTTTAGACAAATAATGAAAGTACGAGAACTGATAATAAGCCCGCAACTGCTAAAACACTCGTTAAAGTAGTCCATGAAACAAAGGTTTCTTTTAAGGAAAGACCAAAGTATTCTTTAACCATCCAAAATCCGGCATCATTAACATGGTCCGCAAAGACACTTCCAGCTCCGACGGATAAGACCATCAGTGCAGGATTTACGCCAGACGAGGCAATCATCGGTCCTACCAATCCAGCCGCAGTAAGTGCAGAAACTGTTGAAGATCCTAAACTAACCCGTAAAACCGCCGCTATTAACCATGCCGCAATTAGTGGTGACATGTGCATATTAGTAAATATCTGCGAAACATAGCTTGCAATCCCACCTTCAACTAACACTTGTTTAAATGCACCACCACCAGCAATAATAAATAGCATTACGGATATTTGCTTGATAGCTCCTTCAAGGGTATTGCCGATATCCTTCATAGGAATCTTTTGAAAAACGCCCATTGTAAATAAAGCAAAGATAAGTGAGATCAGCATTGCGACATCAGGGTTCCCAATAAATTTAACTAACTTTAAAATTGAACTTCCGCTTGGCAGCGTGAACTCAAAGATAGTGGAAATACCAATTAAAATCACAGGCATCATTGATGTTAAAACGCTGATTCCGAATTTAGGGGTTTCTTCCAAACTAAATTCTCTAAACTTGCCAAGTGCCGGAATTTCCGTTGTAATTCGATAAACCCGTGGATAAAATTTATGAAGGAAATGATTAAATACTGGTCCTGAAATAATAACAGTTGGAATTGCGACGATAATACCATAGATGATAACTTGTCCGATATTAGCATTAAAAATTCCTGTAATTGCAGTCGGTGCAGGATGTGGTGGAATAAATCCGTGCATCACGTTTAATGTTGCTGCCATTGGAATTGCCAGTGACATTAACGGCATGTCAATTTCTCTGGCAATGATGAAAATAATTGGCAGCAAAACAACTAACCCTACTTCAAAAAAGAGTGCTAGTCCAACGATAAACGAGGCTAAAACAACAGCAATCTGAATATGCTTACGTCCAAACTTATTAATTAATGTATGTGCAATGCGGTATCCGCCTCCTGAATCGGAAACCAGCTTCCCAATCATTGAACCCATTCCAAAAATAATCGCCAGGTCCCCCAACTGGTCACCAATACCAGTTGTGATAATCGTTGGCAATTTTGTCAAAGGGGTTCCAAGAATTAGACCAACCACAAAAGCAGTAACAACAAGTGAGACAAACGTATTTAATTTCAACTTAACAATGAGAAAGATTAACAGGACAACACCGAGTGCAACAATTAAAAGTGGCATAAACGTACCTCCAATACGTAAAAATCGTCTTCATACTGTCGATTTTTACCAACAGAAGAAGACGATTTTTAATCAACCGATTTGTGATTTTAATCACATTTGTGTTTCCATTGGTTTAATAACATTTAAGAAGTTTTCTACCGATTGACGAAGCCCCGCTTCATTCAAATCGTTAACATCCTGTTTATTGAAGAAATTCGAGCCAATTCCCAAATAGCTTGCACCATTTTTAAAGAAATCTAGTGCATTTTGAAGATTAACACCACCAACTGCCATTAAACGCTGAGAACCAAAGGGCCCTTGAATCTGTTTAAAAATTGAGGAGCCGGTTGTGATGGCTGGGAAAATCTTCACAATATCAGCACCTTTCTGAAGCTGTGTGTAAACCTCTGTGGGTGTCATTGCACCAGGAATTGTTAAAACATGCTTTTCCTTAGCAATTTTATAAACATCATCGTTAAATTCTTGAGGTCCAAGCATGAATTTGGCACCCGCTTCAATTGCTTCTTGTGCTTGGGTAACATTTAGGACTGTTCCAACACCAATAAACACCTTGCCACCGTATTTTTCATTTCCATCCCGAATCACTTTTAAGTGATCTGGATTATTAGTTGTTACCTCAACAGCTAATTGATGATCATAATCACTCAAAATTTTAACAATCAACAATGCTTGTTCATACGTATAACCGCGCATAATAACAGTTAATTTCGGATAATCTTCAATTTTCATGGGATTTACCTCCTGATAATTCAAATATTTTTCTCCCTTTTGCAATTTGGATAGCACCTCGACCAGCTAAGTCTTGGATTTCTTCCGTATAAACTTTTTCCGATAAGTCTGTATCCGCCTCAATCAATATTTTTAAAGCGTCTCTAAGGCCCGGCTTGCCAATAATAATAACTGGCGTATCTGCTTCAACATTGAAGGAACAAGTCTTTTTTAACGCTACCAAATCATTTGCCAAAACCGCTCCTAGCAAATAATTAGCACGTTGATTTCGGTTATAATCTGTATACATCCCCAAAAGTCGGACGGTAAACGTTGTTCTTCCTAAACCATTTTTTTCAGCTGTTTGAGCCCCTAAAATCAAGCAATTTCTGTCAATTTTATCGATAAAATGCTCATTTACTGAGTCTGCTAAGACTGACTTTTTCGTTAGCAAATCAAGAATTTCTCCAGTCATAGAAGTAATCGATCCAACTATTTGCTTTTGAGCGTTGGTCTTAATAATTTTGGTATGAGAACCCGGAAGAATGATGAGAGATGGCTTTGAAATTTGTAATGATTCCATTGCCCCGATCGCTTCGACTTCCTCACCTCTCATAACATCCATATCGACAATACTTTCTGGGGTTAATTCTTGATCGTCATTCTTAACCCCTGGGATAAACCAGATGGGTTGATCAAATACTTCTGGGATCAATACTTGCCGCATGCCTTCTGCTAAGTCTGATAGTCCAACCGGTGCTTTTAAATGAGGAATTTCTACCAATCCTAAATTAGACGTGATCATTCCGGATGCAATTACTACCAAATCGTCTTTATTAATACCATCTTGTTTTGACAAAACCTCTCGAATGGATTCCCGAACAGCACCTTGCAATTCCTTTTTATTACCACTAATAGCAGTATTTCGGACGCCTATTGGCCGCTTAGAGATCGAAACGGGCTCGTAATCTTGCCAAAGTACAACACGTGTGTTGGTCGTACCTGTATCAATGGTAATGACTGTTTTCATACCTTCTCACCCCATCTTATTACCATTCTGAAATGGTACCATCTTCATGACGCCAGACTGGATTCCGCCAATTATGTCCTTCTTTAGCCTTCTCTTTTACCAATTCCTCATTAACTTCAATTCCTAATCCTGGGCCTTGAGGAATCTTTACAAAACCGTTGTCATATTCAAAAACCTCGGGGTTCTTAATATAATCAAGTAGATCATTTGTTTTGTTGTAATGGATTCCGAGACTTTGCTCCTGAATAACAGCGTTGTAAACTGTCGCATCAACTTGCAAACAAGATGCTAAAGCGATCGGTCCAAGTGGGCAATGAAATGCAACTGCAACATCGTATCCTTCTGCCATTGAGGCAATCTTCTTGCATTCTGTAATACCTCCTGCATGTGACAAGTCTGGTTGAATAATGTCAACATTGCCACTCTCAAGCAACCGCTTAAAGTCCCATCTCGAAAACATTCGTTCACCGGTCGCAATAGGAGTTTTAACTAACTCCGTAATCTTACCAAGATCTTCGTTATTTTGTGGTAAAACCGGTTCTTCCATAAACATTAAATTGTAAGGTTCTAAGGCTTTAGCCAAAATTTTAGCCATAGGCTTATGAACTCTGCCATGAAAATCAACTGCGATGCCAAAGTAAGGGCCACAGCTTTCCCGAATAGCCTTAACTCTGGCAACAACATCATCAATTTTTTCGTAACTGTCAATCATTTGTAGCTCATCAGTAGCATTCATTTTAATAGCAGTGAACCCAGCTTTTTTTCGTTCCAAAGCTGCCGCACCGACATTGCTCGGCCGATCGCTCCAACCCAAGAATAAACTTTAATTGAGTTTCGAACCGCACCACCCATCAATTGATAAATAGGCGCCTTGAAAGCTTTTCCTTTAATATCCCATAATGCTTGATCAATCCCAGCAATTGCGCTCATCAGAATAGGACCGCCACGATAAAAGCCTGCGCGGTACATCTTTTCCCAAGCATCTTCAATCCTGAAGGGATCAGAACCAATCAACTGGCTCATCAGCTCATGAACAGCTGTCTCAACGGTTGCAGCTTTTCCTTCAATAACCGGTTCTCCCCAGCCGCTTATGCCTTCGTCAGTTTCAATTTTTAAAAATAACCAACGCGGCGGAACAATATAAGTTTGAAAACTTTCAATTTTCATGTTTTATTTAACTCCTATCAAATTTAATTTAAATACTATCATTGGCCGATTGATACTATCTATTTCGATATAAATACTATCTTTAATCGGCGTTTTTGTCAACGGTTTCATCTAAAATAATGAGTAATTGTGAAAAAAATTCAATGTAAAAAAACACTAGCTTTTATTTCTTGTATTAAAGCCCTTGTCAAGTGGGGATTTATATTGGGCTATAAAAGTTTTATTTTCTTGATTTTTTTAAATGAAGAATTACCGCTTTTTGGAAACGCTTCTAATTAATTAATTATCAATCAAAAAAGGCTAAAGATACGATGTATAGTGTATTATACATCGTATCTTTAGCCCGCTTGAATTTAACTTATTTGATATTTATTTTTTGTTCGCTTTTTTATTAGTTATTTATTCTGAAAGCTTAACAATCGGTTTAATTACACTGCCACTTGCAGAATCTGAAAAAGCCTGATTAATGTCCTCAAAGTTATAAAAACTAATCAATTTATCAAATGGAAACATTCCCTTTTGATAGTATTTTATCAGCTTGGGAATAAAAAGCTGTGGAATTGCATCACCTTCAATTACCCCCACGACATGTTTAGACTCTCCCATAATATCTTGTTGAATATTAAAAGTAACATCACCTGCAATCCCAAGCAATGCACAAGTACCGGAAGGCTTAAGGACGCTAACAGCCTCTTTAATTACTGAAGGAACTCCAGTAGTATCAATACTGTAATCAATACCATTAGGGGTTAACTTACTTATTACTTCGTTTATGTCTTCCTGTTGACTGTTAATAGTCTTTGTTGCGCCCAAAATCTTAGCAAGCTTTAGCCTATTTTCATGAATGTCAACCGCAATAATATTGTCCAAGCCAACGATTTTAGCTGCCATCAATGCCGATAGCCCCACGGCTCCTGTCCCAAAAATAATAATTGAACTACCAAATTCTGGTTTCAAATAATTTAAGACCGTACCGGCTCCTGTTTGAAAGCCACAACCTAGCGGTCCTAAAAGACTAATATCAACAGCATTTGAAACTTTTGTAACACTATTTTCATCTACAACTGAATAAGTAGAGAATGATGATTGTCCAAAGAAAGTCGAAATATTATTTCCTGAAGCATCATGAATTCTATGCGTTCCGTCAAAGTTATGCCCACCAAAATTTAATTCATTAAGATGAAAACAGTTTGCAGGATGACCAGTCAAGCAATTCTCACAATGTCCACAGTATGAAAAGGATAATACAACATGGTCACCAGGCTTAACTGTTGATACACCATCACCAACTTGTTCCACTATTCCAGCGCCTTCATGACCCAGAGCAACTGGATAAGGCGTCATACCTAAGTCCCTGCCAGCCGCATCTGTGTGACAAATTCCGGATGCAACAACTTTAACCAGTACTTCATTTTGCTTAGGATTATCCAATTCTGCTTTTTCAATACTTAAAGGCTTCCCTTGGCTTTTTGCAATCGCAGTTGTTATCTTCATAATGTTGTCCCTCCAATATGCGCTTGAACATGTTACCTTTTTCACTATTATTATATTACAAGTTTAATTTGTATCCTTTAAATATGCTCGTCCTTTTTAGCTTCTTCCATTTTTCATTAATTTTTGTTAGCTAATCCAAATTTTCATCTTGCATGTAAAATTTTAGGCCCACTTTCATATCCAACAATGACTGTATTCACAATATTTAAAAACAAACCGTGCTCAACAATACCTGTCATATGATCTAATTCGGAAGCTAATTTTTCTGGATCATCAATTTGATGCAAATATAGATCAATTATATAGTTTTTCGAATCTGTTAAAACATGTTGCCCATCTTTCATCCTAAACTTAGGATTTAATCCCTTATTTGATAAACGTTTGAATAATTGCTTGCTTCCGTAAGGAATTACCTCTAACGGTAGGGGAAATGAGCCTAATTGATCAGTCATCTTGCTTTCGTCAACAATCCACATGTTTTTATCTGAATTAATTGCAACAATTTTTTCCCATAAGTGAGCCCCACCGCCACCTTTAATTCCTTGAAATCTTTTATCAATTTGATCCGCACCATCAACAGTTAAGTCAATATGATCAACCTCATCGACTCCTTTAGTAGTAATTCCAAGCCGATTAGCTTGCAACCGTGTTCTTTCGGATGTGGGAACTCCAACAATAGTTAGTCCTTCATCTTTAACTTTCTTTCCTAAGGCATCAACCATAAACTTAACAGTTGAACCAGTTCCTAAACCAACGACCATATTATTGTGAATAAATTCAACAGCTCTTTCACCAGCCATCTTTTTTAGTTGATCTTGTGATGTAGGCATATGCTTTAAACTACTCATTTTACATTCTTCTCCCTTTGATAAAAGTAAAACGTTAAAAATTAATCATTAATCTAAGTACAACTCATTAATATCACAAAAATCAAAATATATAAAGACTCAGCTGGAAAAAATAAAAGTTCAAAAAAATTTTAATCTCTTAAAAGCCTTTAGCAGTCCGCAAAGTCACGCGTTTTAAAATAAGTAATTTGTGACTGACCCTTGAAAACGATTTCAAAACGTGCTAGCTTTAAAACTGTTAAATCGGTTTAGTAAAACGATTATTTAAAGCGATTTACTTTGTTCGATTTTTTGCTAATAAGAGATTAATTTTAGAAGGAAGTGTTCTTGTGAACAAGATAACGGTATTAGGTAGCCTGAATGTTGACACTACCTTTAGAATTACAAGATTCCCGAACCCAGGCGAAACGGTCCAAGTCCATGAAAAGGCTAATGCAGCTGGTGGTAAAGGAGCTAATCAAGCAGTAGCTGCGGCTCGATCAGGTGCAAAAACCTCTTTTATTGGACAAGTAGGAAATGATGGCGCAGGAAAGTTTATGTTACATTCTCTTGAAAACGATAACATTAATGATTCTTACGTCACTACAAGCGAAACCACTGGTACTGGAACTGCCAATATTATGTTGGATCAAAATGGGCAAAATTGTATTTTGGTTTATGGGGGTGCAAATCAAACTCTTACTGTGTCTGACGTAAAAAAAGCGGAACCGATTATCAAGAGTTCAGACTTTATTGTGGCTCAATTTGAAACACCACAAGATGCCGCAATCGCTGCTTTTAAGATTGCAAAAGATAACGGCGTTACTACAGTCCTGAATCCTGCTCCAGCACCTAGTAAGTCAATTGATGCAGAATTATTAAGATTAACAGATCTCATTACACCGAATGAATTGGAGAGTGCTTCAATTACCGGGATTAAAATCGATGATAATGACTCAATGATCGCCACAGCTAATAAATTTTCATCTCTTGGAGTTGATAATGTAATTATCACCATTGGTGATAAAGGTGCGTTTTACTCAACCAAAAGCAACAATGCTCTAATGCCTGCATTCAAGGTAAAAGCCGTTGATACGACTGCAGCAGGAGATACTTTTATTGGTGCACTAGTTTCCCAATTGAAAACAGATTTTTCGAATATTGAAACAGCTGTCACATTTGCACAACACGCAAGTTCGTTAACTGTTCAACGATTAGGAGCTCAGCCATCAATCCCAACATTAGATGAAATTCTAAAAGTTGAAAATAATAAATAAAACCACAAATTTGGAGGAAACAATAAAAATGAAAAAAACCACTGTTATTAATTCACAATTATCGACCGTTATTGCAGGAATGGGGCATATGGACTGGTTGAGTATTGGAGATGCTGGGATGCCCGTTCCGTTAGGAACCAAAAAGATCGATTTAGCTTTAACAAAGGAAATTCCAAGCTTTATGGACGTTTTAAAAAACGTCTTAGCAGAATTAAAAGTCCAAAAAATTTATCTTGCCGATGAAATTAAAACTCAAAATCCCGATCAGCTTAAGGCCATTAAGGATGTGCTACCCGATGTAGAGATTGAATTCATGCCACACTCTGACCTAAAAAAAGATCTGGCTAAATGCCATGCATTTGTTCGAACGGGTGAAATGACACCATTTTCTAATATCATTCTTGAATCTGGCGTTACCTTTTAATTTTTAAAATCATTTTAATTCTTATTTATCAAATTTGAATTTCCCGAGGAGGATCAATAATATGGACGCAAGTAGACATGTAGTTGAAAAGAAACATGGGTGGACTCAATTTGCAGATGGTTATCTTGAAAAGACACCTATCTTTCAATTCATCCTCATTTCATTAATATTCCCACTATGGGGAGCAGCAGCATCTTTAAATGATATCTTAATCACTCAATTTAAGAGTGTTTTTATGCTGAATGACGCAGCAACAGCATTTGTTCAAAGTGCGTTTTACGGTGGCTATTTCTTAATTGCTATTCCTGCTTCACTCGTGATAAAAAAGCAGAGTTATAAATTTGCTATTATGACAGGTTTAATCTTTTATATTGTTGGTTGTGCAATGTTCTTCCCTGCTTCGCGAGTTGCAACTTACACGATGTTCTTAGCCGCCATTTTTGCAATTGCAGTTGGATTGAGTTTTCTAGAAACCTCTTGTGATACTTATAGCTCCATGCTTGGACCAAGAAAATTCGCAAATATTAGGCTTAACATCTCACAAACCTTGGTTCCCCTTGGCGATATGGCAGGTATTATTTTAGGAAAATACCTTATTTTTGGCTCCGTTGGCAATTTGTCAGAAACGATGAGTCATATGCATGGTGCAGAACGAATTGCCTACGGCGAAAAAATGCTTCAGCTGACATTACAACCCTACAAATATATCCTCGTTGTATTAATAGCCATCTTAATCATCTTAGCTATTACTCCAATGCCAAAATCAAAAGCTGTTAGCCTAAAAAAAGAACAAGCCTCTAGCCCCAGCTTAATTGAAACTATCAAATACCTCGCAAAAAATTATCGTTTCAAAAAGGGGATCATGGCTCAATTCTTTTACGTCGGCATGCAGACAACGGTTTGGTCATTCACCATTCGTCTTGCCCTTAACTTAAACACCAGTATCAGCGATAGTGATGCAAGTACTTTCATGATCTATAGCTATGCTGCGTGGTTTGTTGGAAAACTTTGTGCTAACTTCTTAATGAAAGATCACTCGGTTACCGGCGTTTTAACCATATTCTCAGCACTTGGAACAGTTACATTAATCCTTGCAACTACTATCCCAAATATGACAGCCGTTTGGATGGCTATAGCCGCAAGCTTCTTCTTTGGACCAGAGTGGCCAACCATTTATGCTCACACGCTAGATACCATTGAAGATAAGCGTTTCACCGAAACTGGTGGTGCTATCATTGTTATGGCAATTGTTGGTGGTGCCGTAATTCCTGCTATTCAAGGATTAGTTTCAGATTTAACAGGGTCTATGCAAACATCATTCATTGTCCCAACACTTTGCTACGTAATTGTAACAATATACTTTTTCTTTGAATATCGTTATGATCTTGCACATCCTGATCAGATCACCGAAAATCAATAAGTTTATATTAAAAGTAGCAATGGTATAAACTATAGATGGTCGCTGCTTAATAACTATTTTTACTCAAAAGGCCGCCCTTTGGACGGCCTTTTGAGTACGATTAAT
>NZ_BAKI01000042.1 GCF_000583655.1 Lentilactobacillus farraginis DSM 18382 = JCM 14108
TATAATGGCGCCAATAATTATAGCTATTAACCATTTTGGTAAAAGGAATGAGTCCCAGTCGTTCAAAAAATATTCCATTATGAGGCTTACTGAAATTACCGTAATAAGTGTTGAAATTGCGATAATGAAACGTTCTTTTTAGGTTACTGTTTTTTTAGTCATTGCAAACATCCTCCCTAAAAAACGATGTTTGCGCATCGATGATTAGTGGAAAATAAGACCAACTTATTACATCTTTATAATATCCCTTTTTTGAAATAAGTAAATAAAAGCAACTTATTAAATTGCAAAAAAAATGATGGCATTACAAATATTTATGCATATGCAAAAGCGCAATGCTGTCATAGTAAATGCTATGAGAAGTTTAGTTACGAATATGGATTGCCAAATAAAGGATACCGAACTATAACAGGATTTAAGTGTGCATATTAAGGGGATAATATCGCACAATAAAACGTGGGGGATCAGACTGAAAATGAATAGAAACAGAAGTGCTGCCAATACCTTTAATGGCATTCCCAGGGATGATAAACTAAAAAATTTTGGGCGTGTTACTGCTTTCGATTTCTGCCAAAAACGCTGTTAAGATGATGATACTGACGGGCGTAAATCCTATAAAAGCGATTAAAAGTACTCCGAGCTGCTGTTCAAATTTAGGTCAGTGTTTGCCAAAATATCTAATCCTAACCAAGGTAAACTTGGTTGGTATTTCCGAATTGATTTTCAGTGTGATACCGTAATACTTTGAATGGTTAATCTTTGCCGGATAATAGGCAATGCCTGAACCACCTTGGTTATCGGTGGTGAAGGAAAGCTTGATTTGGCGGGCCTTTCGAATTTGATTGTAGGTCTGTTTGTCGCAAATTCTTTTTAGCTTGTTAGGCTGGTTTTTTAAAATGTTGAGTTGGGTTTGTGCCACGGTCTGCGCGTGCCAGTCAAAGGTAATACCTTCTAAAAATAAGTATGCCATCAGGAAAAGCATTAATTGTATCAATAACCGTATGAATCTTCGCACGAAAATCCTCCTTAAATTAACAGGTTTTTACTTATGTTAATTCTGATATGTGGATAAGACAACCCGTTACTGGATAAAATATGGTGAGTATCGAGGCTTAATTCCTAAGAGAATGAAATTAAGAGATTTAAGAAATCTTTTTATAAGTCTTATATTTACTGCTGTTGCTTTGTGGCATTAGCAGTTAACCGGGCTAACAATTAACCGTATCGAAGCTTATCAAGAAGGTCCCTAAAACCAGTTTGTTTGCTGGCTTTGGGGACCTTCTTTAAAAATCAAACGATTATTTAATCTAATTCCATGACAGATTTACCTTGGAAGTCCCGGCTGTATTCGTCCACTGCCTTGATTGCGGCAAAAACGTCAGCCGGTGTGATGTCGGTCGGCATACATTTCATTGTGTCGTTTTCGTCACAAGCTTGCGTGGCGACTTTCATCAAATCTTCATCGGATGCGTTTGCCAAGTGAAGCCGGGTAAGGGTGGTTGGCAGGCCAAGTTTCAAGTCAAACTTCAAGAATTTTTCAAAGCGTTTTTGATCACTACCGTCCAGAATTAATTCAACTAATGTTCCGTAGGCCACCTTTTCGCCGTGGGTCAAATGATGAATATCACCCGATAACGCGGTAAAACCATTATGAATAGCGTGAGCCGCCGCTAAGCCGCCGCTTTCAAAGCCCAGTCCGCTAAGCAGCGTGTTGGCTTCAACGATATGATTAAGTGCGTCGGTCGCAACGTGAGCCCGGTTGGCAGCGACCGCCAAGTCGGCGTATTCAAACAGGGTATCCTCACAGGCTTGCCCAATTGAACCGGCCACGATCGTTTGTTTGGCACCCAGCATGTTATCGGCGTTGGCTTTACGAACGTCGATTGCTTCGACATTGGTTGCCAAAGCATCGGCCATTCCAGAGATTAATAACTGAACCGGCGCGCCGGCAATGATTTTAGTATCCAGTAAAACAATTTCGGGGTTCTTTTTATAGAACCGGTAGTGATCAAATTGCCCATCATCGGTGTAAATAACCGAAAGACGGGAACAAGGTGCGTCGGTTGAAGCAATCGTCGGTGCGATCATTGCGGCAATGTTGAGATTGTCAGCGATTGCTTTGGCTGAATCAGCGGTTTTACCACCGCCAAGACCAATAATCAGCTGATCTTGATGTTGTTTGCCGATTTCGGTAACCCGATTGATTTCAGATTCGGATGCTTCACCTTCAAAAGTTGCCAGGTTGACATCAAAATTATTTTTCTTTAAATAGTCGATAAATTGATTACCAACGATTTTTAAAACGGTTGGATCTGAAAGAAGCAGAACTTTTTGACCATACTTCTGAATATATTGAACGCTGTTGAACAATTCTCCCGGACCTTGAATATAGGTGCTGGGGCTGGCAAATACTTGGGTCATATAAAAAACCTCCTTGGCAGATACGTGATTAACTTCACATACCTATTATATTCAATTTATTTTTGAAAAGAAAGAGATTAAGAGCTGACTGAAGTATTAAACCAACGTGAGTGGGGTGAATTGACGGTATTTGGTTATTTTTCCCTTTGGCACCAGTCGACCACAAAACCGGCAATCGATTTTGTGTAATTCAAGAGTTGCTCAAAGCTGGCACTTTCATTATCACTGTGGGCTTGAACCAGCTCTCCCGGCCCGTAAATAACGGCGGGGATGTGGTAGTAGCCAAACCAGCCGCCATCTGAAACGGAAGTCGACATGCCAATTACCGGCTGGTGACCGAATGATGACTGATGGGAAGTTGCTAACAGTTGCATGGCTGGGCTGTCAGAATCCAGTTCAAGGGCTGGAAAGACCTCGCCCTTATCGACTAACATGGAGTCACCGCCCCAATTAAATGTTGGCAGGTTGTCACGTAGCCAAGGATCAGCTTTGGCGGCTGCGATAACCTCGTCTTCAACTTCCTTTTCGATACCTTCGACAGTTTCATTTGGGTAGAAGTGAACGGTAATCCACAATCGGCATTCGTCGGCAACAAATGCCGGGTGAATGCCACCCTTGATGTAGGCCGGATTGATTGTGTCGGTGCCGGGTTTAAAGCCGGGGTAGCTTTTAGTAATTCCCCAGTAGCGTTCGAGAGTTTGGAGTGCGGAAATTACCACCGTCATTTTTTCGACCATGCTGGCGGCTTTTAACCCACCACCGGTTTGGACCATCGAGATGCGGTTGCCGTCATGGTAGGTATGCGGGCTTCTTAACGTAATCCAGCCGGTAATCACGCCGCCTTGTCCTTGAAAATGGGTTCCGGACGTATCGCCGATAATCGCAAAATCGGCTTTTTCGCCCTGTTTGAGCAGTGTTTTAGTACCGGCTTCACCCAATTCCTCACCAACTACTGATTGAAACTTCAAATCCCCTGGTAAGCTAATATTTAATTCCTTAAGCATTTGAAAGATAAACAGGTAGGCGGCAATCGCCCCTTTCATATCACTGACACCCCGGCCAATTAATATATCACCATTTTTAACCAGCTTAAAAGGGTCCGTCTGCCATTCATCACGATTTTCCAGTGCGGCAACATCAACGTGACCGTTTAAAATCAGGCTGTGATGGGTAGCGGATTGGCTGCCTTTTTTAGTTGCCGACAGGAGTTTATCACCATCGTAGAAATCCTGTTGTTTGGCGTCAAATCCGTAGTCGGTCAGTTCATCATGGATCACCTGTTGCAGATCAGCGGTATTTCGTGCGGGTGGTGAAACGGTGTTGAAGGCGACAATTCGGTCAAGTTGCTTTAGCAGCTCGTCTTGGTGCTGGTCAATTGCGGTTAAAAGCTGTTCTTTAATAGTTGTCATTAGGTGATTCTCCAATCTAAAAATAACTTCTCAGCAATTTTTACTTTATTGCTAGAGAAGTTATTTGAGATGGTTCGCCCTTGAATTGATTTTAGTTTTCACGTTAAATAACGGCTTTCCTACGCGAGTACTGACTCTCAGGTTCAAAGGGTTCCCTTTCAGGTCTCAGCGAATTGCTCCCCTAGCTGTTATTAGCATAGCATAGTTTGGGTGACTTGATGCAGCTGATTTAGTGGAATTTGACATGCTGTTTTTGAAATTGTTCAGGATACTTAGGATTAAGCCGTTTCAAACATGTGCAAGATTCCAATCAGACCAGTTCTAATAATCCTCATTCAGTCCCCAAAGTACTAAAATTAATACAGACAGCAATGTGGCGATTGGTGGGATTGCCGTACCTGACAACTTGGATAACTATTTCCGAGGAAGGGAAAGTATGGGTTGATTTTCAAAGGGGGGAAGAATAAATATGCAAAAACAATATAGATTCTTAATAAGCTTTATATTTATATTTATCGGTTGGATTACCGGGTTCTTAGGAATTTTTGCACTTGGGCCATATCCACTTCCACCAATCGCATCTCCTGTTTACTATATAATCGGAGCTGCAGGCGTAAATGTTGTTGTTGGGTTAATATATTTATTTCCTGTAAACAAATTAGCGATTAGAATTCTGTCTTCAATTTTGATTATTTGCACTTTGGTTCCAGTCATTTATCAGATTGTAATGAATTACTATTTCATGTTTCCTTTTTTAATAATGGAAATTGTAGTCGGAATCGTTACATTTTTTGTTCCACAAGACTCCTCGAGGTAAGTAAAAGCACCATTTAATACATGCTTATAGTTACGGTAATTCTAAAAAATAGTCTTTCAAATAATAAATGGTGGCTTTCGCCAATAAAAATGTCATTATTCGTTCTTGCATAGCACTGCGCAGCCTGATATTGAAACATAGCTTTAATTTGGTTACCGCATTGCTGAAAAGTAAATTCACAAAAAATTCAAATTCATCTTGTATCCTTACAATGAAGCTTCATAGTGGAAGAAATTAGTCTGTTTAATGTAAGGCAGATAAATTGAAGCAGTGGGAGAATCGAATATTGAAAAAAGTTGTCTATCCAGTAACTATCACATTATTTTTCCTGGCTTGGTTTTTCTTGGAGTATGAAAAAGATTACTTACCCTGGATACTGGTTATGATTATTAGGTTTATCTTTATTTATGTGGTCGTTAAAAAAGCCAGTGACTATGTGGAACATAAAGGAAGTTAGGCTTGAAGTTAATCGGCTTTATTCCAATTAGAGTATTAAGAAGTTTTGAATGTTGACAGAAAATAGTTGAGATAGTTCAAAAGCTCATCCTTCTTAAAAAAGGTTCTGTAAAATCAGTTATCTGGAATACTGATCTTACAGGACCTTTATTTGAGCCGAGATACAATTGTCTGACTTATCAATTGTTATTTAGACTTTTACAGCAGATTATCTACTTAAATCATATTTTAAATTAATCAGATAGAGAATAACCGCCCCGATTGTCATAGTGACAAATTCACCGATACCGGCAGTCAGGTAGGTACTCCAGAATGTTGGCCAAAAAGCACTATGGCCGATAATTGCAATTTCAAAACCAATAATGAACATATAGAATGTTCCGATCAGAACGGAAACAACCAATTTGGCAACCACTGATTTCATATGCTTGGTAACCAGATAGATGGTAAGCAGGTTAATCAGGGTTTCCGCAGTCCCAACCACCATGTCAATCGCACCGTTTGGCGACATAATGTTGGTAATAAAGCAGGCCAGCGTAATGGCGACGATGTAGCGTTTGTTGAATGGGACGAGGTTGTTCAATCCTTCGGAAAAACGAAATTGAATAGGCCCATAACTTACGGCTGCAAAGACCATCGTTAACGCGATGTAGAGTGCAGCAACAACGGCAGCTTTGGTCAGGTCAACCACACTGTCGATGCCGAGAACATTAGTCTTAGAATTCATAGCAAATTCCTTCCTTGTAAATTATTTAGTTATTTGTAACCTACTAACTTTACAGCTTTTCCCGATACATTTCAACTTGGTTGTATTGACTGACGATTAACTGTTTAAAATCCACAGGAAGATGACAAAGACCACGGCCAGGCCGTACATCATGGCACTGACTTCCTTACCGCGTTTTGCGGCAATCATTGTGATTGGGTAAGTGATAAAGCCAAGGGCAATTCCGTCAGCAATGCTGTAGGTAAACGGCATCCCAACCAGGGTAATGAAAGCCGGAGCAGCAATTTCAAATTTTTCCCAGTGGACGTTTTTCAAAGATTGCGCCATCAAGACACCGACAATAATCAAGGCCGGTGCGGTTACCTGGCTGGTAATAACCGTCAATAGTGGTGAAAAGAAAGTTCCCAAAACAAATAGGATACCAACGACAACGGCCGTGAAACCGGTTCGGCCACCAACCGCGATACCGGCAGACGATTCAACAAAGGCCCCCATTGGCGAAGTTCCCAAAATGGAACCAACGGCCATTGTAGATGAATCGGCGATCAGTGCCCGACCGATTCTGGGGATCCGGTTATTTTCAATGAAGCCGGCTTGTTCAGCCAAACCGACCAGCGTCCCCGCCGTATCAAAAAAGGTTACCAGTAGAAATGTCAGGACGACCACCACTAATTGAAGTGAGTTGATGTCGCCGATATGTGACAGGGCGACGCCAAAGGTTGGTGCCAGACTGGGCATACCGGACACCCATTGATGGGGTAGTGGAATTAAGCCGGTCACCATTCCCAAAATAGCGTTTAAAACCATTCCGATAAAGATTGCACCGGGAACTTTTCGGCTCATCAGGATAACAGAAACCAGCAGGCCGAAGATCGTCAGCCAAGTCGTGCCAACGTGCAGTGATCCCAAGCTAACCAATGTATCTTTGCTGGACTGAATCAGACCGCCATCATTCATGCCAATAAAGGCGATAAATAAACCAATACCGCCACCAATTGCGGCTTTAAAGTCGGCGGGAATTGAATCAATAATTTTTTCCCGTAATTTTAAGGCCGTTAGGATAATAAAGATGACTGAAGCAACAAAAACCCCGGCCAATGCGGTTTGCCACGACACTTTCATGCCGATGACAACTGAATAGGCGAAAAAGGCATTAATTCCCAGACTAGCTGAAATCGCAATCGGATAGTTGGCAATCAGGCCCATTAAAAAGCACCCGAAGGCCGAAGCCAAGGCGGTGGCTGTAAAGATAGCCCCCTTGTCCATGCCGGTAACGCCTAAAACGTTGGGGTTGACGAATAAAATATAAACCATCGAAACAAAAGTCGTAATACCGGCAATTGTTTCGCGACGAAAATTAGTTTTTCGACCCTCAAAGTCGAAGAACTTGGCAATTGAATTTAGCATAAAATAATAGCTCCCCTTATTGTTCGGATATAAAATAAAAACAACGCATTTTATATTACCATTATAGCTTATTATCTTCAATAACCGAATTAAAAGTCGCCGGTAGCAGGAATTATTTACTAATTAAAGCGGTTTCTTTTTATGGTTGCACAAAAACGGACAGTCATTCAAAGATGATTGTTCGATATGGTTTAAACGTTAAGAAGCTGTTTGAGCATATCGAAGACCAATTTTGAATAACTGTCCGATTTTAAGGTGCAATAGCTTTTATTATTTTAAGTTAAGCATTTTTCTTCAAAGTTTCAAGCATTGAACTGTTGAATGCGTCCAAATCATCCGGTGTCCGGCTGGTAACCAGGTTTTGATCTACGACGACCGGTTGATCTTTTACAACTGCACCGGCGTAATACAAGTCAGGCCGAACAGTTGTGTAGGCTGTCATAGTGCGTCCTTTGGTTAATCCGGTCTGAATGAATAATTGTGGGCCGTGACAAATTGCAAAAACGGGTTTGTCGCTTAGCAAAAAGGCTTTAACGAAGTCGACAAAGCGCTCATCTGCTCGTAGTTGATCGGGGGAGAAGCCTCCGGGAATCAAGAGTCCATCAAATTCATCAGGCGAAACATCGGCAATACCCTTATCGGCGGTAATAGCAACACCGTGCTTACCGGTAATTTGACTGCCGGTCTGATTTTCAATGGTAACAACCTCATGGCCGGCATTTTTGAGTGCCTCAACTGGTGAGGTGTATTCGACATCTTCCACGTCGTTTGTAACAATTACGGCAATTTTACTCATTATTTTGCTCCCTTCTTGTCTCAATGTGGTATCTATTTTATACTTTAAAATCATGAATGACAATAACGCACTCTGAGCTGCAGGTTCAGCCACGCTTCAATATTAATGATAATGCCAATCAATAGTGAGTGGTAAACTGCAATAAGAGACGCTTATTCAAATAATTTAAACGCGTTGTCAATCATATTAAATTCTTCATCTGATAAGACAATGTTCATTGCTTTGACGTTGCTTTGAACCTGCTGGGGCGTCTTGGCACCGGGGATGACAACACTGATTGATGGATTTTTGATGTACCAGGCCAACACGATTTGGGCAATTGTCGCGTCGTGATTGTCAGCAATTGGCTGCAGGTTGTTTACGGAATCAATAATTGCCTTAAACCGGCTGCCGGAGAAGTTGGGATCCTGGCTTCGTAAATCGGTTTCGGGAAACTTTTGCGGTGTTTTATCGTATTTACCTGTTAGTAGACCGGATGCCAAGGGAAAGAAGGGGACAAAAGCGATGTGTTCCTGTTTTAAATACGGAAACAGGGTTTCTTCAGGGTCTCGATGAACCAAGCTGTATTGATTCTCAATAACGTCAACCTGGTGATTTCGATTGGCTTCTTTAAGCTGCGCCAAGGAAAAGTTGGAGACACCGATGGCCCGAATCAGCCCCTGGTCTTTTAAATCCTGTAAAGCAGCAACGGCTTTGTCTTTAGCGGTGTTTTCGTCTGGAAAATGGATGTAGAATATATCTAGATAGTCGGTTTGAAGGCGTTTGAGGCTGGCTTCAACGAAGCGCTTTAAGTCATCCGGGGCGTTGCTGATGGTTGTTTGACCGTCTTTGACGATTTGGGCGCCTTTGGTTGCGATGGTGATTTTAGAACGATCATAATCTTTCAATACTTGACCGATTAATTCTTCTGAGCGGCCGAGCCCATACGCATAGGCGGTGTCCAACATCGTGATGCCATTATCCAGTGCGGCCCGGACAGTTTGCATGCCGGTTTGCTCATCGAGGTTGGGAAATAAATTGTGACCACCAACAGCGTTTGTCCCTAAACCTAAAGGGGTAGTTTGGACGTTTGAATGGCCAATTGTGACGTTTTCAGTCATATTGCAAATCCTCCTTTGATTTTCCTTCTATACTATGGTACACATTAAGTTAAGCACAAAATATTTCAACTAGGAAGTAAATGACGTGAAAAAATTATTAATTTTGAATCAACAAAGCCCAGTGGTCACGGCCTTGCTGCCGTTGTTGGCTCAAAATGACGAGGTCGCAGTCAGTGTCTTTCAAGGCGACTTACAGTCAGCAGCTGATTATGGAAATGCCATAAAAAACGTTGACTGGCTGCTTTCGGCACTCGGACCAAACGACGTCGATTTGGTGTTTGAAGCCTTGTTTGACGCAATTGATGAAGTCGGCCCCGCTATCCAACATTTCATTATGCTTTCCTATGCCGGGATTGATGATGAATTAACGGCACCAATGACGTTTCCGAAAGTGGCTAATCGATCAGAATTTATCAAGCAGCAGCGTTACGCTGCCAAACTGGTTGACGAATCCGAGATTCCGTATTCGATTATTAGAATGGGAACTTTAACAAGTGCCAATCAGTCAAATTACCAGTTGTATAATGAAGGCAGTCAAATGCCGAATGGCCGGGTAAGTGCTAAAAACGTTGCCCGCTTAGTCGAAATGGCATTGGTAAACCACAAGTTGGTTAACCAATCGGTCGGTATCATTGATGAGGCCAAATGAATTTTAAATTAAACGTTAGGAGTGTGGTCCGAATATATGGCAATTAAATTGGATCCGGAACAAATTAAACAGCTCAAGCAACAGCTTTTTGTTGCAAACCGCAGTTCACACTTTGTGATTATCATGGCAATTTCCAAAAAGGAAAATACCGGTGTGAGGATGGTAACCGATTGGAATAATTTTTTGAATATGAAAATGACTAATTCAGATAAGTTTGAATTTCACGTAATCAGGGATATTCTGCCAATTACCGATAACTTGGTGTACTGGGCAGTTGCGCAACAAAATCTTCATACGGCTCAAATGCAGGGAAATCCAAATGAACAGGTTGTAGATGATTTGGAATATTATACCAATAAAGTAATGATTGAAAATAAAGTCCAAACCACCGGTTCAAGGGATCGGTAGGGCAACTCAAAAAGGCTGCGAAGATGTATCTACTTAATTACATCACTGCAGCCTTAAATGCTTTTAGTCTAAAAACTGAAATAAAAACAGCCGAGCCGTTTTCATTTCAGTTGTAAAAAGCGTTACTATGTACCGCCTGGTTGGATCCAGGCGTTATTAGGAGAGAGGATTGGTCAGCCCTGTGAACTTGAAAGATATATTGGGGGTAGATCGTAAATTCTTGCTTCCGATATTAAATCGTAGCGGCCGGCCAATCCTCATAAACAAGATCAATGCAAGCATAAAGCTTTCATTTAGGTCAAATGATGGATGCATTGTTACATCCACCTCTAATAATAGCCTATTTTTTACAATGTTCAATGAAAAGGACCTGTTTTTGATAACTAACTGTTTAAACGATCGTGAGCGATTCTTTTATAAACGGGATAACTCAAAAAAGCGTTGATTTGAAGGGAGAATATGCCGTGACATTACAATTTGTACTGGGAACCAACGGGGCTGACCACCAAGGTAAAATGGTTGAAATCCTCCAAAAACAGCGGGCTGAAAATCCCAATGACCGGTTTTTTTATTTGGTTCCCAACCACATTAAGTTTGAATCAGAAGTTGAAATTTTAAAACAATTGGCGGATCCCACTGATCGGGTAACTGCTCAAAGCAGCGTGCAAGTCCTTTCATTTACCAGATTGGCCTGGTATTTTTTACGGACCACAGCTAAATACCAGAAACAACGGATTAGTCCGGCTGGAATTAATATGCTGCTGTACCAAATTATTACCGATCGGCAGGATGACCTGCTTCTTTTCAGTCAGGAGGCCCGTCTGCCCGGCTTTATTGATCAGATTGCCAAACAGATTTCGGCAATGCAGGCTGGTAACGTCCTGCCTGAAGACTTAATGAAAATGAATGAAAGCCCGGCTGCTCAGTTATCCAACGATTTACGGGATAAATTGCACGATTTTGCGATTATTTACGCGGACTATCATCAACGAATCGATGACCAGTATTTTGATAATCATGACGTGTTGAATCTACTGAGCGATTATTTGGCAGAACGCGATTTAACGAACTATCATTTTTATATTTCCGGTTTTTCAAAATTCACAGCCCAGGAGTGTCGGTTGGTAGAAACGTTAACCAAACGCGGTGCCAGCATGACGATCTCACTGATTTTAGACAAACCTTACCGGACGGCCCTGCCGACACAGCCGAATTTGTTTTATCAATCGGGAAAACTTTTTTATCGGCTTTACCGGTTTGCAGCCGACCAAAAGATTCCTTACCTACCCGCTGTAGTTGCCGATCAGCCACGGCTTTCATCGGATCTTTTAAAATTAGAAAAGTTTTGGATTCAATCGAGTGGCCTGGGGGCGATTACGGCAGACAACACCGTTTCACCTCAAAGTATTCAGATCTTTCAGGCGGATAACCCATATGCTGAACTGGATCAGGTCGCTGCTCGAATTCGCCAAATGGTCTCAACGGGTAAGTACCGTTACTCGGACTTTTTAATTTTAACGCGGCGCTTGGATAGCTACGCAACCATTTTAGATCCCGTTTTTACCATGCAGGGCATTCCGTATTTCAAAGATATTCAAAAGTCCATGGTGGACCATCCCTTGGTGGACCTGTTAAGTTCGCTGTTTGATATTTATGACCATCATCGTCTCCGAAACTATCGGTATGACGATGTGATGCGGTTTTTAAAATCCGAACTGGTGTTACCCCGGAATTCGGATGGAACGGCGATGAAAATCGACGACTACCGACGGGCAGTTGCGCTGACTGAAAACCTGGTCTTAAAGAACGGCTTTGAAGGGCAAAAATGGACTCAGGCTGAAGATTGGCAGTACGTTTGGGTGGCGGACGACGATGACGGGACGATATTGACCGACCGTGATAAGGAGATTACCCGGCAAATCAATGTTATTCGTCACTTGGTTAAAGATACGCTGCCGAAATTCTATCGGCGACTTTACCGAGCGAAAACCAACGCTGATGCGGCGACTGCGCTATATCATTTTCTGGTTGAAACTGGGGTCGTCCAACGACTGCAGCAATTACGAAACGCGGCTGTTGATCAGCAGGAAATCAATCGTTCGGATGAAATCGAACAGGTTTGGCGGACTTTTTGTTCGCTGCTGGACGAATGCGTGCAGATTTTGGGTGATCGGCCGTTTGACGCCCAGGACTTTTGGGCGTTGATTTACGCGGGCTTTGAAGGGGCCAGCTATTCCCAGATTCCATCAACACTGGATCAGGTTCAAATCTCTGAAAGTGGGATGGTGCAGATGGCCAATCGAAAGGTTACCATCATGATCGGTTCAAATGACGAAACCATGCCTGAAAGAATTGTGAATGACAGTTTGTTTGGAGACGATGATCTCGTCCAGATTCAGGATAATTTAAACGATGATCAGTATCTAAATGACCCGGCCGACGAATTAATGGCTGATGAACCGTACTTGAATTACCTGGCATTTACCAGTTCGTCGAGCCGGCTGATTTTTTCGTACACCAGTCACTTAAATGATGAAACGGACGTTAATTTATCACCCTACGTTACCAGAATTGCGGCTCATTTTAATTTACAAATCACACACCACGCGGCGGTTCCGGATAATCAAACGCCGGTTGCCGTGTATATTGGTACGAAACGGGCAACCCTGCATCATTTGATTCAGGTAGTTCAGGATACTTATAAGAATAAAGGACAGTTAAACGCAACTTGGACGTTTATTTTTAACCAATTAAAACACGATCCCGAGATTGGCCCGTTGACTGACCAATTGCTTGGTAGTATTGATTATAAAAATGTACCGGTACCGCTTAGCCAGGAAATTGCTGAAAAGCTATACGGATCGGCGCTTAATATTTCAATTTCACAGTTGGAATCTTTTTATGAAAACCCCTATGAATATTTTCTGAAATATGGATTGCGTTTACAGGAGCGAGAGCAGTTTGAACTGTCGCCGGCTTCCACCGGACAATTCTTTCATGAGGCGCTGGATCGAATTATTTCAATGGTTCACGAGCAGAAAATCGACCTGGCTGACTTAAACGATGCCGACGTGAACGAATTGGTAGCTGAAAACGTCGCGGCAATGGTTGCGGACCCTGATAATTTTCAGTACGTCATCCTGAACAGCTCAAATCGAATGCACTATATCACCATGCAGTTGGAAGCAACGATTCAACAAATGATCAGAACGATTCGGGATCAGCAGAAGTTAACCCCAATGCGGCCGCAAAAAACCGAATTGGTCTTTGGCCAGCCGTCTTCAAAGGGCTTAAAGGGGCTTAGCTTTGAGCTGCCAAACCATAAACAGGTCAACGTCCGGGGCCGGATTGATCGAATTGATGCCATGAAAGTTAATAATAAACGATATTTTGGCATTGTAGATTATAAATCCAGTAATAAGAAATTTGATTTTAACCAGGCATATATCGGTACGTCAATGCAGCTGCTGACGTATTTGGACGTCTTACGCGAGAATTTGGCAGTGCTGAATCCGGATACCAGTGATGCGCTGCTGGCCGGGGCACTCTACATGCATATTTTTAACGCGACTTTCAAACCTGATGATTTTCAGAAAGGCTTGGAAAAGTCGCTGTTAACCAAGCACAAGTACCAGGGAATTCTGGTGGATGATGCCGATTTGGTAGATAATTTGGATACTGATTTAGCTAATGGCAGTGGCCACTCCCTGGTTTACCCGTTTAACAAGCTGAAAAGCGGCAGCGTCGGTAAGGCGTCCTCGACGATTACCGAAAATGATTTGAATGCGTTTCTGGACCGGACAGAATCGTTGATTGTGGATGCTTCCACTCGGATTTTCAACGGCGATACGTCGTTGGCACCGGTTAAGATTGATCAGTTCACGCCAATGCAATTTACACCGTACAAAGCCATTATGAACTTTGATCCACTGCTGCCGGAAAACAACTATCGATTGGTGCCTAAGCACACTAAAAAAGAAATTATCGACAAACTAAGGGGTGAAAAGCAATAATGCAATATACACCGGATCAAGAAAAAGCTATCAAGGATCGGCCCGCCGGTAATGTCTTAGTTTCCGCATCAGCCGGTTCCGGAAAGACTCGGGTACTGGTCGATCGGATTATTGACATGGTTAAAAATCAGGGGATCAATATTGACCAGTTGCTGGTGGTGACTTTCACCAACGCCGCTGCCAAAGAGATGCGTGAACGACTGCGAAGCTCGCTTCAATCGGAGTTTGCCAAAGCCACCAGCGCTGACAGCAGGAAGCATTTATTAACCCAGATTCGAAAGGTCGCGGTTGCCGATATTACGACAATGGACGCCTATTGTCAGAAGTTGGTTGCCCGTTATTACTATATTTTGGGAATTGATCCGAATTTTCGCGTCCTTTCCGACAATACTGAAATCCAATTACTAAAAGAACAGGTGTGGGATAATGTCCGGGAAGATCTGTACGGTGAAGATAAAGATCATTCTTTTGCTGATTTGACGGAAAATTTTTCCAATGATAGAAGTGATGACGGGCTGACCGACGTTGTCTTTCAGATGGACGCGTTTGCCAACGTCAATGAAGATCCGGACAAATGGCTGAATGACGCGGCTTCATTTTATAAGATCGGGCAAGAGGGCTGATTCATAGTGATTTGTATCAAAATCTGATTGCCCCGCAAATTGCCGATGCTTTGAAGCGGCTCCAGCTTTCACATCGGGAAATTATAAAGTTGGCGCAGCAGGCGGATTTAACCAAAATATTAACGCTGTTTTCGGATCAATCAGCAGCAATCGATCAATTGCAGCAACGGGTTGAACAGGCTGATAATTGGGACGAGTTGCGCGATTTGATAACCCAATTTAAGTTTGCTTCATTAAGTAAAGCCAAATTATCCAAAGCTGCCGATGATTATCAGCGTAAGACCCATGAATTGATCAAGAATGCCAATCACAAGATGAAGACGGATTGGGGGAAATTGGTTGCCGGCTACTTTACTTGGAATGAGCAGGATAATGTCGCGCTAATGCGGGCAGCCAAGGACCGGATTGAAAAGTTGGTCACGGTTGTTAAAACATTTCGGCTTGCTTACAAGCAGGCTAAGCAGCGGCGGCATTTGATGCAGTTTATTGATATTGAACACGCGGCATACGATATTTTGAACGACCAAAGTGATCAGGCCCAACAAGTCCGCCATCGGCTGCAGGATCAGTATTATGAGATTATGACTGATGAATATCAGGATAACAACCGGCTTCAAGATGCAATTTTGAATAAAATCAGCAGCCGTGATCATGGTAATCGCTTCATGGTTGGGGATGTTAAGCAATCAATTTACCGATTCCGGTTGGCAGATCCAACGATGTTTATAAAAAAGCAGGCCCAATATCGTCAGGCTGATAACGACGACGAACTGATTACGCTGTCGGAAAATTTCCGATCAGCTGAAAATATTGACGCATTTGCCAATCTGATTTTTGAACAGACAATGGACAGTCAAGTAGGTGAAGTGGATTATACCGGTAAATCAAAATTAAAATTCGGGGCGGCTTATTATCCGACTGATTTAAAAGCTGATGTATCACTGATCGTTTATCGAACCAAATCATCGACAGCAGCCGGCAGCAATGACGATTCAGAGTTGGCGGATGATCAGATTGAAGACAGTGACAGCGGTCAGGCCGAAATTATTGCTCAGAAAATTCGAACGTTGGTTGATGGTCAAAGCCGGATTTACGACAAGCATTTAGCAGAAATGCGACCGGTTACCTATGGCGATATTGCAATTATTTCTCCCACCCATAATAACGAGCTGACCCTTTCAGATGTCTTTGGCAAATACGGCATTCCGGCTGAAATTACCGGTGCCAAGAGTTACTTTAAGACAACTGAAATTCAAATTATGATGTCGCTTTTGGCAGTTATTGATAATCCGTTTCAAGATATTCCACTGGTGGCAGTTCTGCGCTCGCCGATTGTCGGCCTGGATGAAAACCAGCTGGCTTATTTGCGGATCAATCGGAATACCGGTAATTACTATCAGGCGGTGCTTGATTTTTATCGCGGCTTTTCGTCGATTAAGCCCAATGATTATGCGACCCGAATTTATCAAAAGATTAACCGGTTTATGAGCCAGTTGCGGCATTTTAAGGACGTTGCCCAACAGGATGGCTTGGTGGCATTGATTTGGGATATCTATAATCAAACCGGTTACTTGGATTATGTTGGCGGGATGCCGGCAGGACTTCAACGGCAAACCAATCTGCATGCTTTGTATGATCGGGCGGCTGATTATGAAAAGAATGGCTTTAAAGGACTCTTTCAGTTTGTTAAGTTTATTCAGCGAATGCAGGATCGAGACAACGATTTGGCCAACACCAACCCGACAACTTCTGAAAATACGGTTCACGTGATGACAATTCATGGTAGTAAGGGGCTTCAATTCCCGGTAGTTTTCTTAAACGACGTCGGCAAGCATTTTAATATGCAGGATACAACCGGCAAATACGTTTTAAACGATCATTGGGGGATTGGGATTTCTTATTTTGACAACCAGACACGGGAATTTCGGTCACCTTTGCAGCGTCAAGCTATTCTGGACATTACCAAAAATGCCGGCTTATCAGAGGAAATGCGAAAGTTGTACGTAGCCATGACCAGAGCCGAACAACAGCTATATCTGATAGCCAAAGTAAAGGGTGAAAAGACTGGTGATGACCGACAGCTGATTGAACACTGGCAGGGGTTAACCAATGCCGGGCAGTTGGTATTGCCGGTCGCGGTTCGAAACGCTGCCAAGAGTTATTTGGATTGGATTGGGCCGGCTGTTTCAAGGCATCCCGGTGTCCTGGCGCAATTTGGTGACAGCCTTGGAACTGACGTGCTGGCAGACAATCGGGCAAGCTTCAAAATTGATTTTTATGACGATGATCGTATCACTAAGGAGTCCGGTCGACAAGCGGACAATCAACTATCGCCAAATGAATTTATCGATCAATTGACGCAAAAAAAGCGCCGGTTGAGCAGCCGACCCAAGCGGCCATTTCCCGGGTAATGGCCTTCAAGTACCCGTACACAGCAGCGACCGTAACAACGGCTTACCAGTCGGTTTCGGAAATCAAGCGGCTCTTTGATGATCCTGATAATACGCAGCTGTCCGGTTATTCTATGCTGGATGTAAATAAGGCCGCCAATACCGGCCGTTATCTGAAGGCTGATTTTGGCGCGCCGGCATTTGTGTCGGAGAATAGCAATAAGCCCGCGCCAACCGATATCGGCACAGCCACGCACTTGGTCTTGCAGCAGGTGGATTTAAAGACCCCGCCGACTGCTGAAAAGCTGACCAACTTGATTGCCAACCTGACTCGTCAGCACATTATTCCCGAAGCAGTTGCCAAACAAATGGATGTGGCAGAAATTCTTCAATTTTATCAAAGTGACATTGGTAAGCTGGTCCTGGCACATCCGGAAAAGACATTTCGGGAAGCGCCATTTTCATTATTGATGAAGGCCAAGGACGTTTTTAAAGATTTTCAGAAAGATGATGATCAGTCCATCCTCATTCACGGGATTATTGATGGCTATGTGATAACGGATCAAGACGTTTATTTATTTGATTATAAAACGGATCGAATAACGCCAAAGACCACCGTTTTAGACATCGTCGATCGTTATCGGGGACAATTGACGTTGTATGCGTTGGCACTGGCGAAGATTTTGGGGCGGCCGGTTACCCATAAGTATTTGTATTTGCTCGCTGCAAATCAAGCAGTGGCAGTTTCTTAATTATTAAGGCCGGGTAAATTAAAGCACAACTTCATAACCGAAAAAATAGATGATGATATAATAAATTCAGACTGTTATTGAGAGTGAGAAATAATGCGAAAATATCTACAAATCATTACCACAATAATTTTAGCCCTCGTACTGACCGGTTGTGGCAGTGATCACGCTGATAATCATCATCATGATACGTCGGCAGAAAAGCGGCCGGCTAAGGTTATTAATTGGCGAAAGCCGTCTCAAAATAAGCCTTATCCCAAGATTACGGCAAATAATGGCCGTTTCTTGCAGGTGTCCATCAAGAAACAACGGGTTTATGTCATGAGCCATAACCGACACGTCCTGTATACGATGTATGCTTCAACTGGGATTCATAACTCAACGCCCAAGGGAACTTATCATATTCAGCAGGAACGCGGTAATTTCTTTTATAATGGCGAATCCCGTGAAGGCGCGCGTTATTGGACATCATGGAAAGACCATGGGGTTTATCTGTTTCATACGGTCCCAACGAATGCACAGGGGCGTTATATTAAATCAGAAGCCCGCCATCTTGGAAAAAAGGCAAATTCCCACGGATGCGTCCGACTCTCGATTCCGGATGCCAAGTGGATTAACCGGCACGTGCCAATGGGGACAAAGGTTGTTGTTAATTAAAGATTGCACGTTACTCGGTTGTCAGGCGTTTATGACAGTCGTGTATTAAAATAAAGATGCAGGGGTGTTTTGGTTGACCAAATTTAATACATTGTTAGTTCGCGGCGGCAAGCCGGACGATAACCATACGGGCGCGGTAAATGTGCCAATTTATAATTCATCAACGTATCGGTATCCCAAGCTGGGGTCTGATGTTCGTTGGGATTATGAACGGTCAGGAAATCCAACTCGGGATAACGTTGAGAATGTGTGCGCCGAGTTGGAAAATGGCGACCGGGGATTTGCTTTTTCAAGTGGTATGGCGGCCATTCACGCGGCCCTCTCTCTGTTTAAACCCGGTGATCATCTGGTGATTGGTGATAATATTTACGGCGGGACTTTTCGACTGGTAAATGACTTTTTAAAGCCACGGGGCATTAAGTTTACGGCGGTTGATACCCAGGACCTTCAAGCGGTTGAAGCTGCCTTTACACCGGCAACCAAGGCCGTTTATTTCGAAACTGTCACCAACCCGTTATTGAAAGTATCAAGTGTCAAACAGATTTCACGACTGGCTCATCAGCACAATGCGATGGTGATCGTTGATAATACCTTTTTGACACCCTATTTGCAAAAACCGCTGAACTTGGGAGCTGATTTGGTACTTCATTCAGCAACCAAGTACCTGGGTGGGCATTCCGATATTATGGCTGGAATCATCGTGACCAAAAATAAAGCACTCAGCGATCGGGTATATAAGCTTCAAAACAGCATTGGTGCGGTTTTGGCTCCTCAGGAAGCTAATTTACTGCGCCGGGGAATTCAAACGTTGAATCTGCGAATGGACCGGCACATTTCAAATGCCAAAAAGATTATTAAATACCTGGAGCGAAATGATAAGGTTGGCCGGGTTTATTATCCGACCGTTGATAAAAATAGTACCGACTATGCGATTATTAAAGATGAGGCTCGGGGTGCCGGTGGCGTCCTGTCTTTTGAACTGAAAGATGGGTTGGACGCAGCCAAATTTGTGAATAGTCTGCAGCTAATCATCTTGGCGGTTAGTTTGGGCGCGGCTGAAAGTCTGGTAGAGGTTCCGGCATTTATGTCGCATTTTGAAATTCCCAAGCAAGGCGGTTGGAAATGGGAATTAAGGACGAGCTGATTCGATTATCGGTTGGCTTGGAAGACGTTGACGATTTAATTGCTGATCTGGAGCAGGCATTCGAGCGGTTATAATTATCCAAAAATATGTGACGGCGGCTTACTTGAGGTTACAAAAAGGGGCCGGGTTGACAGTTTCTTAGTCAACCCGGCCCCTTTTATCCATAGAATCTAACTTAAACTAAATAGATTAATGAGAATGATACCCATTATTAAAATAACGGCAATTAAACCGATTGAAAATTTAGTGAAAAATTGTCCGTTAATTTTATCCAGTAAGAAGAAAATGATTACCAGACAAATGATCCCAATTGCATACATTGTTATAAGTGCGGTTTTAACGTCCGCATCAGAAAGCGCCAATTTGATCACCTCAATAGAAACATTGTACATCAAGGCCAAGTTGGAGAAAAGAAGCGCGATTCATTATTCGATAATTAGCTGGTAAGCATAACGGGGCGAAGATTCGTGATCGCCTTCAGCCATGTAGATGGTTCCCCGCTTGGTAAAGCCGTTGCTGGTGATAACGTGCTGCATGCCTTTGTTATCGGGATGTGTATCAATTCGAACATCTTTGTAACCAAGAACGCTGGAAATGGTAATTAGGCCGGTAATCATTTTTTCTGAAAGATGCTGGCCCCGAAAATTCTTAGACATGGCAATTCGATGAATCGCGGTATACCGGCCGTGAACACCATTTAACCATTCGCCGTCGTGAATTTGAAGGTAGCTAACATCGAGACCTTGGTGAAGGGCCGCGGTTGCCGCAATTTTACCGTCGATAATTAAGACGTAGGTAATCCCAAACTTAACATCGGTTTCCAAGTCTTCATCGGAGGGATAGCCATCCTGCCATTGATCGATTCCCTGTTCCTTCAGAAATGCTTTTGCATCCATAATAATTTTTTTGATTTCCGGCAGGTCCTGGTTCGTTGCTTGACGTAAATATGTTGCAGACATCAATGCTCACATCCTTTTTGATATTTCTAATTTGAACGATTAGATTTCTTTAGCACGAAAGAGCATTATAGAGCATCGATTTTTTAATTGCAAGAAGAATTACGTGAGAAAAGAAAAAGATCGAAAGCGGCGTTTATGGCCCGGGCTTTCGATCTTTTTTTAGAATAACTACTTGTCTTCCTGATCTTTTTTCTCATGTTTATCCAAGAAATCGTTTGTTTTTTCAGCAACCTTTTCCTTAGCGTCAGCTAATTTTTCCTTTGCTTTGCCGGATGCATTTTGGAGCTTGCCTTTTAACTTCATCTTGTCGTTGCCGCTGGCTTCGCCAAGACCTTCCTTTGTTTTACCGACAACTTTATCGGATTCGTTTTTTAATTTTCCCATGGTGCCACATCCTTTCGTATTTCTTATCTATATCATAACTAATTTAAGCAGAAAACAGCAACTTTTATGATTGATAATTTAAAAACCGGCGGGATTGAATCTGGCAGCTATTGATTTGAGTGAAAAGAGCCGGCAATAACGCAACCGTAATTTTAGCGGTAAACCGAATTGATAGCTTTCATCCGGCAGGCTAACTATAGATAAGATTAAAGAAGAAATCGGCTGTTGAAGCAGTGGAGAGGTTATCCATATTTCTTGAGCAGCATGGCGGACCCCATACCGCCACCCATACATAGTGAAGCAATGCCATAGGTTTTGCCCGTTCGTTTCAGATTATGGATCAATGTCGTTACAATCCGGGCGCCTGAATCTCCTAGTGGATGACCAAGTGCAATGGCACCACCGTTAATATTTAAACGATCTTCGGGGATGTGTAAATCTCTGGCAACGGCAACACTTTGAGATGCAAAAGCTTCATTAATTTCAAAAAGATCGATGTCTTCAGGTTGCATTTTTCGTTGCTTCAGTAATTTTTTGATTGCATAGTAGGGTGCGTAGCCCATAATGTTGGGATCGATTCCCTGCTCAGCGTAATCGATAATTTCTGCCAAGGGCGTTACCCCAAGCTGCCGGGCATGGTCAGCAGTGGTCATCATCAATGCCGAAGCGCCGTCATTTAAACCGGCCGCGTTGCCGGCAGTAACAGTCCCGGTTTCTTTAAAAGATGGGCGTAATTTTGCCAATTGTGCCAGGCTGGTATCAAATCGAACGGCTTCATCTTGAGAGACAAGTGTCGTTTTCTTCTTATTAGTAATTTGAATCGGAATTAATTCGTCATCAAAGTAGTGATTTCGAATGGCTGCTTGGGCTTTAAGATGAGAATTCAAAGCAAAGTTGTCCTGCTGTTCTCTGGATATATTGTAAGTCTTTGCGACGTTTTCTGCTGTAATGCCCATTGGCAGGTTTGAGAAGGCATCGGTTAACCCGTCATGTTCCAGGCCGTCATAAACGGTAATCGACCCAAATTTAATCGGTTGCCGCTGGTTCATATTTAAAAACGGTACGTTGGACATACTTTCCGTTCCACCCGCTATAATCACTCGGGCACCGCCGATTAGTAATTCCAGCTGTGCCTGACGGATGGCTTTTAGTCCCGATCCGCAGACTTGATTAATTGTGTAGGCAGTTGTTTTTGAAGATAAGCCGCTTTTTAATTCGATTTGGCGGGCAACGTTTTGACCATTGCCTGCTTGAATAGCGTTACCAAAGATAACTTGGTCAATGTCGCTGGTTAAAATACCCGATTTATCTATTAACGCTTTTGAAACGTCTGTTGCAAGGCTGACGGCAGTTTTGCTTTTTAATGCACCGTTTAGTTTTCCAATAGGGGTGCGTTTAGCATTAATTATGACAACTTTTTCCAATAATATGACTCCCTTTGCGTATTCAAGTGTTAGTATACATATACCGGCTTGATTTTGGGGATTATATGGCTTCAGTTTTCCGTTTTCTTAGTTTTTTCAAGAAAATATGAAATTAATTTTGAAAAACTGTTGACCTCACTTAAAATAGCTGGTAATATATTATTCGTTGCTTCGATACGAACAACATATACCAATCGCTTCCGAAAAAGTTTTTCTTGACTTAGAAGATTCGATGTTATATAATTAATTTCGTTGCTTGAAGCGCAGGACAACAGCGATTCGCTAAAACGAATCGCGTGAGTTTTTAAAAAAATTCAATTGTTGTTTTGCA
>NZ_BAKI01000041.1 GCF_000583655.1 Lentilactobacillus farraginis DSM 18382 = JCM 14108
TAACTTTTCAAACTATAAAATAAAACGACACAAAAAAAGCACCTTCGTATGGAAAGTGCTTTTTGCGTTGATTCTGTAAAATTAACGTTTTGAAAATTGTGAAGCTTTACGGGCTTTCTTAAGACCCGGCTTCTTACGTTCTTTCATTCGTGCATCACGAGTTAATAAGCCCGCACGCTTTAATGGACCACGGAAATCTGGATCAACTGATAGCAAAGCACGAGCAATCCCATGACGGGTTGCACCGGCTTGGCCAGAGAAGCCACCACCATTAACATTAACTAATGTGTCGTAGTTTCCAAGGGTTTCAGTAACGTTAAAAGGTTGAACAACAACCTCACGTAAATTAGCAAATGGAATATAGTCTTCAATTGCTTTATCATTCATAATAATTTTACCAGTTCCGGGTACTAAACGTACACGGGCAACTGAATCTTTACGGCGACCAGTGCCGCGATATTGTACTTGAGCCAAAGTGAGTTCCTCCTTAAATTAGGTTCGTAATGTCTAATACTTCTGGTTTTTGTGCTTGATGATCATGTTCAGGACCTGCATAGACATGCAACTTCAAACCGATCTTATGACCTAATGTTCCATGAGGAAGCATTCCTTTAACTGAAGTCTCAATCAGCTTTTCAGGGTTCTTTTCACGGAACTCACCAGCTGTCTTTTGCTTCAAACCACCAATGAAACGGGTATGATGGTAGTAAATCTTGTTTTTATCCTTACGACCTGTTAGCCCTACTTTGCTGGCATTGATCACAATGACATTGTCCCCAGTATCTACATTCGGGGTATAAGTAGGTTTATTTTTACCTTTTAAAATTGAAGCGACTACTGATGCGAGACGACCTAATGATACATCTGTTGCGTCAACAACGTACCATTTGCGTTCTACTTCACCAGGTTTTGCCATATATGTTGTACGCACGTTATATTCCTCCAAGTTCTGTGTTTGTTCGACACCTAAATAAGTTTCCGGGGCTCATCGTGGGGCAAACAATACCAACTAACATAATACAAATAATTTCACCGAAAGTCAATCAGTTTCCAAAATAAAACCAACAATCCTACCGCTTAGGTAATTTAGTTGGGTGCTTTGGATCCTCACCTTCATAAAAACCTTTTTTAAATATAAACCGGATGCCGGCATCGTTCTTCTAGCCTGATCACGATCTTTTACTTTAAATAATCTCGGAATGTCGTCCTCGGGTCGCATGTCAGAACCAATCTCCGCGACTACCCCGACCATAATCCGAACCATATTATATAAAAAACCGTTACCATAAAATTCAATTTTCAGCTCATTGGCTGCTGAATCCAACTGAGCTGAAGCATCATAAATGGTCCGTACATTTGACTTGGCAGTTGAACCGGATGCAACAAAGCTGGAAAAATCATGTTCACCGATCAAGTCTTTTAACGCATGATTAACCTTTTCGAGATCAACGGGAAATTTCCAATGGCCAGTGTAATTTCGCTTAAAAGGATTTTGAAATTGTCCCAGATACATTCGATAAACATATTTCTTTCCGGAAACATCATACCGAGCATGAAACTGATCACTCACTTTTTCAACCTTTGTGATCTCCATATCCAAGGGCAGCATACTATTAAGCCCCTTATAAACGGCATCAACGGGTAAATCAAAAGGGAAATCAAAATGAGCAACTTGACCAATTGCGTGAACGCCGGCATCCGTCCTACCGGAACCATAGACAATGATTGGTGGCACCGGGTTTTTAGCCATGGTATTTACTTTCTGAGTCAGAACGCCCTCAATAGTTCTTCGATTCGGTTGTCTTTCAAACCCACTAAATTTCGTACCATCATACATAAATGTGATCTTGTAACGATGTGTAATGATAACCAACTACTTTCTAATCAAGATAACAGCAACCCCCACCAGAACAAAAATAATCCAGCTGATGGTATCTTTGGTTTGCCAATGGTATAAACGATATTTTGTTCGATGCTCACTATCAGAGAATCCACGAGCTTCCATCGCAGTAGATAAATTTTCAGCATGATTAATCGCGCCGGTAAAGAGGGGAACCAAGAGTGGGACAGCGGCCCTTACCCGATGTTTCAGGCTGCCAGAGCCAAAATCCACTCCCCGAGCCCGCTGTGCATTCATAATCGTTTCCATTTCATCCATCAGTGTTGGGACAAATCGAAGCGCAATTGATAACATTAGGGCCAATGTATCAACAGGAAAATGCAGCTTTTTAAGCGGTTTTAAACCGTTTGAACGCCATCAGCAATCGCCAAAGGCGTTGTCGTCAATGTCAAAACGGTTGATATCATAATGATTAATAGGAAACGCATAAAAATAAAGCCACCGTTAACCAAACTTTCATTTGTGATGGAAAAAGGACCGAAATGCCAAAGCACGTGACCACCGCTACTAAATAAGATTTGAAGCAAAACGGTAAATATAATCAACCAAATCAGTGGTTTAATTCCTTTCAAAAAATAGGCCACTGAAATACCGGACATTAAGATTACGATAATAATTAAGGCGCTTAAAACACCATAGGAAATCAAATTATTCGCGAAAAAGATAATTATCACGAAGTAAAAACTTAATAATAGTTTAGATTGGGGGCTCATTTGGTGAATCCAAGAATGTCCTGGAAGATATCTCCCAAAAATGAAGTTGTTCATTTCACGACTCCCTTTCCAACCAATTGCACGAGCCGATTTGCGAGTTGGTCGATTGTTAAGGGTAAATGATTCTCACTAATATCAACCCCTGCATGCTTTAATTGCTGAGCAAATTCAGCACTGCTGGCAGATCAAGTTGCATCTGATAAATCCACGTTGGATCAGCAAAGGTTTGCTCAGGCGGCCCCACCTTTACTGCTTCGCCTTTATCCATCACAATGACATTTGTCGCATAATCAACCACATCATCCATCTGATGTGTAATCAAAATAATTGTCATCTGTTTATTTTGGTTTAAATATTTGGCTAAATCCATAATTTCTCGATGGCCCCGGGGATCAAGACCAGCTGTTGGCTCGTCAAGAATCAGAATTTCCGGACTCATTGCCAAGACGCCAGCAATTGCCACTCGTCGCATTTGACCGCCGGATAAATCAAATGGTGAATGGTCTGATAACGATAAATCAAGTCCAACAAGCTTCATCGCATCTAAGGCAGCTTTCTTGGCAGATTCTTCCGAAGCACCGTAATTTTTAGGACCGAACATAACATCTTTAAGAACTGTCTCTTCAAATAATTGTTTTTCAGGAAATTGAAAAACCATGCCGACTCGTTTTCGAAAAGCTTTTAAATTTTTATTGGTAGTCTTGGCATCAATAATCTTTCCTAAGACCTCTAAATGGCCGGTCGTTGGTTTGAGCAATGCGTTAATATGTTGAACCAAGGTTGATTTCCCGCTACCGGTGTGGCCGATAACAGCCGTAAATGATTGCTTGGGAATCTGAAGTGTCACATTATTCAGCGCATTATGCGCAAATGGTGTATTAGCTTGATAAGTATGGGTTACTTTGCTGAAACTAATTGCTGAATCCATTTGATTAACTCCTCATCATTCATATATGGCTTTCCAACCGTAATTCCCCGCTTGCTTAACGCTGTAATCAGCTTGGCAGTATAAGGTGAATCAAGGCCGATTCGTTGTAATTGATCAGGTTGCGAAAAGATTTTTTGAGGTGTCCCTTCGTCAATAATCTTACCATGATTTAATATGAGAACCCGATCTGCATTGGCAGCCTCATCAATATCATGTGTGATTGAAATAACCGTTAAATTATTTTGGGACTTAATTTGTTGAACCAGTTTTAAAATTTCTTTTCTGCCACGCGGATCCAGCATACTGGTAGCTTCATCCAATATAATTATTTTAGGACTTAGCGCAATAATCCCGGCAATTGCTACCCGCTGCTTTTGGCCCCCGGAAAGATTAGCAGGAATTCGTTCCCTGAATGCCCACATACCAACCGATTTTAAACTTTTTTCAACGATCTTATGCATTTCATTACGTTCGATAAGGCGGTTTTCTAATCCAAAAGCAACGTCATCTTCAACTGTAGCGCCAACAAATTGATCTTCCGGATTTTGAAAAACCATCCCAATTCGATTACGGACGTCATAAATATTCTGATCATTTACAGTTAAACCATCAACAACAATTTGACCTTGGTTTAAAACAATCAGTCCATCGATCAATCTGGCCAAAGTACTTTTACCGCTCCCGTTTTGACCTATAATAGCCAACCACTCACCCTCGTGAACATTTAAAGATAATTGATCGAATAAGAGCGGCTGTTCTGGATAATTATAAGAAATATTATTTACTTGTATTATATTATTCGTAAGATCGGCCACGCGCTTTCCTCCACCATTTATGTACAAAAAAATCACTAACAAGTAATTGGTGCATGGGGTTCCCCACATTCAAACTAGACTAGGAATCCAAAAATCCCACCATCATAACGTTCTATACCAAAAACTTGAGTGATTCTCGTGAAATGTGATAAATTTTTTAAAACTAATGGTAAATTAGTCTACAAGTTCTAATACGACCATTGGGGCACCGTCTCCACGACGAGGCATTGTTTTAAGAATGCGGGTATAACCACCATTACGATCAGCATACTTAGTAGCCAAATCTCCAAATACTTTTTGTAAAGCAGTTGTTACAGTAATATCATCGCCATCTTCTTTAACATCCGCAACGACGTTTCGAATGAATGAAGCAGCTTGACGACGAGCATGTAAATCACCGCGCTTACCAAGCGAAATCATCTTGTCGGCAGTAGAACGAACTTCTTTGGCTCTGGCTTCAGTTGTAATAATTTGACCGTGAATGATTAATTCGGTTGTCAAATTACGAAGCAATGAGCGTCGATGTTCACTGGAACGTTGTAATTTCCGATAACTCATTTCAGGTTGTCCTCCTTTATAAAATTAATTAATCTTCTTTACGAAGTGAAAGGCCCAAAGCAGCGAGCTTTTCTTTTACTTCTTCAAGTGACTTACGTCCCAAATTTCGAACCTTCATCATGTCAGGCTCGGTTTTTTCCGTAAGTTCTTGAACAGTATTGATGCCGGCACGTTTCAAGCAATTGTATGAACGAACAGATAAGTCCAGTTCTTCAATTGTCATCTCCAGCATTTTTTCTTTATGGGTTTCTTCTTTCTCAACCATGATTTCGGTATTCTTAGCTTCATCAGTCAAATCAACAAACATCTCGAGATGCTCAGTTAAGATCTTAGCTGCTAAACTAACCGCCTCACTAGGTGTGATAGAACCATTAGTCCAAACATCCAAAGTCAATTTATCAAAATCATCGCGTTGGCCAACCCGCGTACTTTCAACTTGATAGTTGACACGTTCGATTGGGGTATAGATGGAATCAACAGGAAGAACACCAATTGGCATCTCAGTAGCCCGTTTCTTGTTTTCAACAGCAGAAACGTAGCCCCGGCCTCGGTTGGCTGTTAACCGCATATGGAAAGTAGCGCCTTCAGCAACGGTTGCAATGTGTAGATCAGGGTTAAGAACTGTCACATCACTATCGCCTTGAATATCGCCAGCAGTGACATCAGCCGGACCGATTACATCGATTTCCAAATTTTCTTCTTCGTCTTCTGGTCCATCTAATTTCAACGAAATTTTCTTAACATTCAGGATGATCTGGGTAACATCTTCAACAACGCCTTTAATTGTTGAGAATTCATGAAGAACATCATCAATCTGGATACTGGTTACAGCAGCACCGGGGAGTGATGATAACAGTGTGCGGCGAAGTGAATTCCCAAGAGTAGTACCATAGCCTCTCTCAAGTGGTTCAACGACAACCTCACCATAGTTCTTAGTTTCTTCAATTTTATGAATGTTAGGCTTTTCAAATTCAATCATTCTTATCATTAACCCCTTTCAAAACGCGTGAGTCCATGTGCAATATATCAATACGTATAGGCAAAATAAACATCACTATATTGAATCAATAAAAAACTAAACTCGACGACGCTTTGGAGGACGAGAGCCATTGTGAGGAACAGGTGTAACATCACGAATAGCAGTAACTTCCAAACCAGTAGCTTGAAGTGCTCGAATTGCAGCTTCACGACCTGAACCAGGTCCCTTAACGGCAACTTCAACAGACTTCATGCCATGCTCCATTGATGCCTTTGCAGCAGCTTCAGCAGCCATTTGAGCAGCAAACGGTGTTGATTTACGGCTTCCACGAAAACCTAATGCACCTGCTGATGACCAAGCAATTGCGTTACCTTGAGTATCGGTAATCATAACTAAGGTATTGTTAAATGTTGAATGAATATGTGCAACACCAGAAGCAATATTCTTCTTAGTCCGACGTTTACGACTTGACTTCTTGTTTACCATAAAAACAGATGACCTCCTTTATAAATTATTTTCTTCTGCCTACTCCAGCAGTTGCTTTACCTTTACGGGTACGAGCATTATTTTTCGTGTTTTGACCACGAACTGGCAAACCACGACGATGACGCATTCCACGATATGAACCAATTTCTTGAAGTCGCTTGATATTCATGCTGACTTCACGACGCAAGTCACCTTCAATTTTAAGATCACTCACAATTTCACGAATTTTGTCTTCCTGATCGGGAGTCAAATCACGAACACGGACATCTTCAGAAACGCCTGCTTTGGCAAGGATTTTTTCTGAAGTACTAGTACCGATACCAAAAATATAAGTTAAGCCAATAACAATTCGCTTGTCACGGGGTAAATCGATTCCGGCAATACGAGCCATTTAGTATACACCTCCTGTTAAATTACTTTCCTTGACGCTGTTTGTGCTTGGGGTTTGCAGAGCAAATCACCATTACACGGCCTTTTCTTTTGATTACTTTGCAATGTTCACACATTGGTTTTACTGATGGTCTTACTTTCATTTTTAAACCTCCTCACAAAAATGATGAAGACAATAACTACTTAAATCGATAAGTAATTCTTCCCTTTGTTAAGTCATAGGGTGACATTTCAACCGTAACTTTATCTCCTGGGAGAATTCGGATATAGTGCATCCGGATTTTTCCAGAGACATGAGCTAGAATTTCATGCCCGTTTTCAAGTTCAACTCGAAACATTGCATTCGGTAATGTTTCAACAACTTTTCCTTCAACTTCAATAACGTTATCTTTAGCCACTATTCACACCTCCATAAATCAAATTAGATTAAATTTAATATAAACGAACTTGACAAACCTTTGACAGTTTAACACATTCATTATATTTCATCAATCCAATAGTCTCAACACCTAATTTGCGGAGCGTTTATAGTGTGCTCAAGATTTTATCAACATCTTGCCAAACCTTGTTGATATCCTGATCACCATTAACGTTAAACAATAAATCACGATCCTTATAATAAGCAATCAATGGTGTATTCATTTTAACATTAACTTTCAAACGAGTTTTAACAGCTTCAGGCTTGTCATCATCTCGTTGATAAAATTCATGATGACCACAGATATCACAAGTTCCACTCACTTTTGGCATATGATACAACTTATTATAAGTAGCACCACAGTTTTTGCAAATGAACCTGGCAGTCAGTCTGTCAGTTAATATCTTGGGATCAACATCAATATTAATTACAGCAGATAATGGTTTACCTAATTCATTCGTCATACCTGCCAGTGCATCAGCTTGTTCCAGTGTCCGCGGATAACCGTCCAATAAAAAGCCTGGTTGCGTATCATCCTTAGAAAGTCGTTCTCTAACAATCCCGTTAGTCACTTCATCAGGAACCAAATTACCGTTATCAGTAAATGATTTAGCTTTCAGCCCTAAAGGCGTCCCTTTTGAAATTGCTTCACGAAACATATCACCAGTTGAAATATGTGGAATTTGATACTTGTCAACAATAAACTGTGCCTGGGTTCCCTTACCTGCTCCGGGCAAACCCATTAAAATCAAATTTAAGGCCATTTATTTTTCCTCCCTGTTAGATGATGTTAATCTTTTTATTCGCCATTTGTCGGCCGAGGATCTTTGATGAAACCAACATATTCACGTTTCATCATTAAACCACGAATTTGACGAATAGTTTCGATTGCAACACCAACAACGATTAGAAGACTCGTACCACCAAGCCCAATCGACTCATCCAAATTCCACAAATTTTGAGCAATCAGTGGAATTAAAGCTACAACTCCCAAAAAGATAGCACCAACCGTGCTTAACCTCATCAAAAGATTTGAAACATAGCTTTGGGTTTCGTGTCCTGGCCAAACACCTGGAATGTAACTTCCTTGTTTTTGCAAGTTTTCTGACAACTTCTCAGGATTAACCTGAACAAATGCGTAGAAGAAAGTAAACATGATAATTAAAATTGTGTAGAAAGCAGCACCAGTAGTTGTCTGCATGTTAAACACATTGTTTAACACTTGATACCACGTTGTTGTGGAATAATTGTTTGTGAAAGCCATCAAAATTGTTTGTGGGGTTGCAATAAATGAACTGGCAAAAATAACTGGAATAACACCAGCAACATTAACCTTAAGCGGTAAATAGCTGCTATCAGGTGAACCAGCAACTCTTCGTGTATATTGGATCGGAATCCGACGTTCAGCTTGCTGGACCCATGTCACAAATGTAACAATTACAAGAACAATAATCACAAGTGCAATCGTGAAAAGAATTGGCTGCCAAAGATCAGAGCCGCTAACACCAACAAAATATTGTTGCCATAGTGACTGTAAACCTGTTGGAATTCGGGCAATAATCCCTGCAAAAATGATCATTGAGATCCCATTACCAATTCCTCTTTCAGTAATCATATCACCCATCCAAGTGGTTAACATTGTCCCACCGGTTAATATGATTCCGATAACAATGAATGTTTTAACACTTGGGTTGGTAACCAAATTCAAACTACTTAATTGGTTGAATCCGGCAGTAATTCCGACTGACTGGAAAAAGGCCAAGACGACTGTTAAATATCGTGTATGCTGATTTAACTTTCGCCGTCCAACTTCCCCTTGCTTTCCCCACTCAACATATTTCGGAACAATATCCATTTGGAGCAATTGGATAATAATTTGAGCAGTGATGTATGGGGATACTCCCATCGCAAAAATAGAGTAATTAGTAAGTCCCCCACCACTAAAGGTATTCAGGATACTAACAAGTCCTGACGATGCCACAGAAGTCAATGCTTTTGCGTTAACACCAGGAACTGTAATAAATGATCCTAACCGGAAGATAACCAAAACAAGTAAAGTAAATAAGATCTTATTTCGGATTTCCTTAACCTTAAATGCACCAGTTAGAGTCGAGAGCATTAAACCACCTCGATTTTACCGCCAGCATTTTCAATTACAGATTGTGCAGTTTTTGAAAACTTATTAGCCTTTACGGTTAATTTCTTAGTGAGCGTACCGTCTCCAAGAACTTTTACGCCAGATTTAACATCTTTAACAATCCCACTTTCCTGAAGCAACTCTGGTGTTACTTCAGTGTTTTCGTCAAAAACATCAAGTTTTTGAACGTTAACAACAGCGTATTCTTTACGGTTAATGTTATTAAATCCACGTTTTGGAGTACGACGATACAATGGCATTTGGCCACCTTCAAAGCCTACACGGGTCTTACCACGAGCCTTTTGGCCTTTTTGACCACGACCGGCAGTCTTCCCTTTTCCGGCAGAACGACCACGACCTTTACGCGTACGCAATGAACGAGAACCTTCTGCAGCTTTCAATTCATTTAATTTCATGAAATTGGCACCTCCTTACGAATAATTAGTCTTTAACTTGTTCCACTTCAATTAAGTGAGCAATCTTGAACAGAGCGCCACGGATTGCTTCGTTGTCCGGTTTAACAACCGTACTGTTAATCCGTCCCAAGCCAAGTGACTTCACAATCTTACGTTGTTTGGGAAGGCGATGAGCGACACTACGTTTTAAAGTAATTTTTAATTGAGCCAATTAAAACACCCTCCTTATTCAGCTAGATGTTGGGTTGATACACCACGTAAAGCTGAAACTTCTTCAGCACTCTTCAATGCGACCAAGCCTTCAAATGTTGCTCGGATAACGTTGACAGGAGTATTGGAACCCAATCGTTTACTAGTAACATCGTCAATGCCGGCAAGTTCCATCACGGAACGAACAGCACCACCAGCTGCTACTCCGGAACCTTCTTCAGCGGGCTTCAACATAATGCGACCGCCACCGTAAGTTCCAACAACTTCATGAGGAATTGTTGTACCAACAATCGGAACCTCAATCAAGTTTTTACGAGCTGCTTCAACGGCCTTACGAATTGCTTCAGGAACTTCTTGTGCTTTACCAGTTCCAAAACCAACGTGACCATGCTTGTCTCCAACAACAACTAAAGCAGCAAACCGAAGGCGACGGCCACCTTTAACAACTTTAGTGATCCGGTTAATTGCAACAACATTGTCTTCAAGCTCTAATTTATCAGGATCAATAAATTTCTTCATGTGCGGTTATTCCTCCTTTTATTAAAATTCTAGTCCGTTTTCACGAGCAGCGTCAGCGAGAGCTTGAACACGACCATGGTAAAGATAACCGCCACGATCAAAAACAACTTTTTTGATGTTCTTTTTACTTGCACGTTCAGCTACTAATTTACCAACACCAGCTGCTTGTTCAGTTTTATTACCATCACTGACTGCAGAATCAAGTGTTGAGGCACTAACAAGCGTTACACCCTCTACGTCATCAATAATTTGAGCGTAGATGTTTTTGTTAGAACGAAAAACGTTCAAGCGTGGGCACTCGGCAGTACCAGAAATTTTGTTACGGACACGGTTATGACGACGTTTCCGACTTTTATTTTTATCTGGTTTAGAAATCACAATAGTCACCTCAATAATTTTCTAAGCTGGTAAATTACTTACCAGTCTTACCTTCCTTACGGATAATATGTTCATTTTCGTAACGAATACCCTTACCTTTATACGGTTCAGGTGAACGAACGGCACGAATAGATGCTGCAAAATCTCCAACACGTTGCTTGCTGATACCACTAATATGAATTGTTGTGTTATCAGGAACTTCAACTGTCAAATCTTCTGGAACAGTCATGTTAACAGGGTTGGAATAACCAACTGCTAATGTTAAGGTCTTGCCCTTAAGTGTAGCACGATATCCAACACCAACCAGCTTCAAAGTTTTTTTGAAACCTTCAGTAACACCTTCAACCATGTTGTTAAAGTTTGCTCGCATTGTACCATGCAGAGCACGAACTTTATTATTGTAATCCACAACTGGTTCGAAGTTTACCTCATTATCCTTAACATTCATTTTAATTTCGGAAACAAATTCGCGGGTTAAAGAACCCTTTGAACCTTTAACAGTTACTTTGTTACCATCAGTCGTCACTTCAACGCCCTTAGGCAAAACAACCGTTTTATAACCAATTCGACTCACGGATCACACCTCCAATTTTTTGAAATATTACCAAACGTAAGCTAATACTTCGCCGCCAATTTTTTGGGCACGGGCCTGCTTATCAGTAACGACACCGTTTGATGTAGAAATGATTGCAATTCCCAGTCCGTTAAGAACCTTAGGAACAGCATCAGCTTTAACGTATGAACGTAAGCCTGGCTTAGAAATACGTTTTAATCCAGTAATGACACGTTGTTTATCCTTGCCATACTTCAGAAAAACACGAATAACGCCTTGCTTGTCATCTTCAATGTATTCAACATCGCGTACAAAGCCTTCACGCTTCAGAATCTCAGCAATGTCGCGTTTGATTTTTGATGCAGGAACTTCAACTGTTTCATGGTAAACCATGTTTGCATTACGAATGCGAGTTAAAAAGTCTGCAATGGGATCAGTCATAGACATCAGCGAACAACCTCCTTCTTAATAATTATTACCAACTAGCTTTCTTCATACCAGGAATTTGGCCCTTGTGGGCAAGTTCACGGATGCAAAGACGGCATAAATGGAATTTCTTGTAAACTGAACGAGGTCGTCCACAACGTTCGCAACGCGTATAATTCTGGGTTGAGAACTTTGCAGGGCGTTCACTTTTTACGATTAATGATTTTTTAGCCAATGTGAAACCTCCTCAATTATCTAGCAAATGGCATACCGAATTGAGCCAACAATTCATGTGATTCTTCATCGGTATTAGCAGTAGTTACGATTACGATATCAAGACCTCTAACTCGGTTAACATCATCATAATCAATTTCAGGGAAAATTAATTGTTCCCGAACACCCAATGTATAGTTACCCCGACCATCAAAAGCCTTTGGACTAACACCATGGAAGTCACGAACACGAGGTAATGAAACATTAATTAATTTATCCAAGAAATCATACATTCTCTCGCCACGAAGAGTTACCTTGGCACCGATTGACATACCTTCACGCAGTCTAAAACCAGCAATAGATTTTTTGGCTTTTGTAACCAATGGCTTTTGGCCAGAAATCAAAGCCAGTTCTGATACTGCTTCATCAAGGTTTTTAGCGTTGGTAACGGCGTCACCAACACCCATGTTTAAAACAATTTTATCGATCTTTGGAGCTTGCATAATTGATTTGTAGCTGAACTTGTCCATCATGTGTGGCACAATTTCGCTATCAAATTGTTTACGTAAACGACTTGTCATTTAAAAGTTATCCTCCTTCCTAAGCTAAATTAATCAATCGCTTTTTGCGATTTCTTTGCGTAACGAATCTTTTTACCATCTTCGACTTTGAATCCAACTCGAGTTGCTCATTAGTTGATGGATCAATCAACATTACATTGGAAACGTGGATTGGTGCTTCAGCATCAACAATTCCGCCATTGGGGTTTGTTGAAGAAGCCTTGGTATGCTTCTTAACCTTATTCACACCTTCAACAATCACACGATCTTTAGAAGCGATAGTCTTGGTAACTGTCCCTTCTTTTCCCTTGTCCTTACCACTAATAACACGAACTTTGTCACCAGTTTTAATGAACATGTTGGCACCTCCTTATATCCTGGTCGTTTTTAAAGCACTTCTGGGGCTAATGAAACAATCTTCATGAAGTTGTTATCACGTAATTCACGAGCAACCGGGCCAAAGATACGAGTACCTTGAGGGCTCTTATCATCACGAACCAATACTGCTGCGTTTTCATCAAATCGGATGTAAGAACCATCAGTCCGACGGGTTACAGCTTGGTACGAACGATAACAGCTTTAACAACATCACCTTTTTTGACAACGCCACCTGGTGTTGCTTGTTTGACAGTAGCAACGATGGTATCACCAATTCCAGCATATCTTCTGGTTGAACCACCCAAAACCTTAATAGTTAACAATTCTCGTGCACCTGAGTTGTCGGCAACTTTTAATCGACTTTCTTGTTGAATCACAGGTATATCCTCCCTTCATCGTCAAATAAATACGATAATTATGGTATTTAAAGTAAGTTAAATAATAACCGCTTTTTCAACAATATCAATCAAACGGAAACGCTTTGTTTTTGACAACGGACGGGTTTCCATGATTCGGACGATATCGCCGACTTTGGCTTCGTTATTGTCATCTTGAGCAGTGAATTTCTTTGAGTAACGAACACGCTTACCGTATGTTGGGTGTTTCTTGTAAGTTGAAACTAAAACAGTAATTGTTTTGTTATTCTTATCGGAAACAACACGTCCCTGATAAACCTTACGCTGGTTACGTTCTTCAGCCATTAATTATACCTCCCTTATCGTATTTACTTGTTCAATTCCTGCTGACGAAGAGCAGTTTTAATCCGTGCGATGTTTTTACGAACTTGTTTCAATCGTGCGGTATTTTCCAATTGACCAGTGGCTAATTGGAAACGAAGATTGAACAATTCATCTTTGTAATCTTTCTCTTTATCAATCATTTGGGCAGTGGTTAATTCATTAATCTCTTTAGCCTTCATTTGATTCGCCACCTACTTCCTCACGTTTTACGATCTTAGTGCGAACGGGAAGTTTGTTGGAAGCAAGACGCAATGCTTCGGCAGCAACCTCTTCGGAAACGCCACCGATTTCAAATAAAATCTTGCCGCGTTTAACAGGTGATACCCAGCCAGCTGGCGTACCTTTACCATTACCCATTCGAACTCCGACACCTTTTTCAGTATATGATTTATGTGGGAAAATTTTGATCCAAACTTTTCCGCCACGCTTCATATAACGAGTCATCGCAACACGACATGCTTCGATTTGACGGTTTGTGATCCAATGTGAATCAAGTGCTTGCAAACCGTAATCACCGAACGTTACCGTTGTGCCACCCTTGGCATTGCCACGAAGCTTACCACGATGTTCACGACGGTGCTTTACACGTTTAGGTACTAACATGTTTATTTGCCTCCTTTATCAGCTTCACTGTTCTTTGGCTTTTCAGGAAGAATTTCACCACGATAGATCCAAGTTTTTACACCAATTGAACCATAAGTCGTAAAAGCTTCAACCCATGAGTAGTCAATATCAGCTCTCAAAGTATGCAAAGGAACAGTTCCGTCAGAATATGATTCAACCCGAGCCATATCTGCTCCGTTTAATCGACCGGCAACCTGGGTCTTAATTCCCTTGGCTCCGGCACGCATTGTTCGTTGCATTGCTTGACGCATTGCACGACGGAATGCAACCCGGCCTTCCAATTGACGGGCAATATTTTCACCAACCAATTTTGCATCAAGGTCAGGCTTTTTGATTTCGATAATATTAATGTGAACCCGTTTGCCGGTAAGGTTATTTAATTCCTTACGAAGGCTTTCAACTTCTGATCCACCTTTACCAATAACCATACCTGGTTTAGCAGTGTGAATTGAAATATTAACGCGATTTGCGGCACGTTCGATTTCAACAGTTGAAACAGATGCACTTGCTAGACGCTTTTCAATGTATTTACGAATCTTTAAATCTTCTCGTAAATATGCAGCATAATCTTTGCCGGCATACCACTTAGCTTCCCAGTCGCGAATGATTCCAACTCGTAAACCATTAGGATTTATTTTATTACCCACGCGTTATCCCTCCTCTTTTTCAGACACAACAATTGTGATGTGACTAGTCCGTTTGTTAATTGGTGAAGCAGAGCCCTTAGCTCTTGGACGGAAACGTTTTAACGTTGCGCCTTCGTTAACGTAAGCTTCGCTAACAAATAAATTTTCTGAATCTAGGTCAAAATTGTTTTCTGCGTTCGCAACCGCAGACTTAAGTACCTTCGAAACTACCGGAGAAGCACCGCGGGGTGTGAAATCCAGGATAGCGGCAGCTTCAGCAACATTTTTACCTCTAATAAGATCGACTACAAGACGGACCTTACGAGCGGCAATACGAACAGTTTTGGCAGTTGCTCTTGCTGATGTAACTTGTTCAGCCATTTGTTATCCTCCTTGTTTAAACAGTCTTCTTATCGTCAGTACCATGACCATGGAAAGTACGAGTTGGAACAAATTCTCCAAGCTTATGACCTACCATGTCTTCTTGAATAAATACTGGTACGTGTTTACGTCCATCATAAACAGCAAAAGTATATCCAATAAAGCTTGGGAAAATTGTTGATCGTCGTGACCATGTCTTAATTTCAGACTTTTTTTCTTGGTCTTTTTGGGCATCAACCTTTTTAAGTAAGTACTCATCGGCGAATGGTCCCTTTTTTAAACTACGACTCATTTTGAAACCTCCTCTTCACATGCAAAACAATTGCATATGTTTTATTACATCTTCGATCCTTTACGACGACGAACGATAAATTTGTTTGAACGTGCTTTCTTAGAACGAGTCTTCTTACCAACTGTCTTCTTGCCCCATGGTGATAATGGTGATGGAAGACCAACTGGTGCTTTACCTTCACCACCACCATGAGGGTGATCGTTAGGGTTCATTACGGATCCACGAACGTGTGGGCGTTGACCCTTATAACGTGTCCGACCAGCTTTACCAACATTGATAAGTTCATGTTCTTCGTTTCCAACTGCGCCAATTGTTGCACGGTTGGTAGCAAGAATCATTCGAACTTCACCTGATGATAAACGAACCAATGCGTATTTACCATCACGACCAAGTAACTGTGCACTGGCACCCGCAGAACGAGCCAATTGACCACCCTTACCAGGCTTTAATTCAATATTATGAATAACTGAACCAACTGGAATATTGGCAAGTGGCAATGCATTACCAACTTTAATGTCGGCTTCAGTTCCTGATTCAACCTTATCGCCAACTTTTAATCCCTTTGGTGCAAGGATGTACGATTTAACACCATCCACATAAACTAATAATGCAATATTAGCAGTTCGGTTAGGATCATATTCGATTGCTTTAACAGTTGCCGGAACATTGTCTTTGTTACGCTTGAAATCAATCACACGGTATTGGTTTTTGTTACCACCGCCACGGTGACGAACAGTCATATGACCATAGTTATTACGACCGGCAGTTTTACTCTTTGATTCAAGTAATGACTTTTCAGGCTTACTCTTGGTAATACTGCTGCTGTAGTCTAAACTGGTCATATTTCGTCGACCATTGCTGGTTGGCTTATATGTTTTTATAGCCACAACGTTTCCCTCCTAGTTTCTGGATTATTATTCTTCGTTAAACAGCTTGATTTCTTTTGAATCTTGAGTTAACGATACGATTGCCTTACGGCGCTTCTTAGTGTATCCAGCATAACGTCCTTGACGCTTCAGCTTTCCACGAACATTCATGATATTTACTCGGACAACCTTAACGTCAAAAATGTCTTCAACAGCTTTTTTGACTTGTGTCTTGGTTGCTCGTAAATCAACATCGAAAGTGTATGTTTTGTTGTCCATCTTACTGGTTGAATCTTCAGTAATGACTGGGCGTAAAATAACATCACGTGATTCCATTATGCGAGCACCTCCTCTACTTGAGAAAGAGCAGCCTGTGTAATGACAACTTTATCATGATCTGCTACATCCAATGTGTTGATACCCTTAGCGGATACAACTTTTACATTTTCAAGATTGTGAGCAGAAAGTGATGCTTTCTCGTTACCATCTTCCAAAACTACTAATGTCTTGGTTGAGACGTTCAACTTTTCTAATAGTGCTGCAAATTCCTTAGTCTTTGGCTTTTCAAATACTAATGAATCAACAACGACCAGTTTCTTATCAGCAACTTTTTCTGAGAGAACAGACTTAAGTGCCAATCGAGATACTTTCTTAGGTAAATGATATGCGTATGAACGTGGTGTTGGTCCAAAAACAATGCCACCGCCGCGCCATTGTGGTGAACGAATAGAACCTTGACGAGCTCTACCAGTACCCTTTTGACGCCATGGCTTCTTTCCGCCACCACGAACTGCAGAACGATTCTTTACTGAATGGGTTCCTTGTCGTTTTGATGCCCGTTGCATAACAATTGCATCAAAAACAACATTATTATTAGGCTCAATGCCAAAAACTTTATCGTTTAATGAAACGGTGCCGTCTTGGCTGCCATCTTGTTTATATAATGTTACGTCAGTCATTTATAGTTGCCTCCCTTCTACTTGTTTGCGCCGCGAACGGCTGTCCGAATGGTAACATATGATTTGTTGGCACCTGGCACGTTACCCTTGATTAAAATAACGTTGTTATCAGTGTCGGCATTTACGATTTCAAGATTTTGAATCGTAACTGTTTTATTACCCATTCTACCTGGCAATTTCATACCTGGTACAACACGGTTAATGATTGATCCAAGTGAACCTGGACGACGGTGATAACGAGAACCATGTGTTTCCGGTCCACGTGATTGACCGTCTTTATGAATGTTACCTTGGTATCCATGACCTTTTGTAGTTCCAGTTACATCAACGATGTCACCTGGTTTAAAGATATCTGCTTTAACTTCATCAGCTACCTTATAATCTCCCAGCTCAACATCTTTGATTTCTTTAATGAAGCGCTTAGGAGTCGTATTTGCTTTCTTTGCATGACCTGTTTCCGGCTTGTTTGTGAGCACGGCACGCTTGTCTGCATAACCTAATTGCACAGCATCGTAACCATCATTTTCAACGGTTTTGATTTGCATAATGACATTAGGTGTCACTTCAACGACTGTTACAGGTACTAATTCGCCGCTTTCAGTGAAGACTTGCGTCATTCCAACCTTTTTCCCTAAGATTCCTTTTCTGGTCATGAGTACACCTCCAATATTCTGTATTTAATTAAAGTTTAATTTCAATATCCACACCACTAGGCAAGTCGAGTTTCATCAATGAATCAACTGTCTTTGGTGTTGGGTTTAAAATATCAATAAGTCGTTTATGGGTCAAAATTTCAAATTGTTCACGCGCATCTTTAAACTTATGCGGTGAAGCAAGCACAGTGTAAATTGTCCGCTCAGTTGGCAATGGAATTGGACCTGAAATAGTAGCCCCAGTTCTCTGTGCCGTTGCAACAATCTTTTCTGCAGATTGATCTAGGATACGATGCTCGTATGCCTTTAAACGAATACGAATTTTTTGTTTTGCCATTGTATTCCCTCCTTCGTCTATTTTGAAAATAAGACTAACTCCGTGAAAATTACCGCCAAACCCATGGCAAAGCATCCGGGTGTGTCGCAACCTTTCACATCAAAGCTTATCTATACAGTCTTTTTGGACACAACTATCCCTAAAAACAGTACTTAACTAGTGTACTAAAAATTGCGTGTCAAAACAAGTCTCGATTACAACAAATTTGAATTGTAATATTTTTGTCATAAATAGCGATGACCCACGCTTAAGTTAACGTTGAATTTAAATAGCAGATACACTTTACCACAGATCAGACTGATCGCAAACTGTTCGCCCTTTTTTCTTTTAAATTGGTTATTGCCACTCATCAAATGATAAAAAAAGAGACTGGCAATTGCCAATCTCTTAAAAAATCAATTATTTATCGCTACCGGTGTTGCCACCGTTCTTTTTAATGATTTCTTCTTGGATACTCTTTGGTACTGGTTCGTAATGATCAAATGTCATTGTGAAAGTACCACGACCTTGTGAAGCTGATCGAAGTGTCGTTGCATAACCAAACATTTCAGCCAAAGGCACAAATGAATGAATAACTTCAGCACCACTACGAGTTTCCATACCATCAACACGGCCACGGCGAGCGGTAACTTGTCCCATAATGTCACCCATGTACTCTTCAGGAACGTTAATATCAACCTTCATGATTGGTTCAAGGATAACAGGAGCAGCAGTCTTAGCAGCGTTTCTAAGTGCTAATGATGCGGCAACCTTAAATGCGGCTTCACTGGAATCGACTTCGTGATAACTACCATCGTATAACTTAGCTTTCAAATCAACTAATGGGTATCCGGCAAGAACACCATTTGCTAATGATTCTTTCAAGCCTTGTTCAACAGCTGGAATGAATTCACGAGGCACAACCCCACCAACGATGGCATCTTCGAATTCGAAACCTTTTCCTTCTTCGTTTGGTTCAAATTCAATCCAAACATCACCATATTGACCTTTACCACCAGACTGGCGAACAAATTTCCCTTGTGCTGAAGTCTTTTTAGTGAAGGCTTCACGGTATGAAACTTGTGGGGCACCAACTTTGGCATCAACGTTAAACTCACGTCTCATTCGATCAATAATGATGTCCAAATGCAACTCACCCATTCCGGCAATTAACGTTTCACCGGTTTCCGGATTAGTCTCAGCTTTAAAAGTTGGATCCTCTTCGGAAAGCTTTTGCAAGGCAACGTTCATCTTGTCTTGGTCAGCTTTGGTTTTTGGCTCAACAGCAACTTGAATAACCGGATCAGGGAATTCCATGGATTCAAGATGAAGCGGCCGCTTTACATCGGTTAACGAATCACCGGTTGTGGTGTTTTTCAAACCAATGGCAGCTGCAATATCACCAGAGAACACTTCAGGGATTTCCTGACGGTGATTAGAATGCATTTGAAGCAAACGACCAACCCGTTCACGCTTGTCTTTAGTTGCGTTTAAAATATATGAACCGGACTCAAGCGTTCCTGAGTAAACTCGAATATAAGTCAATCGGCCAACAAATGGATCAGTAGCCACCTTAAATGCCAAAGCAGCGAAACTTGCGTCATCATTGGCCTTTAATTCAACTTTATCCCCAGTTTCGGATCTGTTGCATTATATGGCTTAACATCAAGCGGTGAAGGCAAATAGTCAATGGTTGCATCCATTAACATCTGAACACCTTTGTTCTTAAATGCTGAACCGGCCAAAACAGGGAAAAGTTCAAGGTTCAAGGTTGCTTTACGGATTGCAGCTTTAAGTTCAGGCGTAGAAATCTCTTCACCTTCAAGATACTTATCCATAATATCATCATCAACGTCAGCTACAGTTTCAATCAACTGTTCGCGTCGCTTATCTGCTTCTTCCTTGTATTCGTCCGGAACATCAACTGTGTCCCATTCAGTACCCAGCTTATCTTCATCGTAAAGATCAGCTTTCATTTCGACAAGGTCGATAACCCCTTCGAATTGATCTTCAGCACCGATTGGCATTTGAATAGCGAGTGGTTTTGCATTCAAACGATCTGCGATTGATTTAACTGAAAAATCAAAGTTAGCACCGATTTTATCCATCTTGTTAACAAAAACAATCCGCGGAACATCGTAATCGGAGGCTTGACGCCAAACAGTTTCAGTTTGAGGCTCAACGCCGGCTTGTGCATCAAGAACAGCGATTGCACCATCGAGAACCCGTAGAGAACGCTCAACTTCAACAGTGAAGTCAACGTGTCCCGGAGTGTCAATAATGTTAATTCGGTGATCTTTCCACTGAGCAGTAGTTGCAGCTGAGGTAATGGTAATCCCACGTTCCTGCTCTTGTGGCATCCAGTCCATTTGTGAAGCACCATCATGGGTTTCACCAATTTTATGAATCTTACCGGTATAGTACAAAATCCGTTCAGTAGTCGTTGTCTTACCAGCATCGATATGGGCCATAATTCCGATATTACGAGTTTTTTCTAGCGGAAATTCTCGTTTGTTAGCCATTGTGTTACTCCTTCCAATTCGCATAAAAAGTGGCTGTCAGCCACTTTTTAATTGAAGCTTAAAACAAATATTATATTACCAACGATAATGAGCAAACGCACGGTTGGCTTCAGCCATTCTGTGGGTGTCTTCACGCTTCTTAACAGCTGCACCAGTATTATTGGCAGCATCCATAATTTCACGTGCCAGACGCTCAGTCATCGTGTGCTCACCACGCAAACGAGCGTAGTTGACAAGCCAACGTAATCCCAAGGTTGTTCGACGATCAGGTCGAACTTCGATTGGAACTTGGTAGTTAGAACCACCAACCCGGCGAGCCTTAACTTCAAGGACCGGCATAACGTTCTTCATTGCTTCTTCAAATACGTCAACTGGCTCATTGCCGGTTTCTTCTTTAATAAGATCAAAAGCACCATATAAGATTTCTGATGCAGTTCCCCGCTTACCGTCCAACATTAAACGGTTAATTAAACGAGTAACTAATTTTGAATTGTACATAGGATCAGGAAGTACTTCCCGTTTTTGAACATTTCCTTTTCTAGGCATTTCGTTATCCTCCTCATTTTTCTAAAAACGAAAATTAAGATTTTACAGTTTTAATTATTCTTTGGGCTTCTTAGTACCGTATTTAGAACGACCTTGACGACGATCGGTAACACCGGCTGTATCAAGAGCACCACGAATAACGTGATAACGAACACCAGGTAAATCCTTAACACGACCACCACGAATTAATACCACACTATGCTCCTGAAGGTTGTGACCAATACCAGGAATGTATGCCGTTACTTCGATTAAGTTGGATAAACGAACACGGGCATATTTACGTAAAGCCGAGTTTGGCTTCTTTGGTGTCATGGTACCAACACGGGTTGCAACGCCCCGCTTTTGCGGAGCAGGAACAACAACCTGCTTCTTCTTGTAACTGTTGTACGCATAGTTTAAAGCTGGTGACTTTGATTTTGAACTTCTAGAATGACGTCCTTTACGGACCAATTGGTTAATTGTAGGCATCTAAAAGTACTCCTTTCGTATTTTGTTCTAAGTCCACACATCCAGGCGGTTCTTTTTTATGTAAAAAGAAATGTGTTCCGCCAAACACTTTTTGTCTTGAACAGTCAGCATGTCTGAGATTTCAGGAATCTGTCACAAAAAGCACCTTGTCTAATTTATCATGACTTACAAATTGTGTCAATCATTCGATAAAAAAAGATTGATTTTATTTTTTCGTATTTAATATTTTAGAGAGGTAAAAAAACATGTTAATACTTTTACAATTTTTTCTGGGCGCAAGTCTGGGATCGTTTCTAAACTTAATAGTCGAACGGCAATTGCGGTACGAATCAATCATCATGCCGCGCTCCCACTGTGACCAGTGTCACCATCAACTTAACCCGCTGCAATTAATACCAATTATTAGCTATTTGGCACTTAAAGGAAAGTGTTATTACTGCAATTATAAAATTCCATTTTGCTCACCGGTATTGGAATTATTGGTAGGAATTGGCCTTGCCACAACACCATTGCCCGCGGTTCAGCCGTCAATAATCCTAATAGTCCTTGTATTGATATATCTTAGCCTTTTTGACCTCAAACGCAAGCAAATACCCGTCGGCGGCATTATTTTTTTATTTGGTGTCTGTTTAATCACCACCCACCACTCGCTGCTCCAATTATTGTTGGCAATTGGTCTCTACAAATCCTGCTTATGGCTGAATCACCACCAAATTTTGTTGGCAATGGTGATATCGATATTTTCTTCTGCCTCTGGGTAGGATTATCGATGCCTCATCTTCTCTGGATTTGCTGCTTTGCCTGTGTCAGCGCCCTTTTGTACTTAATCGTAGCCCCATGGCCCACCGATAACCGAATTCCTTTCGTCCCATTTATCACCATCGGTACCTTTACGGTTATCCATTATGCTGACAGCTTACTGCCATTGATCAGCAGCGCGTATTAGACATTAAATCAATTTTAT
>NZ_BAKI01000040.1 GCF_000583655.1 Lentilactobacillus farraginis DSM 18382 = JCM 14108
CTTAACTTCCAGCGTACGTTTTCGCTTACGCTCTGGAAGTTAACCGCCCTTTGTCTCACTCTGCTTTTTTGAGCCCAAACTCGCCACTAGGCAATCTTGCCTTCAGCCAGTTTGCTGGCAAATTCATTGATTTTTCTTAACCGGTGATTAACCCCGGATTTGGAAATTGGTCCGCCCTCAACCAATTCACCAAGTTCTTTCAAACTGACCTCAGGATGTTTCAAACGGGCCCGGGCCACTTGTGCTAATTTGGGTGCTAATTTGTTTAAGCCGATACTTTCATCAATCAACTTAATATTTTCAATTTGTTTACTGGCAGCGTTGGCTACCTTATTTAAATTGGCATTTTCACAATTTACCAGTCGATTAACCGAATTTCTCATATCCCGGACAATTCGGATATCTTCAAATTTCAGCATCGAACTCGTCGCACCAATCAGCTGCAGAAAATCAGCGATCTTCTCAGCTTCCTTCAAATAAGTAATATAACCACTGCGCCGTTGGGTTGTTCGCGCTTTTAGATGATACTTGTTCATCATTTCGGCAATCATGTCATTATGATTTTCATATAATGAGTAAATTTCTAAATGATAACGCGATGTCTCCGGATTGTTAACCGAACCGCTCGCTAAAAAAGCGCCTCTTAAGTAGGACCGAATTTGAGCATCATTTTTCAACAATTTTTGGGGCACCCGTTCAACAATTTGAACCCCGTCAAAAATTCCCAAATCGTTTAAAACCTCGGTGGCTTTATTTTCAACCCGTAAAATATACAAATTATTTTTCTTTAACTTCATTTTTCGCCGAACGCTCAACTCACCGGTAATCCCGTAAAATTTGGCAAGCAGTTGATACATTCGCCGCGCGATCGCCGGATTTTCCGATGAAACATTCAATACGAAATGGTGATTAACAATCGATAGCGCACCATTGATCCGGATTAAGGCCATTAACTCAGCCTTTGCGTTATCCCGGTGAACCGTTAACGATGTCAGTTCCTTTTTAACTTCACTCGCGTATGACACTGGCATCACTCCTATTCTTCTTCATCAAGCGATCGACCAATCAGATTCAGTAACTCATCAGCGACTTCCTGGCCATTATGAAAGGCGCCCCGATCTTTAAGCTCCAAAAAGTCGGCCGAAATTACCCGGCAGCCCATTGCCCGCAGACCGGCAAAGTCATGTTTGACCGGCTGCGAAATTTCGTTCCACTTTTTGTAATCAATGTATTCGGAAGGAACTTCTTTCATGTTAACCAAGACTGTATTAATAAAATTGGTTCCCAAATGTCGGTTTAACACCCGGACATGATCAGCTTCCGTAAAGTTTTCGGTCTCGCCCTTTTGCGTCATAATATTGCAAATATAAACAATATCGGCCGTTGTCTTTTTTAGTGCCTGACCAACATTTTCAATCATCAAGTTAGGAAGAATACTGGTAAATAAACTTCCCGGTCCCAACACAATCTGGTCGGCATCCATAATCGCGTCAATCACCTGATGAACAGCCTCCGGTTTATGTGAATCATCGTTGGTTTCAACCCAAACGCGTTTAATCAGTTTACCAGCCGCCGTTATTTCCGACTCACCGCTCATATGGCTGCCATCACTAAATTCGGCGTTTAATTCAAGCGGCTCATTGGCTGCCGGATAAATATGGCCGTCAATTTTCATCATTTTACTTAAAATTTGAACCGCGTCAAAAATACCGCCTCTTTTTTCGGACAATGCTGCGATAATTAAATTGCCAATTGCATGACCCGCAAAGAACTGGTCGCTGCTTTTAAAACGATATTGAAACAAGTCCAGCTCTAATTTCGGTAAATCAGAAAGGGCTACCATGACGTTTCGAATATCGCCAGGCGGTACGACGTTGATGTAGTCCCTTAAGATACCGGATGAACCGCCGTCATCAGCCACTGTTACGACAGCAGTAATATCAACGTGCCGGTTTTTTAAGTTCTTTAAAATAACCGGTAAGCCGGTTCCGCCACCGATAACCACAATCTTCGGCTGGTGCGTGTGTAATGCATCAATCATTTAGTTCTCCCCCTTCCCCTTATGACGTTCAATATCCCGATGGGTAATATTGACCGGATATTTGGGGTACTGTTTTTGCAAGTCATTGCCAAGCTGCTGCGCAATGGCAACTGAGCGATGCTGGCCGCCTGTGCAGCCAATTGCAATCGTCAAACTTGCCTTGCCTTCTTTTTCATAACCAGGCAGTGTAAATTTTAGAATATCCAATAGTTTATTATAAAATGGCCGGGCGCCTTGCGAATGCATCACGTACGCCGCTACCGACTCATCAAGCCCCGTTTTAAACCGCATATTGGGATCGTAATACGGGTTGGGTAAAAAGCGGACATCCATGACAATATCGGCGTCCAGCGGTAACCCATACTTAAAACCAAATGACATCACTTCAACGTGAAAGGTGTGAGTCGTATCGGTAGATTCAAAGTTGTGAAAAACTTCTTCACGAAGCCGACGAGGTGACATATTAGTGGTATCGACAACCAGATCAGCCGCCTTTTTAACATTTGCCAGTAATTCGCGTTCCTTCTGAATCCCATCAATAACGCGGCCGTTTCTGGCTAAGGGATGTGCCCGCCGGGTTTCCTTATAACGCGAAACCAGCTTTGCATCAGAGGCATCGAGAAAAATAATGTCAACATCGTCATCTTTTTTCAAATCATCAAACATGCCGATAATTTCATCATAAAAAACCTGTGAACGAAGATCGATCACGAGGGCAATTTTATTGATGTCCCGCTCCATCCTGATTAATTCTTTGAATCGCGGTAAAAGTGTCGGCGGCATGTTATCAACACAAAAATAGCCGAGATCTTCAAAACTTTGCATCGCCACCGTTTTTCCGGCGCCACTCATTCCCGTAATAATGACGAACTGATTATTCATAGCCATGTTACTGGTGTCCTTTCGTATAACAAACTCATTTGAGTATAACATACCGGGCGTATCATTTTAAGCGTTAAATTTTTTACCACCGGTTTTTCCGGTCGATTTAGCTTGCCGCGATATTATGTACACGGGACTGAGACAAAAATAATTTTGTTCAGCCCCATTATGTGATTACGATTATTAACGAATAGAAACGTTTAAACTATTTTGTACGAACCTTGACAGTCGATTTAGCCTCAGCTGCCGCTGTCAATCGTTTATCCCGCTCCAGGACCGGTTTGAGGTATTGACCGGTATAACTTTCTTTGACCTCAGCAACGTGTTCCGGTGTTCCGGTAGCCACGATCCGGCCACCGCCGTCACCGCCTTCAGGTCCTAAATCAATCAGGTAATCGGCGTTCTTCACAACGTCCAAATTATGCTCAATAATGAGAACTGTATTCCCCTGATCAACCAATTGTTGAAGAACCCCCAGCAATTTTCGAATGTCCTCGCTGTGAAGCCCGGTTGTCGGTTCATCCAGAATATAGAAGTTCTTACCATTGGCTTTCTTGTATAATTCGGAAGCCAACTTCATTCGCTGCGCTTCCCCACCTGAAAGTGTTGTCGCCGGCTGGCCAAGCGAAACGTAGCCCAAGCCAACATCCTTAATTGTCTGCAGTTTACGGGTAATCTTTGGAATGGCACTAAAGAAATCCAGCGCTTCTTCAACAGTCATATTCAAAACATCGGCAATGTTTTTTCCTTTGTATTCAACTTCCAGCGTTTCAGCGTTGTACCGTTTGCCATGACAAACTTCGCAGGGGACGTAAACATCCGGCAGAAAATTCATCTCGATCTTTAGAATCCCATCGCCGTGGCAGGTTTCACATCGACCACCCTTGACGTTAAAGCTGAAGCGGCCCTTTTTAAAACCACGCAACTTGGCGTCATTGGTATTGGCAAACAAATCCCGAATGTCGTCAAAAACGCCTGTATAAGTCGCCGGGTTACTCCGCGGTGTTCGACCAATTGGCGTCTGATCAATATTCACAATTTTTTCGATATTCTTATATCCCGAAATTGATTTATATTTACCCGGCCGCTCAGAATTATGATTCAGCTTTTGGGCGAGTGCTTTTTTCAAAATATCATTCACCAAAGTCGACTTACCGGAACCGGATACACCGGTTACCACAATAAACTCGCCCAAGGGAAAATCAACTGTAATATCTTTTAAATTGTTTTGAGCCGCACCGGTAATCCGAATCTTTTTACCATTGCCCGGCCGCCTTTTCATCGGCACCGGAATGAAGCGTTTGCCAGCCAAGTATTGACCGGTAATTGATTGCGGAGATGCCGCAATTTGAGCCGGGGTTCCGACTGCCATTACCTTACCGCCATCCCGACCGGCACCCGGCCCAATATCAACCATATAATCCGCTGCGCGCATCGTATCTTCATCATGCTCAACCACAATCAATGTGTTGCCAAGGTCCCGCATCTTTTTCAGTGATGCAATCAATCGGTCATTATCACGCTGATGTAAACCAATTGATGGTTCGTCCAGAATATACAGCACCCCTGAAAGATTAGAACCAATCTGGGTTGCCAACCGGATTCGTTGCGCTTCACCACCCGAGAGCGTCCGTGCGGACCGGGAAAGCGTCAAATAATCCAAACCCACATTTCGCAAGAACGTTAAGCGATCAATAATTTCCTTAATAATCGGCTTGGCAATCATGGTATCCTGTTCGCCAAATTGAAGCTCCTTGAAAAAATCGAGTTCGGCAGAAACGTCCCAAGCTGAAACTTCGGCAATATTTTTTTGACCGACTTTAACCGCCAAGGCTTTTCGATTCAGTCGATATCCGTGACATGTCTGGCAGGTCAATTCCGTCATATAACTGCTTAAATTATTTCTGGTAAAGTCACTACTGGTATTGTGATATCGCCGGTTAACATTGTTAATAACGCCTTCGAAGGGACCATTAACATCTCGAATACCACCGAAATCACTTTCCAATTTAAAATGAAATGTTTTAGTCTTAGAGCCATAAAGAACAAAATCCCGCTGTTTTTTCGATAATTTATTAAAGGGTGTGTCCATATCGATGCCTTCAGCCTTGCAGACCTGAGCCAACATGTTGGGATACCATTTGGAACCACTGGGATTCCAAGGTGCCAGCGCGCCCTCATTCAACGTTTTGCGCTTATCCGGAACCACCAGATCAACATCAACTTCCAGCTTCATTCCCAGTCCGTCACAGTCCGGGCAGGCACCGATTGGTGAATTAAACGAAAACAGGCGGGGTTCTAATTCACCAACGGTAAATCCACAAATCGGACAGGCGTAGTGTTCAGAAAAAATCATCTGATCCCGTTGCCCCAAAAAGTCAGCGATCGCGTACCCGCCACTTAACCGCAAAGCTGCTTCCAGTGAGTCCGACAATCGATTATTAATGCCGTCTTTAACAACGATTCGGTCGATCACAATGTTAATATCGTGTTTTTTATTTTTATCCAAATCAATTGGATCATCAACATCCCGAATCTCGCCATCGACTTGTACCCGGACAAAACCTTCTCGCTTAATTTTGTCAAACACCTTTTTGTGTTGGCCCTTTCGGCCGCGAACAATTGGTGAAAAAATCTGCATCTTGGTTCGCTCGGGCAGCTGCATAATTTGGGCAATCATTTGATCAACCGATTGACTGGTAATCACCGTGCCATCGTTTGGACAAATTGGCGTCCCCACCTCGCCCACAGTAATCGGAAATAGTCATTAATTTCAGTAACCGTACCGACTGTTGAGCGGGGATTTTTTGAAGTTGTCTTTTGGTCAATTGAAATTGCCGGGCTTAAGCCTTCAATTGAATCCACATCCGGTTTGTCCATTTGACCGAGAAACTGACGGGCATAAGAGGACAAGCTCTCAACGTAACGACGTTGCCCTTCCGCATACAGCGTATCAAAAGCCAGCGAACTTTTACCCGATCCTGATAAACCGGTCATGACCACCAACTTATTCTTAGGAATCGTTACGTTAACGTTCTTTAAATTATGCGCTCGAGCGCCACGAATTATAATCTTATCGTTCACCAAATTTTTTCTCCTTTAGCTAATTTGTGCCTTTAACTCCATAATCGTATCACGTAACGTTGCGGCCTGTTCAAAATCAAGCTTTTTGGCGGCTTCCCGCATTTCATTCGTTAATCGGGCCAGCATGTCTTTTTGCTCTTTTGAACTCATCTGTTCAAAATCACTTTCAACAAAATCATCCTTTTTGCCTGTATCATCACCTGTTTTAGTAATCGAAATTGCGTCACGAATCGGTTTAATAATGGTCTTTGGTGTAATGCCATGTTCTTTGTTATATTTAATTTGAATTGACCGACGGCGAGCTGTCTCATCGATGGCAGCCTTCATTGAATCCGTGATTGTATCCGCGTACATGATCACCGCGCCGTGTTCATTTCGTGAAGCCCGGCCGATGGTTTGAATAAGCGATCGTTCGTTACGCAGGAAGCCTTCCTTGTCCGCGTCCAAAATGGCTACCAGGGAAACTTCGGGAACGTCAATCCCCTCACGCAAAAGGTTAATGCCGACAAGAACATCGAACTTACCCAACCTGAGATCCCGAATGATTTGCGTCCGTTCCAAAGTCTTGATATCCGAATGAAGATATTTCACTTTAATTCCCAAGTCTTTTAAATAATCTGTCAAATCCTCGGCCATTTTTTTGGTCAAGGTCGTCACAAAGACCCGTTCGTGTTTATCAATCCGCTTATTAATCTCACCTACCAAATCATCCATTTGGCCCATAATCGGCCGAACTTCAACTGTCGGGTCAAGCAACCCGGTCGGTCGAATAATCTGCTGCACAACGTCTTTGGTTTGATCCATTTCATACGGGCCCGGTGTTGCTGACATATAGATTACCTGGTGAACCCGTTTTTCGAATTCCGGTAATCTCAAGGGCCGATTATCCAACGCGCTGGGAAGTCGAAAACCATATTTGACAAGCTGTTCTTTTCGCGCTTTATCGCCGTTATACATCCCTCGAATCTGTGGCATGGTCTGGTGAGACTCGTCCACAACCAACAAATAATCATCCGGGAAAAAGTCAAGCAGCGTAAACGGTGGCTGGCCCGGCTTTCTGCGATCCATAAACCGTGAATAGTTTTCAATTCCACTGGTATAGCCCATTTCACGCATCATCTCAATGTCATAAGTGGTCCGCTGTTTTAACCGCTGGGCTTCCAATAGCTTGCCTTCCTTTTCAAACTTGGCAACCTGCGTCTCCATCTCCTGTTTAATCTCAGGCAGTGCCAGTTTCATAACATCATCATTTGTCAAAAAGTGGGTTGCCGGAAAGATGGCAATATGTTCGCGGTCGCCAATCACTTCACCGGTCAGCGTATCAACCTCTCTGATCCGGTCAATTTCATCACCGAAAAATTCAATTCGAAAAGCGTGTTCATCCCAAGAAGCCGGAAAGACTTCGACAACGTCACCGTGAACCCGAAAGCGCCCCCGCTGAAAATCAATATCGTTTCGATCATACTGAATATCAACTAACTGGCGCAGAAAATGATCTCTTTCGATATTTTGACCAACCCGCAACGAAACAACATGGTTTCGATATTCGGTTGGATCACCTAAACCAAAGATTGACGAAACCGAGGCAACCACGATGACGTCATTTCTTTCCAACAATGAACTGGTAGCTGAATGGCGCAGCTGATCGATTTCATCATTAATAGATGAATCTTTTTCGATATACGTGTCACTTGACGGAACATATGCTTCGGGTTGGTAATAATCATAATAACTGACAAAATATTCAACCGCGTTATGCGGGAAAAATTCCTTAAACTCACCATATAATTGACCAGCCAACGTTTTATTGTGGGACAAGACGAGCGTTGGCTTGTTGACTTGGGCAATGACATTGGAAATGGTAAAGGTTTTCCCGGTCCCGGTAGCCCCCAACAAGATCTGAGCCTTTTTGCCTGATTCAACGCCGCCAACCAATTTTTTAATCGCCTGTGGCTGATCACCGGTCGGCTGATAGTTTGATACCAAATCAAACCGATGGTTATTTTCTCTTTCAATCAATCGAATTCCCCCTGACTGAACTTCGGAATAATGACAAGAATCAAAAAGACGGACCAATTCAAATTAACGCCCGCCCTTTACACACATCGTTAAACCAAATCACCGCAATTTTAAATTGCCGTTGATTATCAATATTTTTCTTTCACCAACCATTCTAACATACGAACATACTTTCGAAAACCATTATTTACCGGAAATTTCACTTTTTAGTACTCTTCGAGTTAATTTACGCAGTTTTTCCTGCGTTGTAAAGTTTTCAGCAAGCATTTCCGGGATAACTTTTGAGATAACATACTGAACACAGTGCATATCTCGATACTGCAGCATTGTCGATAAGCTTTCCTTATACATCTCCGGATAAACTTCTTCAGGATTGCCTTTTTGAATTTCACCAAAAGATTCATAAAGCAGATCAACTTTATCGGCCACCGCCAAGATTCGACCCTCCAGCGTATCATCTTTTCCTTCCGAAAGCCTTCGCCGATATGCATCTTGGAATTCTGAAGGAATTTCATTTTGAATAAAATTTTCAGTTAATTTATCATCAACATCAGCCAACATTGTTCTTAATACCGGCGTCGCATACTTGACCGGTGTTTTAATATCACCAATGAACCGCTCAGTATAATCATGATTAAGTGCTTTTTCGTATAATAGCCGCCAATCAACCGTTTCACCGGCATTTTCCTCAACATCACCTAAAAATTGGGCAATTTCGGTTACTTTAAATGAATGGGCAGCTACCGAATGCTGCTCAAACTTAAAATATCCCGGTGCCCGATTAATCAATTCCAATTCTGCCAAACTTTCCAAATACTGATGCATGCCCATTATGCATCGCCCCCTGTTTCAATATTTTCTCCATACAAAAGAAGGTCGAGAATAAACTCCCGACCTCCTTTCAGCTTATATCAAGCAATCTCTTTACTACGTTATTCAAAATGAAACGTTATCTTAATGTGAAACCTCGGTCTGGCCTTTCGAACTAAGTGCTTCAACATACTTAAAAGCTTGTTGACCGGCAATGCCACCTTCACCGACCGCCGTTGCAATCTGACGCAAATCCTTTTGGCGAACGTCGCCAATTGCGTAGATTCCCGGAATGGCAGTGGCCATATGATCATCCGTCTTAATCCAGCCATCAGCATCCGTAATCCCCAAGTCCGCAAACGGTGTCGTCATTGGTAACAGACCAACATAAATGAAGACACCGGCAGTCTCAACTTCAGAAGTTTCATTGGTCTGGTTATTAACGACCTTAACAGCCGTTACTTTTTGGCCATCGCCAAGGACTTCCGTAACGTTTGAATTCCAAACAAAATCAATTTTATCATTCGCAAAAGCCCGATCTTGAAGGACTTTTTGAGCTCGTAGCTGATCACGACGATGAATAACCGTTACATGATCAACAATTCCAGCTAAATAAGACGCTTCTTCAATAGCGGAATCACCACCGCCGACAACTACCACGCGTTTATTACGGAAAAACGCACCATCGCAGACTGCGCAGTAGGAAACCCCTTTGCCGCCATATTCATGCTCACCGGGAATTCCGAGTTTCTTATATTCAGAACCGGTTGCGATAATAACAACTTTAGCTTCAATTTCGTCACTGTCGGTCTTAATAACTTTAATATCGCCCTTATCCTCAATGGCTTCAACCGAACCATATACATATTCGGCACCAAAGTTAACAGAACTGTCATACATCTGCTGGGCGAGATCCGGACCCATGATGGATTTAAAGCCGGGATAGTTTTCAATTGCAGCGGTATTATTCATTTGGCCGCCATAAATACCACGATCAATCATGGCAACGGATAGATTTGCCCGGGATGCATAAAGCGCAGCCGTCATACCGCCGGGGCCCGCCCCAATCACAACAACATCATAATTTTTAGCCATTTGGATCCTCCTTGTGTTCACTCAAATACTGTTACTAATTTACTATGAAAAAATAAGCCTGTCCAGTAGAATGATTCTACTTCTTCTGTGGTTGGTCTTCATCACGCAATTGCTGGCCAAGATCTTTGAGATAACTCCGCAGTCCACTAGCAATTTCAGGATGCTGCAAACCAAAAATAATGTTGGTCTTCAACCAACTCAACTTATTTCCGGTATCATATCGCCGACCTTTAAATTCATGTGCAAATACCCGCTGTGTCTTGTTTAACGTATCAATTGCCGAAGTCAACTGGATTTCACCGCCGGCATCTGGTTTGGCATTTTCCAAAATCCCAAAAATTTCAGGGGTCAACAGATAACGACCAATAATTGCCAAGTCGCTTGGTGCCTTTTCCGGCGCTGGTTTTTCAACAAACTTTTTAACGTTGAACAAGCCGGGCTCAACCTCTTCTGAGGGTGCGATAACCCCATATTTGGAGATATCTTTATGGGCAACCCGTTTAACTGCCAAAGTTGAAGCACCGGTTTTCTGATAACTATTCATTAGCTGTTTGGTTAATGGCACCTTATCCTCCATGACATCATCACCCAACATGACCACAAACGGTTCATTGCTGATAAAACTACGGGCAGTATAAATCGCGTCACCCAAGCCGCGGGGGTGTGATTGGCGAATAAAGTAAATATTCATATCATTGGTTTTACGGATTGCTTCCAGCATATTCGTTTTGTTACGTTCCTCAAGATTTTGCTCCAGTTCCGGATTGGCATCAAAATGGTCTTCAATTGACCGTTTGCCTTTGCCGATCACAATTACAATATCCCGAATACCAGACTTCTTGGCTTCTTCCACAATAAACTGAATAGTTGGTGTGTCCACAATCGGCAGCATTTCTTTTGGTAACGCTTTGGTTTCCGGCAAAAAACGGGTTCCTAGGCCAGCGGCAGGAATAACCGCCTTGGTTACTTTTCGGTTCATTTAAACACCTCGTACTTTCTATTCGATTTCGGAACGACCTTCACGGGTCATTAACTGATTAATTGTTTCTTTAATATCGGCACCATCATACAAAACGTGATAAATTGCGCTGGTGATTGGCATTTCAACTCCCCGCTGTTTTGAAAGTTGGTAGGCAGCCCGGGTTGTCGCGATTCCTTCAATCACCATGCCCATGTTTTTGATTACCTGGTCCAATGATTCTCCGCGACCCAACTCGTTACCAGCCCGCCAGTTTCTTGAATTAGAGCTGGTGGCCGTTACGATCAAATCGCCAACTCCGGAAAGACCGATAAAGGTAAGTGGGTTAGCGCCAAACGAAGTCCCCAGCCGCGAAATTTCTGCCAGGCCACGAGTTATTAGCGCCGCTTTGGCATTATCTTTATATCCCAGACCATACAGAGCACCAGCACCTAGTGCGATAATATTCTTTAAAGCAGCGCCAATTTCAACACCAATGACATCATCACTGGTGTAAACCCGAAAATAGTGATTCATAAATAAGCTCTGAATTTCTTTAGCAGCCTTTTGATTATCACTGGCAACCGTTACCAAAGTAATATCTTTGGTAACAACGTCCTCAGCTTGACTGGGCCCGGACAAGACAGAAATTGACTTGCGATTTTCCGGTGCGATTTCCTGAGCCAAAACTTGGGATAACCGCGAGTAGGTTTTTTCTTCAATTCCTTTAGAGGCATGAATAATATTCACCCACTGATGACGCTCTTTAAGAATGGCGGAAACTTGACGTGCAACTGATCTGGTTACCTGAGTTGGCACCACAAATAAAATATAATCGACGTCTTCAATCGCCTCACCCAAATCATTGGTGGCTTTGATCGATTTTGAAAAAGTGTAATCTTTAATATATTTTGAATTCGTGTGCTGCTCGTTAAGTTCCTTAACCTGATCCTTATTGTATGACCACAGTTTAACGTTTGAACCATTTTCATCAAGAATCCCGGCTAAAACACTTCCCCAAGATCCAGCGCCAAGGACTGCAATTTCTTTAGTCATTCCGATTCTCCTTTACCATTACTATAATTTATAAACTAACGTTTGACGTATTTCCTTCCAGATACCACGGACTGACTGCGTTTCGCCGCCGATAAATAATCATAACAACGGCACCAATAAATAAAATCACTGACAGTATCTGTGACACCCGCAAATTAAGCAACATCAAACTATCCGTTCGCATCCCTTCAATGAAGAAACGCCCAAACGAATACCACAGGACGTAACCCAGAAAAACTTCCCCCTGCTTAAAGAGTTTCGGATTATGTCGCAAAGTGATCAACACCAAGAAGCCCAAAAAACTCCATACTGACTCATACAAAAAGGTTGGCTGCCGGTAGGCACCACTGATATACATCTGAGAGATGATAAAATGAGGCAGATGAAGGCCCTGCAGGTACGTCAGCGATGTCACCTTACCAAATGCTTCCTGATTCATGAAGTTTCCCCAGCGACCGATTGATTGGGCTAAAATAACCGTTGGCGCAGCGACATCCAACATTAACCAGACCGGAATAAACCGCCGGCGGCAAAACCAGATAACAACGATCATTGCCCCGATTAACGAACCGTAGATGGCAATCCCCCCGTCCCAAATTTGAACAATTTGACCGGGATTATCTTTATAATACGACCACTGAAACACAACATAATACAATCGAGCACAAATCAAAGCAACCGGTAAGGCCCACAAAATCATATCATAAATGTTATCAGGCTTTATTCCCCGCTTTGGCGCTTCCCTAACAGCAAGATAAACTGCCAACATCACACCACAGGCAATAATGATTCCGTACCAATGCACTTCTATTGGCCCTAAATTAAAAGCAATTGGATTTAAGGCTAAACTTTCAAAACCAAACAAACTTGCCACTCCTATTTTTCTGAATCAGGCTTTATTGGTGCTTTCCCAATCAGATTCTTATTCTTTTTCTCAACTTTTTTCTCTTCGGCCTTTTCTTTTATGTCATTTTGGCTATTGGCCTTGATTAAATTATTCAAATTACGATCAAAGGTCTCCGTTGCATCATAACCCATTGACTGGGCCCGAAAGTTCATTGCGGCAGCTTCAATAATAATTGCCAAATTTCGACCGGTTTTCACCGGAATCGTAATTTTGGGAACGTCAACGTCAAAAATATGAACATCCTGCGTACCGTTACCCAACCGGTCAAATTTAGCTTCCTTTGTATAGTTAGCCAAGTGGATAATCAAATCGACTTTTGTCTGGCTTCTAACAGCCCCGGTTCCAAAGAGCGTCATCACATCGATTATACCAATGCCCCGAATTTCAAGCAGGTGCCTTAAAATCGCCGGTGCCGTCCCAACCAACGTCTGTTCATCTTGTTGATAGACCTCCACTCGGTCATCGGCAATCAATCGATGACCGCGCTTAACCAGCTCCAAAGCCGTTTCACTTTTACCAATCCCACTGTCACCGGTAATTAAAATTCCCAAACCGTAAACATCAACCAACACACCATGAAGCGACTTTCTTTCAGCAAGTTTGTCCTCCAGATAGTTCGTCATATTACTTAAGATTCGTGAAGTTGTCAGCTTTGATCCCAGAACCGGAATGTGTTGGGCTTTAGCGGCCTCCAACAATTCTTCAGGCGGATCCAGCTGTGTTGACACAACAAATGCCGGCGTTTGGGGTTGACACATCTTTTTCATAACGTCCAGCAGATCTTCATGGGTCATCCCTTTAGAATATGAAATCTCCGTTATTCCGAGTAACTGAATCCGTTTTGCCGGATAATAGTTAAAAAAACCGGTTAATTCCAGCCCAGGCCTGGAAATATCACTGGTGGAAATCGTCTTAGTTGCCAAGTACTCTTTGCCATAGTAAACATCCAGGCGCGTATTGGTAACTAAATCCGCAACATTCACACTTTCAGTCAAGAACATCCCTCCTCAAATAATCACTCTAATTTTATCACTTTTCCATGTGTCCCGTCTTTAAGAGAATAACGACGCAACAAACATTTTTACTCATCTGACTTATCGAAGTGAGCGGCAATGATAGCGCTGACAATCGTCATTAAAATAGCAATCAGCATAGCCGACCAAAAGGATGAAAATTGAAATCCCGAACCAACAAGCTTAGCAGTCAATTCCAACATGGCGCCATTAATAACCAGTCCAAATAGTCCCAGCGTCAATAGATTAATCGGTAAAGAAAGCAATGAAACAATTGGTTTAACCAACCAATTCAGCAGCCCCAGTACAAAAGCAGCTACTACCGCCATCTCAACATTCGCAACATACAAACTACTTGGGAAAAAGGCACTGATTGCCATAAATAGCAACGCATCAATCAATACTGTTGATAAAAATCTCACGGTTGGCCCCTTTTCTTATTGTGCTTGACATCTTCTTCCTCAACACCATGGATAACTCTGCGGGATTTTTTAGAAGCTGTCTGATTTTGATAACTCGATTTCAACTGACTAAAGAAAGAAACCGGTGCATTTTCTGCAGGTAAAATGGCAATCATTACCACATAAGCCAGAATTGACACCAACCCAATTCCCGGCGTCAACATCAAAACAATGTAAAGGATTCGAACAAGCGTCGAATTCCACTGAAAATAATGGGAAATACCACCAAGAACACCGGCAATCCAACAATCCGTTGATGATCTGTAGAGCTTTTTTGATTGTTCATAGATAAGCCTCCATTATAAAATGACTCTTATAATTAAGCGTATCAAAAAAGCGCCGCAATCAAGTATGCCGCGTAAAAAAATAAGCTTTTTTAATTTAATTCAATAATTTTACCGGTTGCCAAATAAATCGTCCATTCACAAATGTTGGTACTATAATCGCTAATTCGTGATAAATCCTTGGCAACATTTAAATACATGATCGCGGAATTGACAATCTCCGGGTCTTTGGCCATCGCCTGGTAGCTTGGCGCTGCAATATCGTTATAATGTTTTTCAACAATTTGATCAAACTTTTTAGCAGTCGCTTTGGCCCGATCCTGATCAGCCTCGCCATAAGAACTAATGGCATCATCATACTGTTCACTAACATCTTTGGCCATTGATGCAATAATTGACTCAACGGATGAGATTCGTGGCTGACCTTTAATACTAATGGTTGAACGAGCAATGTTTCGCGCGTGATCCCCAGCCCGTTCCAAGTCAGTAACGGCCTTTAAAATTCCGACAACTTCTCTCAAATTCCCAGTTACCGGTTGATACAGTGCAATCATTTCAAAAGAGCGTTTCTCAATATAAATTTGCAGATGATTGATTTCGTGGTCGTTTGTAATCACCGTCTCTGATTTATGAATATCATGATCAATGAACGCCTGGCCCGCACTGGTAATTGCTTCGCCAACCATTGCACCCAGCTTCATAAAATCCGCCTTTAAGGTTACTATTTCTTCGTCAAAAACCTTTCCCATTAGGTCATCCCCTATCCAAATCGCCCACTCACATAATCTTCCGTCTGCTTTTTATCAGGATTAACAAACATTTTAGTTGTGTCATCATATTCAATAACAGTTCCTTCCATAAAGAAAGCCGTTTTGTCAGAAATCCTGGAAGCTTGCTGAAGGTTATGCGTGACAATTATAATTGTATAGTTCTTTTTTAATTCCAACAGCGTATTTTCGATATTGGCACTGGAAATCGGGTCAAGCGCACTTGTCGGTTCATCCATTAAAATAACAGCCGGTGAAACCGCCAAAACCCGGGCAATACAAATTCGCTGCTGCTGGCCACCTGAAAATGACAATGCATTATCATACAAATGATCCTTCACTTCGTCCCAAACAGCTGCCTGTTTCAAGCTGCGTTCAACCGTTTCGTCAAGTTTTTGCTTATCCTTAACACCGGCAATTCGCAAACCATAAGTGATATTATCGTAAACCGAAAATGGAAATGGATTGGGTTGTTGAAATACCATCCCAATTTCTTTTCGTAAATTAACCAGGTTTGTTTGGGGGGCGTAAATATTCTGATCATGGAACTTTACTGTTCCTGTAATTGTGACACCCTCTATCATATCATTCATTCGGTTTAAACACCGCAAAAAAGTTGATTTTCCACATCCCGATGGCCCAATTAACGCAGAAATTTGATTAGGGTTAAAGTCTAAATGAATATCGTGAAGCGCCTGAAAATCACCATAAAATAAATCAAGATTGTTTGCTGAAATAATCGGTTCAGTCATAAAACTTCCTCCTAACCAAAGTTACCGGAAACATAGTCATCAGTCAACTGAATCTTAGGCCGCGTAAAAATCTTTCGAGTTTTATTATACTCAATGGCTTCCCCTAAATTAAAGAAAACCGTATAATCACTCAACCGGGCTGCCTGCTGCATGTTGTGGGTGACAATAATAATCGTGTAATTAGGTTTCAATTCCCGAAGTGTTTGTTCCAATTTCGAAGTTGATACCGGATCCAATGCACTGGCAGGCTCATCCAAAAGCAGGACATCCGGTTTAACAGCCAGTGCTCTGGCAATACATACCCGTTGGGCTTGGCCGCCGGACAGTGATTGAGCACTCTTATGAAGACTATCTTTGACCTGGTCCCAAACTGCTGCCTGTTTAAGGGTCGTTTCCACCACTTCATCCAAGATTTTTTTATCGTGAACGCCCCTTCTTTGGAGCGCAAACGTTACATTATCATAAATCGATTTAGCAAACGGATTGGGGCGTTGAAACACCATGCCGATTCGGCGGCGAACTTCATAAACGTCAATCCCGGGCTGATTAATATTAACACCCTCATAAAGAATTTGACCCTTCACGGTTGCCACACCATCATTCATCCGATTTAGAGAGCGTAAGTACGTCGACTTTCCAGAACCGGACGGTCCAATTAAAGCCGTAATCGTATTCTTTTTAAATTGGATATCAGCATTTTGCATGGCTAAATTTTTACCGTAATAAATTTCCAAATTTTTGGTTGCCATTTCAATATCATTTTCCTCAGGATCGAAATGGTAAATAAATCGTTCATGATTATTCGCGTCAAGTTGCATAGTGAATATCTCCTAATCCATCGATGTCATTTTTTCAAACACTTTGCGGCCAATATAACGGGCAGAAAGGTTAAAAATCAGAATTGCCAAAACCAGCACTGCTGCCGACCCCGATGATACTTTTGTCAGGTCAGGCATAATTCCTTCTGAGTTAATCTTCCAAATATGGACCGCCAACGTCTCTGCAGGTCTTAAAGGGCTGAGTGGACTGTCAATGTTAAACGGATTCCAATCGCCGAAATCTAAAGCTGGGGCACTTTGGCCGGCTGTATAAATCAAGGCAGCCGCTTCACCAAAAACCCGACCGGAACAGAGAATAATCCCACTAATAATACCGGGAAGCGCGGCCGGCACGACAATATGAATAATCGTTTCGTATTTTGACAGTCCCAATCCCAGGCCACCTTGACGCTGATCATCCGGAACCGTCGCCAAGGATTCTTCAATGTTTCTGGTTAGTAATGGCAAGTTAAATATGGTCAGCGTCAGTGCACCCGAAATAATGGAAAAGCCGAATTTATAGTGAACAACGAACAAAAGAAAACCAAACAGACCAACTACAACCGACGGCAACGAGCTCAGAATCTCAATGGATGTTCGAATCATCGCCGTAAACCAGTTGTCTTTGGCATATTCATTTAAATAAATCGAAGCACCCAAGGCAATCGGCAGTGAAATCAGCATTGCCAAAATCAATAAATAAAAGGAATTAAACAATTGAATACCGATTCCGCCACCGGAACTAAAGGCTTTGGCCGGTGCCGTCAAAAACCGCCAGTTAATATTTGGCAGTCCGGTTATGAAAATGTAACCAATCAGAAATGCCAGAATTAGAACAACGAACCCGGCGATCCCTTTAAGAACAGCAATGGCAAATCGACTCTGTTTTTGTGAACGATTCATTTACTAAATGCTCCCTTCCGACCAATGAAATGGACCAATAGGTTGAAAAACAATGACATTACCAACAAAACCAGGGCCAATGACCAAAGCGCATCATTTTGCAACGATCCCATGACCGTATTGCCCATTCCAGCAGTTAATACAGACGTTAACGTTGACGCCGGCGAAATTAAGTTATGTGGCATTAGTGAAGCATTTCCAATCACCATTTGAACTGCCAGGGCTTCTCCAAAAGCCCTGGCCATCCCAAAAACAATTGCCGTCAAAATACCTGGAGTTGCCGCTCTGAGGACCACCTTCCAGATAGTCTGCCATTTGGTGGCACCCAGTGCTTGTGAGGCCTGACGATAATAAGTTGGTACCGATTTTAAAGAATCCACTGTCATTGAAACAATCGTTGGTAAAATCATGACGAACAGAACAAAAGTCCCCGAAAGGATGCCAAAACCACTGCCGCCAAATACGTTTCGAACAAAAGGGACCACTACCGACAAACCGATAAAGCCGTAAACTACCGAGGGAATCCCAACCAATAATTCTGTCACCGGCTGAAGAATTTTAGCTCCCCGTTTTGGTGAAATTTCGGTCATGTAAACCGCGGTTCCGATTGCAAACGGCGTTGAAATAATTGCCGCTAGAATTGTAACTAAAAATGATCCGACAATCATGGGCAACGCGCCCACCGCAGCGTGGCCCGATGGCGTTTTCGTACCTGGATTCCACAGCGTACCGGTAAAGAAGTCCCGGACACTGATATGATCTTTTAAAAAGGTGGACATCCCTTTTGTCGCGATAAAAACGATAATCCCGATGACAATTGCCATAATCATTACCAACGCTGAAAAACATAATAACCGGCCAAAGCGTTCATAACGAGCGGTTTTTGATTTTTTAAATAATTGTTTTGCCAACTTCTGATTTTGCATTACGCAACCCCCGATCCCTTCGAAAGTTTCCCACGCCATGTTCGCTGATACTGCATATCTTTCACTGAAATGTAGCCCAGTTTATTAAAAAGTGTTTTTTGAATATGATCATTCTGAAGGTAATCAAGGAATTTCTTTGTTAATCCGGTTGGCTGACCGTTCGTATAGATATGCTCATAAGACCAGATTTTCCACCGATTACTTTTAACGTTATTTTCAGTCGGTGCAACACCGTCAATTGAAACAGGTTGAACCGTTTTATTAATATAGCCAAAAGAAACATAGCTGACCGCACCAGGGGTTGAGCTGACAATCTGGCGAACCGTGCCGGAAGAATCCTGTTCTTGAGCAACCGCGCTTTGACGATCACGTAAGCCGTATTTTTCAAAAGTCATTCGGGTGCCACTTCCCTGAGTCCGATTAATCAGCGTAATCGCTAAATTTCGTCCGCCCACCTGTCGCCAATTCCGAATTTTTCCCGTAAAAACAGCTATCAGCTGCCTAGTCGTCAAATGGTGGATCCCAACATCTTTATTAATGATCGGTGCAACACCAACCACCGCTATTTTGTGATCGACTAATCTTTTAGGATTAATTCCCGCCTTTTCCTGGGCAAATAAGTCTGAGTTTCCCATTTGACTGCGTTAGATTCAATTTGACTTAAGCCAGTTCCGGAACCACCACCCTGAACGTTGATAAAGATCCCGCTATGTGAAGCAGAATATTGTTCACTTGCTGCTTCCACCAATGGTTGCAAAGCAGTTGATCCAACCGCTGTAATTGATTGCTGATTGGTTGCCTGTTTGCTGCGGGTTACATATGAACCAACGCCAGCTAACATAACCACCACAACCAGTAACCATTTGATCATTGTTCGTTTCCGCATTCGCATTTCCTCCTCAAATCTCCACTATTAATTGTATTAAACCGATGTAAAAATTTGATATTTTAAATGTAAAAGTTATGTAAATTCAGCATGAGCTATTTTATTTACCGGGTTAATCAAATTTACCGATAATAAAAAGATTAGACTAAATGATGAATGCCAACTAGTGCTAATCTTTTATCAAAATGGATCGTTAAATGAGACAGCCTTTAAGTATTATCCGTGATTGGAAATTCAACCGTGAATGTAGAGCCAACGCCACGCTGACTTTTCACGTGGATGGCCCCACCTATTGAATCAACCAGTTCTTTAACAATCGCCAATCCCAGACCTGTTCCGCTGACTTTTTGTTTTGTCCGGGAATCATCTACTCGGTAAAATCTTTCGAATAGCCGTGAAATATCTTTTTGAGCAATGCCAATCCCGGTATCCGAGACATGTAGCTGCCAAAAACTGTCATTTACCGAATACTTAACAGTGACCTGGCCACCGGACGATTATACTTAATCGCATTGCTAACTAAATTCTGCAAAATTCGAAGCAGCGTCTTGGAATCCACCGTAATGGTTGCTGATTCGGGAATTTCGTTTTTAAGCGTCACATCGTGTAATTTTGCCATCGACAAGTACCCCTGTAATCGTTCAGCTACAAAGCTTCTTAAGTTAAGTGTCTCAGCGTGCTGAGAAGTCTCATTTTGAATATGGGAAATTGTTAAAACGTCCTGAATTAGCGAAGTTAGCTGTGTGCTTTGCTGATCGATAATTTTTAAAAATTCCACTAACGTTTTCCGATCATCCATCGCACCGCCCAGCAATGTTTTAGCAAACCCAGAGATTGCCGTCACCGGCGTCTTTAACTCATGGCTGGCATTTCGCAGAAAGTCAATTTGCATTTGCTTAACATTAATAATATCTGAAATATCATACATAATGACGGAAACATGAAAATTATTATCCAACTGATTATAAATAACACTTGTGTCCCAAGTAGCTGGTGTCTCGCCGACACTTCTGACCTCCGCATGTTGCGATTCATGATCGTCAAAAACCCGCTCAATTAACGATAACAATTGGTAATTTCTAATATCCTGAGAATACGCATGCGGTTGGGGCATAATAGATCGTTGAAGCATTTTGGCCATCCGATGATTGGCAAAAATAACATCCTGACTGGAATCAATAACCATAATTCCTACAGGCAAACTGGAGAGAATCGTGACCAACTCTGTATTACTATTTTTAATCGTCTTGCTTTCATCCTGTTGTCTGGACTGCAATTCCGTTAATTGATCGGCAATTTGTTTATATGGATTTCCCGGTCTAACAAACAACGGGGCAACCGGCTGGTGGGCAACGATGCTTTTTGTCATGTATTCGAGCTGCTTGCGAATCTTTTCATTTTTTCGAAAAGCTAACGTTGCATTTATAATAATCAACGTTAACAGAAACAAAAAAATTAGGGCAAAGAATTCAACTTCCTGATTATCTTTTGTAAAACCATAAAAGAGCATTGCCGTTGTAGCGATGCTCATGCCTAAAATAATTAATATTTGTTGATACGCTTTACTCAGCGTCATCATCCCCTGTCGAAAATTCGTAGCCAAAACCGCGAATGGTCTTTAAGTATTTCGGAGTCTTAGGATCCGGTTCAATCTTTTCCCGCAAATGGGCAATTTGAATATCAACCATGCGACTCTGACCGGAGTAATCAAACCCCCAGACCCCCTGAAGCAGTTGATCGCGACTTAAAACCTGATTTTCATGACCAACCAGATACTGCATTAATTCGAATTCCTTTGGCGTTAACTTCAAGTTTCGACCACTAACGCTCACTTTATACTGCTTATGATCAATGGTGAAAGGACCAGTCGTTTCAATATCACCATTTTTTCCCGGTACTGGTGCCGTCTGATTTGGCGTGTCGTTTTTTTCATACCTTCTCAAAACCGCATTGATTCGCGCAATTACTTCTCGAGGCTAAACGGCTTTGGAACATAGTCGTCGGCGCCCATCTCCAGACCGAAAACCTTATCAAACTCGGTATCTTTGGCGGTCAATACAATCACCGGCGTATCGTTTCGATCCATTCGGATTCTTTTTAAAACTTCTTCACCGCTCATTTCCGGTAACATCAAATCAAGCAAAACAATATCATAATGATTGCTTTCAATCATCGATAACGCGTCAGCACCGTTGGTTGCACTTTGAACGTCAAAGTTTGCCTGTTTTAAATTATATTCAAGTAACGTCACGATTGCCGGTTCGTCATCAACCACTAATACTTTTTTCAACGGAAGTTCCTCCTACTTGGTTGCTTACTTAATAGATTGGGAATACGTTTTAACCCCAATTTCATGGGGTGAATTCTTAAAAATTGCTGATTCTGTCATTTTAAGCTGATCATTGCGATCACGAACTTTAAAGCGGCAGTAAGTTGGGCTGGTTGATAATGCCCGATAGAATTGGTCTTCATTGGTAACCTGAATGTCGTTAACCGTCAAAATAACATCACCAACCGATAAATTCATTTTTGCTGCCGGCGTACCCGGCCGAATGCCAATTACTCGAATACCATCCATCACCTCACTGTATTCAAACGATTGCTTTAAATCCCGACGCTTGGTAATCACGACAACACCATAATAGCAAATCATTAAACATAGCATTGCCGGTAACGCCAAGGCATGGTTAATCATTACGCCAACAACCATTAAAACACCAATTCCGGCTACAACCAACATTAATTTGCCCAAATTTTTAAAGAATTCTCGCGGGTTACTTTTACGAACCGTCAGTTTCAGGCCAATTAGAACCGGAACCAGTAAAACCGCAAACGAATGACCATTAAGTTGAAATAGCGGTATAAAGCTGAAGCCGGATTTAAACCAATCTCCCGGCAGCAACATCAAAAACGGCATAATCGTCAACTCGTTAAACGGGTAAACCGCCACTTTGTTATTCCGCTTGTTTCTAGAAATTGCCGGTGAATCAAATCGACCACCATTTGCTCTAATAAACAAGCCGGTCATAAAGATAATCAAAACCAATACCAATAAATAATTAACTGAGGCAGTCGGCTGATTCGTCAGCCCAAGCTTTGACGACCAACCAGTCATCGGCTGACCCGGAAAAGATTTAGGTATTAACAAGGCGATGATGCCGGCAAGCCCTGCCGCGGTTACACCTAAGATCTGCCAGGGAACAAGCATCACCCCAATTAAGCACAGTCCTTCATAGATCAACAGCCATTGGCCGCTAACCGTCACCAAAAACCCACAAACAAGTGAAAAGATGATGCCCATAATCAACCCACTTCTAATAAAGTGACGACCTTCGTAAAATTCTTCATAAATGGCAGAATTGAAAATCTGCCGTTCCCTTTTCACCCGATTTGTATGTATCAAGAAAGCACGAATAATCCCAACCCACAAGATGGGCTGTAACACGTAAAAACAAATCGCTAATAAAAATTTCATAAAATTTTTCCCTCATTACCCGTCATTATGCTATAAGTATAGCATTGATTTATCAACATTTGAAAGCTCCCAGATAAAAACAACCGATTGCATGATAAAAA